>NZ_JBEHWS010000050.1:0-3002 GCF_040239565.1 Fulvimarina thalattae
CAATACGACACCGAGAAAATGCCTCGGCTTCGTCACGCCTCTCCAAGCCATGCTCAAAGAACTTGGCAAAGACGTCCAAATCCGCTTCTCATGATCACGTTGCACTTCATGCTGGAATCCACCTAGATGTTGGTAAGGTCCACAACATTCGGGTCGGCGATCAGCTGACAATTAAGGTCGGCGAAAATTCGATGCTGTCGATGTCGAAAGAAGGCGACATCCTGATCTCGGGAAAACGGATCAAGTTCGTCGCTGATCGTATCGACTCCAACGAGTAATCGCGATGTCCGACGCCGGTCGCAGAATAGACAATCCGCAGATCCTGCGTGGGACGCCACCGTTCGATGGTGTCGCGGCTGCAAAGGACATGCTCCGAAGCGATATTCCGCTCAGCAAAAAATGGACCTACGAACCTTCTCATTGGCGGCCCGCCGACGGTGGACTGATGGCGACGCCAAGCCGGGCGGCGACCGACGAGTCCGACATCGCGAGTCTGCGGGACTATGTTCAGGGCCTCTCTGCAAACAAGGTTGTACCACCAGCGCGCGATTCCTATCCTGAAAATGAGGCAAAGGAAGACGAGAATTCGACCTCGGTGTCCGGTCCATCGGTCGAAAGCAAATTGAAGGATGGCGGTGTCGGGAACGAGTGGGGCAAGAGTAACAAGCGCGATCTTAAGACCGGTAAGACGACGACGGAGAGCAGAGACAAGGTCGACAACGACTTTCGTGGCAAATTCCAGGAAAAAGAAGTCACGATTGTCGAAGGTAAGGCCGAAGCCAAGGCGAGTGCGGCCGTGGCCGAAGGCAGCTTCGGCGATGATGATAGTTTTGCCAGCGGCAAAGGCTCCGTACTTGGTGGTGAAGCGGCTGCGGAAGCCAAAGGATCGGTCACAAGTAAGGGGCTGAAAGGAAGCGCTAAGGCTTCTGCCGAAGCGTACATGATGAAGGGAAGCGTCAAGACACGGGAAGACGGCTTCGTCAAAGGTGACGCCAGCGGCGCAGTAATGCGCGCAAGCGCAGAAGCGTCGGGCGAAGTGATCCTGACTGCAGAGCAGGCGACGGCTTCAGGAAAACTCGGAGCGAGCGCAAACTTGATTGAAGGCAAGATGGGGGGCGAGATTTGCGTAACTCCCCGCCGCGTCAGCAACCTAGCGATTAGTGCCTATAACTGGTCCGTTGGCGATGACTACGAAGGCCTCGACGAGAACTGGGATATCGGCTTTTGCGTCGGCGGTGAGGTCGGTGCCTCCGTGGGTGCGCAGGCAGAAGTCGATGGAAAGATCGGTTACGAAAAAGGCAAGGCCAGTGCAGAAGCTGGCGCGAAATTGGGCCTTGGCGCGGGCGCCAGCGCAAAGGTCAAGGGCAGTATCATGGGGTTCGACAAGCTAAAGGGCTTCCTCGGGCTATGAGTGGCGAACAAAGGAGTGGCCAAGAGTGTTCCACGATTTGCTAAAGAAAATACTGGTCGTGTCATTCGTGGCCAGCGCAGTATGTCTATTCAAACACGGAGTGACCATGGCACAGACTCAGGCAGACGCCTTGCTCACACTGGAAGATCGCCAAGATTCCACGCAAAAATTTTCGCTGAAGGGCTTCGAGTATCTCGACTTTACGACGTCGAAACTCGAGGGCTTTATCTGGAACAAGACCGATAAACCGGTCGAAGAGTTTCAAACTTCAGAGCTTTTCACGGAATTTTTCGAAGTTTACCTCGGATACGATCCAGTAAACCGGGATCAAGGTGAGATCCATGTGTTCGCAGCGAAGATCAAGCCGGCAAAGGTTGGACTTGCAGCCGACTATGCTCGCTTTTTCGCATCTGAATGGGGGCCCCTGAATTTCGGCGTGAAAGCGCATGATCCCAAATTTGGCGAGGTGATGACCGGGCGCAAGAACGAGGACGGGGTGCAAGACTTTACTCGAATCTCGGTATTTCGCCGTGCCGACGAGCTTCTGATCATACGCGCCGATGGTCCTGAGGAGAGCTGGGATTCCTTCGGCCCGAACATCGCGGCTTTCGTCGGATCGATCCGTTTCAATCAGTCGCTCGACGAGGACCCGGTGCTGGCATCCTTTGAGGAGCGAGACTTGTCGCTCACGAGCACCGCTGGGGCGGGCAAGAAGATTGTCGTGGAGCTTCCACCGGCATGGAAACCCCTCCCGATCGAGAACACTCAAGACCCGAAGCTTGGAGCTTTTGCGTTCTTTATCGATGAGGCGGATGAACAGAAAAACTCCGCCGCGATGCTATTCTCTGTCGATGCACGTGGCGCAAGTGGCAGTGTTGAAGATAAGTCTGCGCAATTGGCAGAGACGCTGGGCGAGATTCTGCTCGATAATGTCTTGCCGGATCAGCCGCGGAAGATCGAGGCGTTGGGAAAGGTCTGGAAGTTCCCCGAGCTCAACGGTCTCGTCGATTTCAATGGCCTGCATTCGTTCAAACTGACTTTTCCGAAGCTTGCTATGCCGGCTGGCCTGGATGTCTTCTTGTCGATCAAGGAGGGCCATGTCGTCGGCTACGCGGTCCTGTCTACGTATCCGACCGATATGTGGCACCGGGCCGCGACCTTGAACCCGACGCTTGTGGAATATCAGCTGCGGATAGGCATCGAAGACTACTGGAAGACATGAGGTTGCACCGCTCGATGGCCTCAAGAAATGACACTTTCATCTCGGAATAAGCTATGCGTGCGGGGCGCAATTCGACTTCATCCCGAAATAGCGCCCTTGGCCCATCGGCAGGGCGCTTTACGGCAAGCCATAGGCAAACGAAAGACCAGCCATGAACAATATACCGAGACCGAAAAGTTTCGATGATTCGCTGGAGGTATGGTCGAAGCTGATGGCGCTTGCCGACATGATCGAGATCGATGCCGACTCCGGCGCTCTTACCATCCAGAACGGCAAGTCGCGGGCAATTCTTCACCCGGACGGGACGATCCGCATCGAGGGCACGCGGATCGTCCAGTCGGCCGAGCGAAACATCGCGCTCGATGCCGC
>NZ_JBEHWS010000051.1:0-2942 GCF_040239565.1 Fulvimarina thalattae
GCCTCCTGCTCCTTCAAGATACCGATGATCTGCTCCTCGGAAAAACGACTGCGCTTCATGTCCTGGTCCTCTCGGTAGGCCAGAACGAACTTCAAACTGGATTAAGCCAAGGGGGCAACGTCAACGCATCTATCGTATGCGGGTTTGATTAATCGTGCTTAGGATTGCTCAAATTGAAGCTTCTTTTCGCGGCCCCGTCGGCCTCCGCCTCTAATTGCGGGGTGCTCACTGGAGCGAGAAGCTATTAGATATGGCACGCCATTAAGCAGCTCAGCGTCCGCTTTCAGGCTAGCGGGTTTTCGTTCGGAGTATCTGCGACGGGTCGAAACATGCCGATCGGCTATTCGACCGAATCTGAAACAGAATTGTCAATTCTGTTTCAGACTCAGCGAAAGGGATAATCGGCAGGTTTCGACCCATTGAAGCCATGAGTCCCCCTGTTGCGCGCTTTAGATAGCAGTCATTGCGGATCGACGATGCCACGTCGAACTCTTCATCGCGCCGATGTCAAAGCCCCTCGGAGATTCTTCTTGGAGCGAGGGATCAGGTCAACCGCACGTTTGCCTTTCGCATCTCTGAGGCTTCGATCTGCACCCCGCTCGAGCAGTAGTTCGATGGAAGCAGCGTCGATGGCGTTTGGCGCAGCGAGGTGAAGGATTGTCTGCCCAACGTTGTTCTGTGCATTGATGTCGAGACCCTCAGCCAAAAGAAGGTCGAGGATCGCCACCTCTTCCGGAAAGGTTGCGCGGATCGCACCGCGCTGCTGGTAGAGGCGATGCAGAAGCGTGCCGCCGTCCGGCATGCGTTCGTGCGGATCGAGGCCATAAGGCCTCATCAACTCGAAGGCCGGGACGCTGGTCGCGTAGCCGAGCGTCGGGTAGCCTTCGCCGTCGCGTTTGGAGGGATCTGCGCCCAGCTCCAGAAGCGTCTTGGCGAGTTCGGTGCCCCACAGGTCTCCGAGCATCAGCGAGGCCTGCAATGGCGTATAGACCGGGTCGGTTTCACTCTTGCGCCCGTTCGGGGATGCGAGGGCATTCACGTCGGCCCCGGCTTCGACCAGAACGCGGGCGACAGCGGCCGAACGCGTAAAATGGAGTGGCGTCGTTCCATCCGGGGCATGATAGTTCGGGTCGGCGCCGTATCGTAGCAGGATGCGGGCGCTTTCCGGTCCTGCCCACATCAGCATGGTCGTGCCGTTGTCCCAAGGGGCGTCCGGCGAAGCGCCGCTTGCGAGCAGCGTTTCGAGCATGGCCAGATAGTCCTGCGGCGTGATGAAGGCTTCGACATCCCGCCGAAGCAACGGCTCCAACGCCTCGCGTCTGAGTGCCGCGGTCTCGGCATCCATCTCATCGCTATCCAGGCCGTATTCTCCTCTGCGCCGCAGTTCGAGTTCCCCGGGACTTGCGGCGACGAGGCGCTGGCGCTGGGTCATAAGAAGGTGGATGGGCCAGTAGCGCTCATTCTTCCAGCCATCGACGCGCGCGCCCTTCCGGCAGAGCCAGCGCAGGGTCCCGACCGACGCGCGGGACACAGCCTCTGCAACGGCCAGGTGCCGTGTGTCGAGCGAGGCACCATGTGCCAGAAGCCGCTCGACAAGGCTTGTATCGTTTCGTCGGACGGCAAAGGTCACAGCCGTGGCGAACTCGTCTTCGTATGGTGGCCCGCCTCGTGGCCAGGCCGGGTTCCAGACCACATCGGGACGGGCGCCGCTGGCCAAGGCAGCCGTCGCCGCAGCCGTGTCGCCGCGTTGCGCGGCTGCCAGAAGCGTTCGCTCGGCCGCGGTTTCGCTAAGAATCACCGGCGGCGGCTCGTCAGGCTCCACCCGGGCCGGGTCGCTCTCCAGCCATCGCCGCCATTCGCGCCCGCCGGGACTGTCGGCACGCAAATAGTAGCGGTCCTCGTCCCATTCGCCGAAGCGCATCCACGAGGCCCATTCGGTACCGGCCTGGCCAAGCCGGGCCATCTCCGAGACAAATGTCAGGAAGTCGGGCGCGAGTGCCTGCCCATGCAGCATCTCCAGCTCATGACTGAAATAGCGGACGGGATGCGGGCTGTCATCCCGGCGCATGTCGATCGTCAGGATGTCGCCATTGATCAGCCAGAACACCGGAAACTGCCGCTCCCACATGCCCGGCGTGTTGGGCGCTTCGCTCTCTTCCACCTCGGCCAGTCCCTGCTTCATTGCGAGGAAACCCGGGATCGCGTGGTTCTCGATCTGGTCGATATCCCAGACAAAGCCGCGGTTGAAGCTGCTGGTCGGAAAGTTGCGCTGCTCCATCGGGGAGAGGTGCGATGGCACGTACCAGTCGAACCTCACGCTGGCGGCATAGCGCGACAGCACCTCGCGAAGCTGCTCGGGAACGGGCAGTCCCGCCGCCGCCTCCAAGCGGCGCAGCGCGGCCTCGCTGGCAGGAGCAGAAATCTCCAGACGAGACAGGTTCCAACCGCGCCGTTCGGCAACGTCGTGCATCCATCGCCAGTCGGCTCGCCACTGGTGCCACAACTCATTCGTCATTTTGTTTTTCTTCCCGCAGCCTACGAGCGTCAGCCCGGCAGCCGACAACGCAACTAATTGAAGGAATTCACGCCGATGCTTCACGAAGCGTCCTGTTTGAATAGTTGTAAGATCGAGGTAAGACTCACATGCAGCGCGCGCTACCCGCCCGCTTTTTGCGGTCGGCTTTGCGTTAAAGCATCCCGAAAGCCGACCGACAGCTCTCCACCCATCCTCGTCGTTCCGGTATCGGCAGGCTCGGGCCGAAAGCGGGCTTGTCGCAACTTTGGGCTTCGGCCGAAAGAGCCCCGTTCGGTCTGAAATCTTCAGACTTTGTTAACTTTTTGGAGCCCGAAGATCTGCGCGAGGAGATCGTTCTGGCTGTGAACGGTCCACTCTCCGGCGAAGCCGAAGCCCTTCTTCAGCCAGAGCATCGCCTCGAACCCCT
>NZ_JBEHWS010000052.1:0-2684 GCF_040239565.1 Fulvimarina thalattae
AGGGGTTCGAGGCGATGCTCTGGCTGAAGAAGGGTTTCGGCTTCGCCGGCGAGTGGACCGTTCATAGCCAGAACGATCTCGTCGCGCAGATCTTCGGGCTTCAAAAAGTTAACAAAGTCTGAAGATTTCAGACCGAACGGGGCTCTTTCGGCCGAAGCCCAAAGTTGCGACAAGCCCTCTTGTCGCGCATATCTTCGGGCTCCAAAAGCTTACCAAAGTCTGAAGGAATCGGGCTAAACGGGTCTCCCGCGCGCTGTGCTTAAAATTGCTATACGCCCAAGGAGAGGCCAGCAACGATCCTTCCGTCATGGCTCACGTTCATGAGGTCGTTGCGCGAGCCCGCAGGCGTCTTGAAAACAGCGGGGCCGGCGTTGAGAACGCCGAACATCCGTCCCCACACACAAGCTCATGATTGGCTTTCGACCCGTGAAATTATCGACGTTTATTCTCCTTCCGGCCATGCTCCTATCAGCCGTTCCCGCTTCGGCCGCCGGCGATGATCTCCTCGGTAAATGGGTTCAGAAGGAACAGGGGTATTTTCTGGAGGCTGACATTCGTAGGGGCAGCGCCAAGCCGGAATTCCTGGTCGCTGACGTGACCGTCGTGCTTCCCCGCCAGTGCGTCGGGAACGTGACGGTATACGGCAAGCCCGATGGTTCGACCCTTGTCGGCGAGAGCTACGATCCGAAACAGCCCGAGGCTCCGGTCTGTCGGCTTCGCATGTCCCGGACGGGTGATCGCCTGACGATCGAAGAGCTGGGAAGCTGCTCCTACTGGCATGGAGCCGGATGCGATTTCAGTGGCGAGGTCGCCCGATAAGAGCGCAACGTCACGCCTTCGTGAAGGGCCAGAGTGAAGGCACCGCTTTCATCACTTCGATGAGCTTTCTCGGCGCTGCGACGTGACGCTTTTCAAATAGTCCTCGATCCCTTGATCCAGCAAAGCGCCCAGATCGTCAGGCATGGTCGCCACTTTGAACGATCGCTGCGTCCTGCGTTTGTCGGTCATGGTCTTCAAGTTTCCATCGACATAGTGCCGTCGTCTCGATTGCGGCGTGGTCTATCCACAAGCCGCCCGCCGGTCGGCTGCGCGCCATTCCGCCCCTGCTGTTGAGGGCCGGTCGGAATGTCGCGCGGGAGCCCAGATCGGCTACCTCAGCGTCCTATCCAATCCGGTCTTTCAGACGCTGTATCACATCCATCCGTTCATGCAGGATGGCGATGATGATCGGGCGAGGATCGTCCAGAAAGACGAGATAGTGATGTTCGCAGCGGTGGAGACGGACACCGTCCGGAAGACCGGCCAAGGTTTTCGAGCGCGCACGCTTGTCCCCGACGGCATCGCAACATGCTTCGATCCGGTCGAAATAGGTTTCGGCTTGGTCGAGGCCCCACGTCTCGAAGGTGTAGCGCCAGATGCCGCGCAAGTCCTCTTCGGCGGCAAGCGTGAGATCGTAGGACGGCATGACGTTCGCTAGCGCCCGGCCTCTTCACGCGCTTCGCCTCGGATGTCGGCCATCGTCTTTGTCGACAGTTTGCCCTGACGTGCTTCGTCGATCCGAGGCTTGAGGAAATTCGCCAGAGCAGCCACCGCCTCGTCCTCTTCCATGGTGTCGAGGCCCGGAGTGTCGCCCAGCGTGCGCTTCAAGACGTAATCCTTCAGGCTTTCACCGCTCAGCGCAGCGATTGCCTTCAGCTTGCGGTGCTCTTCAGGGGTGACGTCGATCGAGAGTCTGGGCATGCGATGAACATAACGATGCCAGACCCACAAGACAACATTTGTTGGGCAGGTTCATGGCTTTCGCAGCTCAACTCCACATGCTCTCGGCGATCGAGCGTTGTTCCTCTCCGAGGGGGTTGGCGTAGATCGCCGTCGTCTCGATGGTGGCGTGGCCCATCCATTTCGACAGCATGTTGAGAGGCACCGCCGCGCCGATCGCCGCGACCCCATATCCGTGGCGCAGGCCCCTGAGAACTGCCTGCGGTCCCTCAAGGCCTGCGGCCGCTATAACAGCCTTCACGTCGCGCCAGGCCGTCGTCCGGCTGTAGAGGACCAGAGCTTTTCCTTCGACCGCTTCTCACGGTGCTCCCTGACGGCGTGGACGAGGCTCAGGGTATGGATCACCCGGGGCGGCACCGGCCCGGCCCTATAGACGCCGCTCTTTCGCTTCTTGAGAGTTTCGAAGACGAGCGCTTGGCCGTCGACATCGGCGCGGCCGACGGTCAGGGCCAGCGCCTCGGAGATCCGGCAGCCGGTGAAATGCAGCACCTCGCAGAAGGAGCGGATTTCCCGCTCGGCCTTCTCGGCCGCCTTGAGGAAGGCGGCGCGCTCGGTCGCGGTCAGATACAGGCGGTTGCCGGCGGGATCGATCAGCTCCGACATTGAAGGCTCAATTCAATCTCTCGACGAGCTGATGGGTTTCCAAGGCTCCCTCGTGAGGCCGTTCAGGAAGCCGATCGCGCGGTACGGGATCGGCGCTGATCCAGTCGGTCTCGCCCAGAGCCCGGAAACGCTCAATGGCCGCCTCAATGGCGGCCTGGTCGATTTCAGGGCTTGTCGCCATTTTCGGGTCGGGGCGTGGAAGCCCCGCCTGGCTTGCTGTTTTCAAGCTCTGTTAACTTTTTGAAGCCCGAAGATCTGCGCGAGGAGGTCGTTCTGGCTATGGACCGTCCACTCGCCGCTCA
>NZ_JBEHWS010000053.1:0-2661 GCF_040239565.1 Fulvimarina thalattae
TGCGGCAGAGCTCGGCCACCGGCACCCCGGCCTCCTGCTCCTTCAAGATACCGATGATCTGCTCCTCGGAAAAACGACTGCGCTTCATGTCCTGGTCCTCTCGGTAGGCCAGAACGAACTTCAAACTGGATTAAGCCAAGGGGGCAACGTCATATGGGATGCAGCTAAAACCGCTGCCGACGACTATTCCTTACCTTTCGTCGGAGCCGCGCTGCTTCAAAGAAAACGTTTGGAGCTGATCGCTAAACAAAATGTTGCCAGTTGGTTTGGAAGAGATGCCGGCTTTGCGGACGACATCGAAAATCTTGATCGACGCATTCGCGACAGTGTGGCCGTCGATGTCAATCAGGTCTCTCAAGCAAGTAAATATGCAAAGGCCGGTCTGGAAGGGCTGACGACGAACACGGTCCTGCCTGACTACCAGGCCGACACATCATGGGAAGACCGATCGATTGCACGCACGCAGGCAACCGTCGATGCAAGGCAGGCCAAAGTCGGCGCCGCGCTCGATAAGATCTGGAACGCCATTCAGGACGCCGCTCTCCAGCGCTATAATCAGTTTTTGTCGGATTGGGACAAAGGTGGCCTCGACTATGCTCTCGGCACGCTTGGGGTCGATGGGGCATTCCTGGCTGTCGAAGCGGCGATAACCGCGGCTGCAGCAGCATTGACTGCGGGGGCCGGCGCGGTCGCGTTGCGAGTGTCGGTCAAGGTCGTTGGTGAAGTGGCAGAGGTCGCCGGTCGTGGGACGCGTCGACTGGCCGTCACGTTCAAGCGGGCTGGTGGAGGTGCCGGCAAGAGTGGTTCTTTCCAGGTGTCCGAGGCGGCAGTCGTTCGTCATGCCAAAGAACACGACGGCTTTGGCGACGACCATGCGGGGGTCCCGCGTTCAAGTCACGAAAACAGAAAGGACCCGGGTGGGCCTACTGGGGCTTCTGATCCCCCCGGTGTGCGACGGGCGCCCGATGGGGAAGCCATGGTCCAGGACCCGAAGACCGGGGAATGGAAGCCGGTCTCTCAGGTGTCGAACAATGCCAAAGGAAATTTTGGAGAGGTTATGGCCGACCGCTATATGGCGGAACAGGGCTATGAGAAAATCGACGGACCCATGGCGCAAATGGGTGATAAAGGCCATCAGGGTATTGACGGGGTCTACTATAAGCAGGGCGGCGATCCGGCTTATGTTGTGGCCGACGCGAAGTATGGATCCGCCGGCTTGGGCAGACTGAAAGATGGTACCCGGCAGATGTCTCCGTCGTGGGTGAGGGATAGAATAGAGAATTCGGTAGGAGAAGAGGAAGCGTTTTTGATACAGATGGAAGGATATAAGCCTCTCTTGCTAAAGGTCGATAAATATGGCGCCGTCGACGAGAGGAGTCTAGAAAATGTTTCGTGGAGAGATGCTGAAAAATGAGAGATAAGATAAAAAATAGTCAGTATTTTGAAAGTTTTATTGACAAAAAAATAAGTTTTTTACATCGTTACATCGAAGCGTATAGCGATGAATCGCTCGAGTTTAAAAAGAGACTAGGTTTTGCGTATGATTTTTTTCGCAATCGATGTCATATCGCTGTTGCTTCGTACTCTGCTGGTGCCTCCGTGTCCGATGTCCGCGAACAAAGCATAGCAGCCATCGACGCGCTTCAGGTGTTCGTCGAATTGGGTCAGCAGGACAGGGAGTATTTTCTTTACGGCGACGGCGGCGGCTACTCCGGTGGCTTCGACATGTGGTATCGGCTGCTGGCCTGGTGCATCCTGTTCGACCTGCCGCGTGAGAAGACCGACATCGTGCTCGACTACCTCGTCCTCCAGATGAGCAATCCCGAGCATGCCACAGACGCTTTGGCGAACAAGTTGATCAAGGCGTTGGGCTATCCAGGCCAAGACGAGACGGACCATCTTCTGTGGCCTGAGGCCTATGCGCCGCTTTACGAATGTTTCAAGCAGGCCGACGTCTATCCTGAGCGCCAGTTACAGGCTTTCATGAAGGACTGGTATCACAATATGTCTGACACGTACTGGTACGAGAATCACAAGGGCAGGCACGACACCTACTTCGGCTATTGGTGCTTCGAGGCGGCTGCGGTTGCGAAGATTCTGAATATAGATGACGCCGCGCTGAAGGACCATCCGAACTATCCGTATGACGCTCGGCATGGAATGAAGTCATAGGGTTTTCGGACGTGGCGAGACGCTCCGGCTCCGGCTCTTAGCGTCTGCCGGTCCATGCCGGCAGCTTCAGCCGCCTCCGCCCGGCTCATGCCCGAGAGTGCATTCGCAGGCGGCAGCAAGCGGCCCGCGGTTCGTCCATTCTTCTCGCGACGGGCCAGAGCCCGAAGCTGATCGGCCAAAAGATCGTCTCGAATGATCAACCCTGGCATCGGCTCGTGGACGTCTCCGGAAACTGGCGGTTTTGGCGGTGATCTGATTCACTGACGTCGTGGTGGTCGGGAGGATCGGATGCCGGGTCAGTTTGGATTTTGGGACGTTTCGGATCGGCTGTCTCAGCTCTCTAAACAGGGCGATCCGCTTGAGAAGCTGGACGCCTCTAAAAACCTCCCTTTTCTCCGCGTTCTATGATTCCATCCGCCTGATCGAGATCGGGAGGATGGGATGCGTGGTCAGCCTGGGTTTTGGGATGTCGACGAGCGGTATGGCCGC
>NZ_JBEHWS010000054.1:0-2551 GCF_040239565.1 Fulvimarina thalattae
CTTGAAGAGTTTCGGGCGCCGCGAGGCGTACGAAAGTCCGCGAAGAACGAACCTGCGGGATGCTGGAACGGGACTATGGGGTTTTCGGCTGAGAGCTGATCCTGTGTGATCGATTTCCAGGCCCGAGTGGTGTCGCGCTTGGCCTTTGTCGGCGTCGATGTCGACCGAACAGCGTTGCGGATGGGTACTTTTCGGGCGCAAGGGTGCGGTTTCCCAAGCGGGTCTTGCAAATAGGCACGAAGAGATCCGTGCCCCGGAGCGCGGCTCTCGAGGCTGACAGCAACGTTGTGCCATGCCGGGTCATGGCGGACACTCCCGGTCTGGTGATGAGCGCGATGGCGGCCCCCGCGGCTGTCGCCATCGCAGGAAGACGCCGACGATCCGCATGGAGCCACTGCAACAGGGGCAAGGTGGACGGGTGTTGGATTGCTCCGAGGCCTCGGGTTCGTCAGGCGATGGTTGCGGGATAGGTGGCGCACCGCGCAGCGTACGGATGCGCTCGAGCCCGGCCTTGCGGTTCGGCCCTGTCAAAAACCCATAATGCCGGATGCGATGGAATCCCTTCGGGAGGATATGGATGAGGAAGCGACGGATGAACTCGCCGGCTTCCAGCGTCAGGGTGCGGTGTCTGGCGGCGCCGTCCTTTCGGTAGTCCTTGACGCGGAAGGTTACATTGGTGCCGTCGAAGGCCGCGATCCGGCGTGACGAGATCGCGACCCGGTGGGTGTAGCGCGACAGGTAGGAGAGCACGGCCTTCGGCCCGGCGAAGGGCGGCTTGGAATAGACGACCCAGCCCTTCTTGCGGACAGGCGCGAGATGGCTGGCGAAAGCACGTGGTTCGGCGAGATGAGCGAGTGAGCCATGGAAGGCGAGTCCGCCGCTGGCATGAAGCGCACCGAGCCCTTCGAGAAACAGGCGGCGGAACAGCGCTCCGAGTACTCGCACGGGCAGAAGGAAGGCGGGACGCGAGGTGATCCATCGTGAACCGTCCAGAGAGAGACCGCCGCCGGGCACGATCATGTGCAGATGCGGATGATGGGTCATCGCCGAGCCCCAGGTGTGGAGAACGGCGGTGAGACCGATGCGGGCGCCCAGATGCTTCGGGTCTGCGGCGATCGTCGTCATCGTCTCGGACGCCGTCCGGAACAGGAGATCGTAGACGGCCCGCTTGTTCTGGAACGCGATGGCCGCGATCTCGGCGGGCAGAGTGAAGACGACATGGAAGTAGCCGACCGGCAGGAGGTCGGCCTCGCGCTCAGCCAGCCAGTCGCGGGCCGCCGCACCCTGGCATCGTGGGCAGTGCCGGTTGCGGCAGGAGTTATAAGCGATCCGCAGATGGCCGCAGTCGTCGCAGCCTTCGACGTGTCCGCCGAGGGCTGCTGTTCGACAGGCTTCAATCGCCGACATCACCTTCAGTTCGCAAAGGCTTAGATGTCCGAGGCGGGACGCCTTGAAGGCGGGGCCTGCGATGCGGAAGATGTCGGCGAGTTCGATCCCGGCAGCCAACGGCTTAGCCGGGTTCGGCACCTCGGTTTTCTAACAGGGCAAGCCGGTCGAGCGGACTGACGACGGTTCTTACCGTGCGCACGGCGACTTTGGCGTAGAGCGCGGTGGTGTCGAGCTTGGCGTGGCCGAGCAGCACCTGGATCACGCGGATATCGACGCCGTCTTCGAGGAGGTGCGTCGCGAAGGAATGGCGCAGCGTGTGCGGCCCGACCCTCTTCGGGATATCCGCTGCCCGGGCAGCCTCGACCACGATGCGATGGAGCTGGCGCGTCGAGATCGGCCGGTCCCAGCTCTGGCCGGGAAACAGCCAGCCCTCGCGATGGAGGACACCATGCCGATGCCCCTCGACCCACCAGTCCCGCAGGAGGGTAAGGAGGTCGGCGGACAGCATGGCGTTGCGATCGCGCCCGCCCTTGCCGTGTTCGACGCGCAGCAGCATGCGGGTGGAGTCGACGTCGGCGACCCTGAGCGTCGAGACCTCGGCGACGCGCAAGCCCGCGCCATAGGCGACCGAAAGGGCTGCAAGATGCTTCAGGCAGACCGTCGCATCGAGGAGCCGGTGGACCTCGTCCGGGCTGAGAACGTCCGGCAAGCTGCGCGGATAGCGCAGCCGCACCAGTTTGCGGGCAAGGTCGGGGCGATCGATCGTATGAACGAAGAAGAAGCGCAGGGCCGAGACGACCGCGTTCATCGTCGGCACGCCAAGGCCGGCCTCCTGCATGGCGACCTGAAAACGACGCAGATCCTCAGAAGTCGCCGTATCGGGGGAACGTTCGAGAAACGCGGCCAAGCGACCGATGTCGCGCAGATAGTTGCGCTGCGTCGCGCGAGAGAAACGCCGCATGGTCATATCGTCGATCAGGCGTTGGCGCAGAGAGCTGACGGGCGTGGCGGAAACGGAATGGGTCGTCATGACAAGGCTCCACAGGGTAAAGGGAGCCAGGATCGTCTGCCCGCACCGGGCGACGCTCAATCAGAACGTGATCTTCCTTATGAAATCCGTGAACGAAGAGACAGGCGCCCTCCCGCGGAAGCGGGTTCGTTC
>NZ_JBEHWS010000055.1:0-2528 GCF_040239565.1 Fulvimarina thalattae
GTAAGCACCCGCCGGGTACCGCCTTGTTGGGTCTGATCTGACGTAAGAGACAGTGAGTATGGATAGTCATACTCACAGTCACGAAGTTTCCCGACTTTCGGTGGTGGAGACGGGTCGTCGTCGTCGCTGGACGGATGATGCGAAGCTTCGGATCATTGCCGAGAGCGAACGCGGCCCGCGTCTGATTTCGTCGACAGCACGCCGACATGGGATTTCGCCTTCCCAGCTTTTCAGCTGGCGCCGTGCTTTCGGAGTTGGGCCCTCCAATCAAGGCGTTGCGGCGGAAGAAGCGTTCTTGCCGGTTTCGGTTTGTGACCCGGTCATCAAAAGGCAGGCAGCCACCTCCCGGGTCGAGATCGAGCTTTCGGGCGGCCGCACGATCCGTATCGACGCCGATATTGATCCAGACGCACTTTCTCGCCTTCTCGACGTCGTGGACCGCCGGCGATGATTCCGGTTCCGAGCAGCGTTCGGGTCTGGCTTGCGGCGGGGCACGTCGATATGCGCAAAGGCTTTCCCGGTTTGTCGCTGATGGTTCAGGAGACACTGAAGCGCGATCCGAACGAGGGTCATCTCTTCGTCTTTCGCGGCCGCCGCGGCGATCTGATCAAGGTGATCTGGCACGACGGACAGGGCGCCTGCCTGTTCACGAAGCGACTGGAACGCGGCCGTTTTGTCTGGCCGTCACCGGCGGACGGCACGGTGACGATCTCGCCGGCGCAGCTCGGCTACCTGCTGGAAGGGATCGACTGGCGTCATCCCCAGAGAACCTGGCGTCCGAGCGCGGTCGGATAGCATAAAAGTCTTGTATCGCAAGAGGTTTGTGGCAGAATCGGCATTGTTACGATCTGCTTCGGATTGTCCCCTATGGCCGCTGCGCCGGACGACATCACCGCACTGAAGGCCGCTCTCGCTGCGGCTGAACGGCGCGCCGATCTGGCCGAAGCCGATCTCGCCAACGGGAGGGCGAAGGCGTCCGATGATGCAGCGTTAATCGCGCATCTGACGCTGATGATCGAGAAGCTGAAGCGCGAGCTCTACGGCAGCCGGTCGGAGAGAAAGGCCCGTCTCCTCGATCAGCTCGAGATGCAGCTCGAGGACGCGCAGGCGGCCGCCACCGAAGACGAGCTTGCCGCCGAAGAGGCTGCGGCGAAGACGAGCAGCGTTCAGGCCTTTGCCCGCAAGCGGCCTTCGAAGAAGCCGTTTCCTGACCATCTGCCGCGTGAGCGCGTTCTCATTCCGGGACCGACGTCTTGTCCCTGCTGTGGCTCGGGTCGTCTGTCGAAGCTGGGTGAAGACGTCACCGAAACGCTTGAGGTGATCCCGCGGCAGTGGAAGGTCATCCAGACGGTCCGCGAGAAGTTCACCTGCCGAGAATGCGAGACCATCAGCCAGCCGCCGGCGCCGTTTTATCCGACACCGCGAGGCTTCCTCGGCCCCAGCCTTCTTGCGATGATCCTGTTCGAGAAGTTCGGACAACATCAGCCGCTCAACCGGCAGTCGGATCGCTACGCCCGCGAAGGCATCGATCTCTCCCTCTCGACGCTGGCCGATCAGGTCGGGGCCTGCGTTCATGCCCTTTGCCCGCTGCATGACCTGATCGAGCGGCATGTTCTTGCCGCCAAGCGTTTGCATGGCGACGATACCACCGTCCCCATTCTGGCGAAGGGCAAAACGGCGACGGGCCGGGTCTGGACCTATGTTCGCGACGATCGTCCCTTCGGCGGTCAGGCGCCCCCGGCCGCCGTGTTCTATGCCTCTCGCGATCGAACGGCCGAGCATCCCGAGCGGCATCTCGCCGGCTATGGCGGGATCCTGCAGGCCGACGCCTATGCGGGCTACGGTCGTCTGTACGATGCCAATCGAAGTCCGGGGCCGGTGATCGAGGCACTGTGCTGGTCTCACGCCCGTAGGAAGTTCTTCGAGCTCGCCGACATCGCCAAAAGTGCCCGGCGCGGAAAGAACGCCACACCGATCTCGCCCATGGCGCTGGAGGCCGTCAAACGCATCGACGCCCTGTTCGACGTCGAGCGCGTTATCAACGGCTTCTCCGCCGCCGAACGCCTTGCCGTTCGAAAGGAGAAGAGCGTGCCGCTCTTTGCCGATCTGGAAGACTGGATGCGGACCGAGCGGGCGCGTCTGTCGCGCCATGCGCCCGTCGCCAAGGCAATGGACTACATGCTGAAGCGGTGGGACGGCTTCGCCCGGTTCACGGTAGACGGACGAATCTGCCTTACGAACAACGCGGCCGAACGAGCCCTTCGCAGCCTCGCCCTCGGTCGCAAGTCCTGGCTGTTCGCCGGCTCCGATCGCGGTGCAAATCGCTGCGCCTTCATGCTGACGCTGATCGCGACGGCCAAGCTCAACAATATCGATCCGCAAGCTTGGCTCACCGACGTTCTCGCTCGCATCGCCGACATGCCGCAAAGCAGGCTCGAAGAGCTGCTGCCGTGGAACTGGTCGCCAGCACCTCTACCAGTGCATCGAGCAGCCGCGTAGCTGCGCTGCGGCCTACGCCGGATGCTTAC
>NZ_JBEHWS010000056.1:0-2442 GCF_040239565.1 Fulvimarina thalattae
CGCGAACTCCCATACGGGCCCGCAGCCGAATGGCTGCATCAAGAGGCCGGACAGATGGCAGCATCCGACATCGTGCCAACCCAACAAAAACCGCTTGCGTCCGAGGGGGCGTCCACAGATGGAAAGCGGTCGTTCGCGAAACTGCTAACCGACGGCAACTATGCAGGACGAAGCGGACTCTCGCCAAAGGTTACCGCTACCGGATCCTTTAGATGGCGCCGGCTTTTCAACGTTAGATTCGCTTACTCCAACCTTTCATTTCGGAAAAAATCGTTGCAGACGATCCACATATTCCCATAGGGTGTTCCGCGAGAATAAGGAATGGATTGTTGCTGCAAGCATGTTGGAATTGATAGAAGAGATTTGGCAATACATTCGGTACGCTTCTGGAAACATTTTAGATCAAGGGTGGAGCGCCTTAGCAGGTTTTCTGTTGGGTGTCTCTGTAAGCTTCATAAATAAGATGCTGACCGGAAGTTCGCGAAGAATTCGGCACTTCGTAACCAGAAAGAAAATCGACTACCTGGAGAACAAAAGTGGTGGGTTCAAAGTCCTGGAATATGGCCCATCGATATTGGTCGGTCACGACAGCATAAAATCCGTCTCTGAAATCTTTACATTGCCTTTCCCGGAAGATGGCGCAAAAACTCTAGCCGATGATCCAGATTTTACCGGATCTATGGCTACAATACCAAACATATTCGGATCGGATAATATAGAACATCTTGGAGAAATTCTTGAAATAGAAGGCGTATCGACAAAAATTGAGCCACACATAAGAGATGTCTCGCAGCAATTTCTAAAGAAGGAGCGGGGAATATCATTTAACAGCGATTTATATGGAGTGAGAACTTTCAACAGACTGAGGCATGGGCCAAACGAGCAACCGCGACTAAGTCTAACGTGTTATCAGACCGATTATTTTACTTTCAAAGTAATGGATTCCTTTCATAGGGAGATTGTCAAACAAGAGCATAGCAAATCTCTCCGATCTTTTTCGAAAGATTCTGACATATCGGGTCGCCTATATCCATTCCTCACTTCGATTGGATTAAATTTTGTCATAATATCGTCCGATAGAAAAATCATTCTTACAGAGCGTTCTGGAAATATTGATCGCTTCGGACTTCCCGGCAAGCCGATATACCCGTCGTTCAACGAGGCTCTCGCGAGCCAGGATCTCCCTCATCAAAGTGGCCTGCAACGCATCCCGTCCATACCGCTGTGCTATCGAAGAGGTTTAGGTGAAGAGCTTGGCTTATCTGAATTTGAGGTAGATCCTCCAACGTATCGCCTCATCGGCTTTGGAGATGTTGGTATTGGTTTTGGCGTCTATGGGTATGCTAATGCTAATCTTACGGCAAGTGAAATCACTTCCCGACTCGCAGGTCAGGATAGAGAGTTTGAATCCTCGCGTATATTTGCCGAGCCAGTTTCAAGGAGATCGTTCAATCGAATAATCATGAATGATTATACGGGTCTTCAAGTTATCGCTCTTCTTCGAGCTATGAAAGTTGATTTTGGAATCTAGCTTGGAAGAGTCGACGTTTCGTAAAAGCTCTACTCGCTTCTCTTTCCGAGATCATTTCCTAAGAAATATGGAATCGTTTTACTTTCTATAATGCGGCACGAGCTTTTACGTCGGTGCCGTATCTATTCTCCTGAAAGCACGCCCGTCGAGAACTCGTCGGTCTGCTACAGGCTCGAAGTGGACGTTCGCTGCAAGCCGCGTGAACGACCGCAAAGGGTCCTGGCTGTGTCAAAACGCTACTCGTGCTGTGGTCTTGCGGGTTGACCGGAGGTTGGCATGGGGCGCTTCGTTTGTGGTTTTGATCGCGATCAGGTGACGCTGTTTCCGCCCTGCCTCGAGGACTGGATCGCGGAGGACAATCCGGTCCGAGTGATCGATGCTTTTGTCGATGCGCTGGATCTGGGGTCGCTCGGCTTTGAGGGTGTCGAAGCGGCCGCGACGGGACGCCCCGGATATCATCCTTCCGCTCTCTTGAAGCTCTATGTCTACGGCTACCTGAACCGCGTTCCCTCCAGCCGCCGTCTGGAACGCGAGGCTGGCCGCAATGTCGAGGTGATGTGGCTGACAGGCCGTCTGTCGCCCGATCACAAGACCATCGCGGAATTCCGCCGACGGAACGGCAAAGCCATCGGACGGGTCTGCGCCCGCTTCGTTTCCCTGTGCCGCGAGATGGGTCTCCTGACGAGTACACGCGTTGCGATCGACGGCTCGAAGTTCAAGGCGGTCAACAATCGCGACCGCAACTTCACCAAGGCGAAGCTGGAGCGGCGGCGCGAACAGATCGAGGAGAGGGTGGATTCCAGGGTGAAGTGCAACGTGATCATGAGAAGCGGATTTGGACGTCTTTGCCAAGTTCTTTGAGCATGGCCTGGAGAGGCGTGACGAAGCCGAGGCATTTTCTCGGTGTCGTA
>NZ_JBEHWS010000057.1:0-2364 GCF_040239565.1 Fulvimarina thalattae
ATCTGTTCTCTTTCGAGAGATGAAAGATGGACGTAGGATGGCAACGCAACACTCCAATTGGTCTGGACAACCGAGCCGATCATACATCGGCTCTGGGGTGTTGCACTTCGCGCTGGAAATCAGTATCCGGCCATGTCAGGCGATCAGCCCCATGGGTCCGCGCAAGAGGCGCGCGGCGAGCTCCGTCTGGCCGTGGACGCCGGTTTTCTCGAACACCCGGCGCAGATGGGTCCGCATCGTGTTGATGGTGATGCCGAGTTCCTCCGCGACGACCTCCGGAGACTTGCCGCTGACGACGCCTGCGGCAGCTTCGGCCTCCTTGGCAGTCAGGCCATAGGCGAATTGCAGGAGTTCCAGCTGGAGCGCCGCGTTGGTGTCCGTCGGGCGATCGATGTCGCGCAGGATGACGACTCCCGTCGGACCGCCGCGCTTGAGCGCCGATTGGGCAAGCGCGCGCGGACGGAAGTGAAAGCCGATCACTTCCGTGCCGAGATAGAGAAAGCCCTCGCCCTGCCCCAGGACGAGCTCCTGCCGGTTCTCCTCGCGCACCATGGCCTGCAGCCGGCGCGACAGATCCGCAAGATCGCAGGAGCCGGCGAGCGCGGGCTGTGCCAGGAGCCGGGCGAGGGTCTGGGTGAAGGCCTCGTTGGCATAGGAGATCGCAAAGTCCGACGCTACGACGGCAGTGCCGATCCCCAGCCTATCGATAACATTTTCGAGGATCGCCCCAAGCGCCGCCGATTGCAGCACCTGCCGGCTGAGCCGATAGGACCGGTCGAGATGGGGCATCAGCGCCAGGAACAGCGCCTCCAGATGCTTGTCGGAGAGATTGCTGTCGGTCGAAAGCGCGAAGGCCATGCGGTAGAGGACCTCGGTCCAGCGGTCCTCGTCCTCGATGGCGTGATAGCACATCTCGACCAGCTCGTCGGCGCTGAGTTCACGGTCCGGCTCGTTGAGGCCGTAGCGCTGGAGGACGCCGGTGGAGACCTCGCGCATGTCGACTTCTGCGTTTACCGCGCCTGACGCCGCGCCGATCGCCCTGCCCGCGCTCCAGTCGTCGATCAGCCTGGAGAGCCCGAAGCGCTCCTCCTCGATGATCAGCCCGGCGCGTCCCTCGCGCACGCAATGGGCGTCGACCGCGGCAAAACCGATCCGTTCCAGATGCGCGCGCATCGGGCCGACGAACCGGCCATTGGCGGTCATCGGGTCGTCGCCGCCGTAAAGGATGAGCATGCGGGTGTCCTGCTTTACCGTCTTTTCCGCCTGCCAGCGCCAGGCGCTCTCGATGCCGCGAAACATCTCGTGGAAATAGCCAGTGGTCGGGATGAACCAGGCAAGCGGATCGGCGATGAGCGCGTCGGTTACGGCCCGATCCGAGGAGACGACGTCGATCAGGCGATCGCGGCCCTCCAAATGCGCGCCGAGAAACGAATAAAGCTGGTGATGGGTCATCTCGTCGGGCTTGTCCGGCGCATGCAAAAACGACCGCGCCCGCGCGAAGCCGCGTCCGAGCTTCATAAGCGCCGGCTGGTTGGTGGGCGGCGTGACGAAGACGATGTTTTGCGAAAGATCAGGCCAGTCCTTCAGAACCTCCAGAACGAGAAGCGCGCCGATATTGGGAGCGACAACGAGCCGCTCCTCCCAGGGCACGGTCTGGAAAGCTTCGCGCAGGGCGAGGGCAAGGTCCGCGACGAGCCGTTCCCAACCCTTGCCGATCTCCATGTGCCCGAGCGGCGCCGTACGGCCCGCAGAATGGCCGTGTCCCCGCAGGTCGGTCCCGTAAGCGGTCCATCCACGCGCGGCAAGACCCGCCATGGAGGCGCTGAGATTGCAGGTGTGCTGGGCGATGCTGTGAGTGACGAAGACGGTCCCGCGCGCCTTGACAACGGCTGGAACCTTGAAACGCGTCAGGGTCACCCCGTCCGCCGTCACGAGATACCCCGTCTGCATCCGCGATCCTATGCACCTTCTCCAGGACGCCCCTTCAGTAGGGTCAGTAGCGTCAAAAATGAATGACCTTACAGAAAGTAACATGAAGAAGACTGCAGGGCTACGGTAATTCCCTGCCAGTATTGGCGCATTTCCGCCACGTATCCTTGAGATGCATGAAATGCGTCACAGCCTGAACCGAGCCCATCAATCGCCGTCCGATCGCTCCGGCGGCGGCGTACGCAGAATTACTTACCGATATTTCCCCTAGAACAGATCGCCGATGGCGCGGCGCATGAGATAGGTGATCTTGCGGGGCGTGTCGCAACTTTGGTCATGAGACGCGGGATAACAATCTCGCTTGAAACTTTCAGACTTTGTTAACTTTTTGGAGCCCGAAGATCTGCGCGAGGAGATCGTTCTGGCTGTGAACGG
>NZ_JBEHWS010000058.1:0-2243 GCF_040239565.1 Fulvimarina thalattae
TCTCTTTCGAGAGATGAAAGATGGACGTAGGATGGCAACGCAACACTCCAATTGGTCTGGACAACCGAGCCGATCATACATCGGCTCTGGGGTGTTGCACTTCGCGCTGGAAATCAGGCCGCCATGCGCGGCGCTGAGATGCGCCAACCGCTTGAAGACCGCGTCCAGTCTCTCTTCGGCGGACAGGCCCGTTCGCTCGCTTCGCAGATACTGACCGATCCGGGGGTCCTTGCCCAGTTCCCCGGCGCTCGATGTCTGCAAAAGAGACCATTGATAAAGCGAGTGCTCGGACCGGAAGCCGAGAGCATACCCCTCGTCGATGGATCGGGCGACGGCCTGATTTGAAAGGGCGCGGCTCGCTTCTTCCGCGCCAAGTTCACGATAAAGAACGGGCTCGAGACACTCGCCGACCCGACGCTTGATCCTTTCGAGCCGGCGCAATTCGATTCGTTCGATTTCGGCGCGTGACAGCCTCATCATGCCCGGCGGGGCGGGCGGCAGATCGGCGACGCGGGCAGCCCGCGTCAAGCGCTGGCCCGAAGGGCTCGGATAATCCGGCGAGGCGTAGAGCAGAATATCGGCCGGCTCGAAGATCCGTGACAGATTGGTCGGCTCCAGAGCCGGAAGAACCTGGGCGAGAGCGTTGCCATCTGCATGGCGGAAGAGAACCGGGTCGTAGTCGCGCCAGACGCACCTCGTTCCAAGTCAGGCGAGCAGTCTTCGATATTCGAACGTGATGGCCTCGAGATAGAATTTCCGATTTCTACGAAGACCTCATATTTCTGGATCTGTTGTGGGCCTCTCGATAATTTTCGTAGAATTTTCTCGTATGAGCAAATTGCATCTCAAAATCGCCGTCGCTATTAAGATAACGCTGCTCCACATCTTGATGAGGGTCCAACAGTGCAAATAATTTCGACACCTCTGCAGCGGGCCCCGCATAAACATACAAATTTCTTGCGTTATTCAAAATAAGAATTCTATCTTCATAATCATATATTATGAAATTACCGCAGGGCGGAATATTGATTTGCGATACTGCATCATCAAAACTCATAGTCTCTTCAGAAAAAACGGACGGATGGCGAAATTGCCCGAATGGAAATACGATCACAACTTTGTTCGAGAAAAATTTGTCGATAAGATCGGCTTCATCCGGAGCGATCCAATCATAGCTGACAAAAGTATCTTCAAAATGTTTTTCGAGAAAGGAGGGCTCAAGGCCGTATTCGAATATTGCGTTTCTGATCTCTTCAGAAGTAAGTTTCATTCTAAATTTCCTATTGATAACGATACTTCCGTATGGGGCGTTTGCCGTCCGGACGCTGAATTTCAAGTGTCGGGACACCCTCACCGCTATTTGGTCGTACGTTGATCCTGCGTCCATCAGATAATGTACCAAAGCGTCCACCACTACCCATAGGCTCGACTGAGTCAGGTGCGAAATCGTCAAAATCGCTATTGGCGTCGTCCCAGGTTCCGGGAATGTCTCGATTGAACGGCTTATCCCCTGGCTTCTGTACCGACCTCTTGTCGAGTTCGGAAATCTTTTCCTCTTCTCTTTTATCACGACCCTTCTGGGACTCGCTTTTCTCGGACAAAACGCAGTTGCCGGCGCAGTTGGCGCTGCTGTCCAGATCATTGGTCTCTTCCGGCGGGGACATAAGATGCTGGGTGGCAAGACCAAATACCTTAACGTAATCTGGATTAAGAAGCGAATATTGAAACCAATCCGCATTTAGAAGATCATCGAGGCTCGGAGCCGGTCCAGCAGGCGGCCCAAGTGCACCAGTTGCAATGCGGTTCATGTAGAAGACTCACCACTCATTGCGCTGAGCTGCGCCATTCGCTTGAAGACCGCATCCAATCGACCATCGGCAGACAAACCAGTCCGGTTGCTTCGTAGATACTGATTAATCCGAGGGTCCTTGCCCAAATTTCCCGCACTGGATGTCTGTAGGAGCGACCATTGATAAAGTGAACGTTCTGAGCGAAAGCCCAAATCATAACCCTCGTCCACCGATCGAGCGACTGCTTGGTTTGAAAGTGCGCGGCGCGCTTCGTAGGGTCCAAGTTCACGAATAAGAACGGGTTCAAGACGTTTGCCGACACGAAGCTTAATCCCTGATTTCCAGCGCGAAGTGCAACACCCCAGAGCCGATGTATGATCGGCTCGGTTGTCCAGACCAATTGGAGTGTTGCGTTGCCATCCTACGTCCATCTTTCATCTCTCGAAAGAGAAC
>NZ_JBEHWS010000059.1:0-1400 GCF_040239565.1 Fulvimarina thalattae
GGCTGAAAAGCGGTCCGTAAACGCGAGAACCATGGAAATGCGGCGCCTCAGACCACTCGCAATCCCGAAACGACATTCAAGCTGCCTTCGTCCGTCGGAAATCGCGGTTCTTCGAGGTGTCCAGGTGCCTTGCACACATCCGGCATGGTCGAGCGCACCCAGCCGTTGAGATTTTTGTGTCACAAGGCCAACCAGTTGTGGGCGCGGCTTTCCGCCTCTTTCTCGAGGCACTAACCTCAGTCGAAGCGTCGAACCCATTTCAGCGTTTCGTCCACCTCATCGAGCGGGGGAGGCACGCGGAAATAACCTTTTCGGGAGTAGTCTTCGAAACGGATCGGTTTCACCAGCCCGGCGGCGGGGCGATAAGCCTCAGGGAAGCGGCCGGCATTGACGTCTCCGAGGCTCGGCAGATCGCCCGAGCGGATCAGCACACCGCCGTTAAAGCGGTGAACCGTGATCTCCGCCTGCGATCCGAGCCCCATCGTGATCGCCGCTTCGCCACCGAGTTCATCGACATAGGTCTCGCCGAGAATGGTGAGCCAATTGACGCCGCGAATGCCCCGCGCGCCACCTGTAACTAGGTTGAACTGGGCTGTATCCATGTAATCAAGCCCGGGAAACCGCTTGAGGAACGGAAACGCCCTCGTATCGCGCATCGAATAGGGCGGCGAGTTCATATCGCGCACCATGGAAAGCCCACTCATTCCATGCAGCGGCTTGATGCGGCTGCACCATCGCAGCACGGCTTCGATATAGGCCTCGCGGTGCTCGATCAGCCAGCGTGACGGGAGATAGGTGCTGATGGTTGAAGGTCTCGGTTTCCCGATCGTGCCTCTGGCGCCGCCACCGATCACATGGTGCGTCGGATCACCCGGACGGATCTCGTTCATATAGCCGTACAAGCGTCCGTCGAACCACTGATCCTCGCCGAGCGAGGCCACCACGTCGCGAAAGTGCTCTGGAAACGTGCCGGCTTCGATCCGCTTGGATCGTCTTCCGTCGTTTTCAAGATAATGGCTCATCTTGTCCCGGAAAATCCCGAAATACTCCTCCCAGATGGCGATCATGTTCCGGCGTTGCTCAAGGGTGTGCCCGTCGGGAAAGAAAAGCTCCAGAAACGCCCCGCCGCGCCACAGGGCATTTCCCGTCCTTTCGTGAGTGATGAAGAGATCGTCGAGGCCAAGGATGAGTTCGAGATCGGGGGTCAGCTCTGTCATCACGGCGTTCCTGCAACGCATTTCCACACGGGCGTGGACTCATTACGGATTGATCCATAGGCGCGTAGCGGCGAGTTTGATGCCAGCGAGGTAGTTGTCGGCGCGTTTGTCATAGCGGGTAGCGATGCCCCGCAACTGTTTGAGACGATTGAAGAAGCGCTCGACGAGATTTCTCTGCCGATA
>NZ_JBEHWS010000006.1:0-278667 GCF_040239565.1 Fulvimarina thalattae
CGATCGACCGCCGTCATGGCGTCATCCGCAAGTCTCTCGTTACGGACGCTGCGGCCCATGACGGCGCACGTCTGCGCGAGGGCCTGATCGATCCGGACAACACCGCGTCCGACGTCTGGGCGGGTGAGACAGGCCCGTGACTGTCGAACGCGTATCGCTCGGCCGAGAACGAACGCTTTCTGGGCAAGGCGGGCAAGACCAGCCGCATTCACCGGCGCAAGCCGAAAGGCAAACCCATGCTGGTCGCGACCCGCAAGGCCAACGCGGCGAAGTCGGCCGTCCGATCATGTGTCGAGCATGTCTTCGCCCGCCAGAAGGGGCCGATGGGCATGGTGGTCCGAACGATCGGAATCACCAGAGCGAAGGCGACGATCACGCTTGCCAACATGGCCTACAACATGAACCGATGGCGATGGCTCGACAGCCGAACTGCGTCCGCATGAGCCAGAAACGGCGGTAGAGCACGCCGTTCGGCCCGGAATTGGCATCAGAGAACAGCCGATTGGGGCAAGAGGGAACCAAATCCGCCTACCAAACGGAAATCATCGGGTTTCCGGAGGTGTCCATCTTCATTGAGAGTGAACTGACGCGGTGGATGCCCCCACCCGTCGGCATCTTGTATGCCATCACGGTTCTATAGGAACCAAGCGGAGGGTGCATAGAAGCTGTACTACGAGAATGATCAACGTCGGTTCAATATGGGATGTAGGGTTGAACAGGTGTTTCTTGACCTTCCAATAGCCCCTTGAAATCATTCAGTCCAAGTGTCGCGATCGTCTCGTGATCTGGTCCGAGTATTTCGTAAATCGTGCCATCTGTGCCGCGATTGCTGAACCAGGCAATGCAGTCCACCTCTCCGCCGCCTTCTGTGTGAGGCGCCCCGCCAGCTGGCTTTTCCACGAAACTCGCAGTCGGGCGCACCTCTCTTAATGCGCCTGTCTCGTCGTAGATACGCAGTTCGCCCTGAATGACGAAGGTGCTGTAATCGGCGTGATGGCGGTGCAGAAGAATGCGCTGATTGGCTGCGAACTTCAGCAGCAAGTCGACGATCTTGGCTTCAGGATCGACTTTCAGAATATGGTACCAAACGTGCTCGATCCCCTCCAGCACGTTCCATTTGATGTTGGAGTCATCGAAAATGGCTGCAGCGGGAATCGCCGATGCCGCATCTGTCTTCGTCACATCAGACGCCGCGGCTGTTTCGCTGTGCGCCATTTCCTCGCGCTGATTGAATATTGCTTCGTTCACAGTTCCCTCCCGATCGCCATGCCTTTCCATCATCGCATACGCCGACTTTGAGTTCTTGCCATTTGGTGCCAATCTTCCTCGAGGAGGGAAGACATGAGAGGTTACACTCGCGCGAGCGCACTGGGACCGATCTCCGACTTCGTCGAGTCGCGCGGAGGTTCGATGAAACGGGTATTTCAGCGCGTGGATCTGCCCTTAAAACTGCTCGATGAACCCGACCTGCCATTTCCTCTCAAAGTTCAGTTCAGTGTGCTGAGCGAAGCGGGACGAGAAATTGGTGACCCTTTCTTCGGCGCGTCCCTCGGGCGTTTCGCCCGAATGGAGAAGCTGAGCGCCTTCGGGGCGTGGGTCTCTGGCGCGGCGACGCTTGGAGGAGCAATTGATCGATCGAACAGAGGTCTCAATCGGTACTTCCAGACAGCGACGGCTCTTCAGCTTCGAGTCTTCGGAAATACGACGCGCTGGTCGATCGAATTTCTCGATCCTGGACGTGACGGCCGGTTTCAAAATGAACTTCTTGGCGTCAGCTATCTTATCGATGGCGTGCGATATTTTGCCGGGCCCCGATGGATGCCGGCGTTGGTCAGATCGACTTGTCGGACCTTGAAGCAAGCCGCTGCCCTCGAAGAGCATTTCGGCGCGTCCGTTCTGCACGGCTGCGCAGTGACGGCGGTCGAGTTCGACACGGCGCTTCTTACGGCCAGGAGGTGGCGGCGACCTGACCCACATGTTGAATTGGAACCTCTGATCCCGCTGCTTCGCGGTTCTCGCGCCGAGGTCACCGCGCTTCTTGCGATAGCCTTGCTCGAAGGGCACCCGAAGATCGATTGGGTCGCATCCAAGCTGGAAACGAACCGCCGCGCGCTTCAGCGTTCGCTTGACCAGGAAGGTTTCAATTTTTCGGGCTTGCTGGAAGAATTGCTCAAGGAAAGGGCGATTACCCTGCTGCGGTCGACCGACCTCAATGTGACCGATGTGGCGCTTCAACTGGGTTACAGTGACAGCGCCCATTTCTCACGAGCATTCAGACGTTGGACGGGAACGCCACCTTGTCGTTATCGAAGCGAAATAAGGCTGCCGAACCAATAGCGCAGTGGGGTTACGGCAGCAGCCGATCGCGAACAAACGCCATCCCTGCGCCCATTGCGGGCGCTCCGATGAATGCGTCGGCCGTTTGAAAGCGGACCATCGATGCGACGGGAGTAGCAGCTCCATTGTGGGATCGAACGAGTGCTGAAGAGCGTGCCACTCATCCCGATGTCAAAGCTTGAGCTCATATCGCGTCACGCGTAGCGAGGGTGCGTGCTGGATCGGTCACACTCGTCAAGCACGGTCAATTAGACGAATACATCCGCGACATAGCGGATCGCCTCGCGCTCGATCCGTTCGGCCCAGCTTTCCGCTTCTGCCCGGCTGATCTTCATGACTTCCTGGTAGATGCGCACGAAGGTGTCGCGCACGGTAGGCGCCATCTTCGCGCCGTCGCCGCAGACGAAGACCCGACCGCCCACGCAAAAGAGATCGGCGATTTCGGTTCGATCGCGCCAGATCGCGTCCTGCACGTGAGCCATCCTGTCGACGGACCTTTGCGAGAAAGTCATGCGTAGATCGATTACGCCTTCGGCCTGCTGCTCCTGCAGGAAATCGCGATAAAGGAAGTCCATGTCGGGGTCGCGCACGCCGAAGAACAAAAGGGCGGGACCGATGGGGGCGCCGGTCTTCTTCAGTGCCGCGCGCTCCTCGATGAAGCCGCGGAAGGGCGCAATGCCGCTGCCGGCTGCCACCATGACGATCGGAAGGCTTGGATCTTCGGGCACATGGAATCCGCTCTGGCTTGGCCGGACAGCCGCCGCGAACGTGTCTCCCGCCGAAAGACAAGAAAGAAAGGTCGATGCCACACCTTGATAGAGGTGATCGCCCCCGAAGGCGTTCGCAGACAGGACGGAAATCGTCAGTGCGCATCGCGTCGGGTCGACACGCGGGGAGGATGCAATGGAGTATTGCCGAGCCCGCATCGGCGGCATGGCGGCAATGAAATCGGCCAAGGCGTAGTCGGCCGAGGCAAAGCGCTCCAGAAGATCGAGCATGGTCACGCGCCTGTCGAGCACCTCCGCTTCATAGACACTCGCACTGGCAAGACGCTGAGCGGCCTCGCGCTCCGGGAGACAGGAGATCGTGTCCGCCAACGCCGAGACCTGCCCGGCCGTGGCAGGCTGCTGAAGTTCCAGATAATCGGCGAACAGCGTCTCGGCGGGCACCGGACGGTCCACCGGAAGCGAGGATGACACGCCCGGCGCGCCGTGAATGAAGATCTCGCTGTCGGGAGCAAGAGAAAATCGCGCGAGGGCGCGCCGCACCGTGCGCGGCGGATTGCTCGGCAGAACCGCCAGATAATCTCCCGGACGATAGCTCGCCCCTTGCGGCAAGGCGATCTCGATATGGCGCTTCGACCGGGCGCCGGGTTTGGAAAGATCGACGAGTTCGTGGTTTGCGATGACGGTGGCGCGCTGAAGCTCCGTGAGCTTTAGTGCCTCCTTGCGCGTGTCGTGCCGCACATTGATCTTGAGGGAGGCCAACCGGGCCGCGCTCGCTTGGCGCCCCTCGCGGGCGGCGAGCGCCGGCCAGAGCGCGGCATCCCAGCTTTCGAAATCACCGAACAGATTGCCGGCGGCATCGCCCGCGCCGCGCGGCAGAACGGCCTGTCCGCCAGCCTTCTTCAGCGCCGCCTCGACGCGTTTTGGAATGGCCTGATATGTCCGTGCCCATTGCCGGTTGCCGCAGCCGAAGACGGCGAAGCGGCGGGAGGCAAGGGCGCCCTTGGGCAAGGCTTCGATCGCCGCCAGAAACCGGCCGGCATTGGCGGGCGGGTGCCCCTCGTAGGAGGCCGTGACGACGATGAGAGGACCTTGCGCCGGCAGGTTTTCGGCATAGTCATCCATCGGCGCGATGGAAACCTCGTAGCCCCGCGCGCTCGCTTCGCCGGCGATGCGCTGCGCGAAGGCCTCGCTCGTGCCGGAATTGCTGCCGTAAAGAACCGCGATGGGTCCGAGATCCGCCTTGGCTTTGGCCGGTTCGGACGCTGGGACCGGCTCCGCCATCGCCGCGCGCACTTGATCGAGCGGGTTGCGAGCGGCCGAGTCGCGGCGTCGGGCGTAAATCCTCAAGCCCTTGGGCTTCAGGGTCAGCGTCTCGCTGACCATGAGCTTGTAATCGCGGTCGGCAAGCTCGATGTCGAAGCGCTGCAACATCATGGCAAGCACGAGCACCGCCTCCTGCATGGCAAAGCCTCGGCCAATGCAGGCTCTCCGGCCGTTGCCGAAAGGCTTCCAGGCGTTCGGTGGCAGCTTTGCGGCGGCCTCGGGCGAGAAACGTTCGGGACGGAAGGCGTCCGGCGCGTCCCACACCGTCGGATCGCGGTGCAGAACCGGCGTCAGGATCAAAAGCGTATCATAGGGGGTAACGCGATAACGTCCGCCGATCGTCGTTTCTCGCCTTGCTTTCACGCCGAAGGCCGGTGCCGTAGGCCACAAGCGCAGGGTCTCCTGCAAGACCTGCTCGATGTAGGAAAGTCGGCCGATATCGTCGACGCTCGGCACCCTGCCTTCGAGAACCGCATCCACCTCAGCGCGGGCCTTTGCCAGCACATCGGGATGCGTCAGAAGCAGCCAGGTGGCAAAGCTCAGGAGCCCGCTGGTCGTCTCGTGGCCGGCGACCAGGAAGGTTATCATCTGATAGCCGATATTCTCCCGGCTCAGCGTCTCGCCGGTCCCGGGATCCTTGGCGGTCAGCATACGGTCGAGAAGGTCGCCGCGTTCACCCAGTCGCGGATCATGCATGCGCTCTTCGATCAGCCGGTCGGCGACCTCGCGTAGAACGCGCGTATCCGCATCGAACATGCGGGCGCGCAAGAGGTTGAACCGGCCCATGTTATGGGGCAGACGCGCCCGTCGCCCTGCTTCTTCCAAGGCTCTCGACATCGCCGTGACGAAAGGATGCAGTTCACTCTGGTAAAAGCTGTTGAAGCGGAAGTCGAAAGCCGACAGCGCTATGGTGTCGAGGGTGAGCCGCGTCATGTTATCCGCGACGTCGATCGCCTGCGCCTCGCCGAAACGCTCCCAGCGCGTCATCATCTGTTCGGCGATGTCGAGCATGCGGCCGAACATCGAACGCAGGCCCATCGGGCCGAAAGCCGGCATCAGCAACCTGTGCGCCTTGCCCCAGTTCGGCTCCTCGTCTCGGGCCGTGAAGAGGCCGTCACCGGCCACGGTGCGCGCCTCCTCGAGCGGGCGATGGAGGGCCTTCTCAAAGCGGGTCTCGTCGCATAATTCGTCGGTCAGCGCCTGACTGCCGACGATCAACAACGCGTTTCCAAGCAGCTCGATCCGGAAGAACGACCCGTTGCGCTCCGCGAGGCGGACAATGCTTTGAACGGGGGCTTTGGGATCGATATCGGCTATGTTGCCGATCAGGGGCAATCCCTTGGCCTGCGGTATCGCCACGCTCATGCTTTCCATGGCTCTGTCTCGTTCTTCGGGGGCGGCGAGCACGCGTCATTAAACGCCGCATGTTCGCACTCCATACCTGATATAGGTGCCTGTCGGGCTTCTGGAAACCAGCCGGTTTCCTACGCTCGCTTTTGAAAGCATCGGTGACCTTCTCGGAGTTCAGTGGATCGCATCTCGCAAACGAACTTTGTTGCCGCGGCAAGCGTAGCGCCTGTTAAGGTCCGCCGAATGAACGAGGTGACCAAACCCAATATCCGGACATGACCGATGTAACCCCGACGATCGAACTTCCTGAGCCTTTGCTGGAAAGCGCGCTTGCCGAGTTTCGGCAGCATGGTTTTTCCGAGGCGAATGTCGCGAGGATCGCCTCATCAGCCGGAATATCGAAGAAGACCGTTTACCGGCATGTGGAGTCGAAGGAAGCTCTTCTGGAGGCGGTGATGGTCGTCATGGTCACGCGATCCGTCGGTCCTGTCGTTACCGCCGATCCTGATCTCGAACCCTCGCAATGGCTGAGGTCGTACATGAAGGCTTTTGCCGCGCTCACCTTCTCCGACCATGGGATCGCGTCCTATCGGGTCGTGATGAGCGAGGGGCAGCGCTTTCCTCACGTCGCACATCTTTATATCCAGACTGTCAGGCGCCTTGCGATCAAACCGCTCGCCGAGCAACTCGAAGCTTACGGCGAGCGCGGAAAGATTCGGATCGTAGCGGCCGAACGAGCTGCCATGATGCTTGTCTCTATGATCGTCGCCGATGGGCTTCGCGATGCGGTTCTCGGTCTCGCCGAGCCACCTCGAGGCGACGCGCTGGATGAGCTGGTCAACGAGGGCGTCGATGTTTTCCTGGGAGGCATCGCACGCGAAGCGCCCAAGGAAGAAGTGCCACTTGCAAGGTGATCCTTCGCGCTCCTCGGGTACGACCCGCCGGGAAACCGAATTTGCGTGTTGACGATCGGTCCGCCCGATGATGGCGCACCATCGACCATCACCTTCGTAGTCCTCCGACAGACCGAATAGGTTTGTCAGCATGCCCCTCTTTGCGAGAAGCCAATCTGCTCCAGAAGAAGCGAGAGCCTAAAGGCAGCTTACGGCTTCTGCCTCTTACGAGCCGCCGGTCAGCACACGGCGCATCCGAGGTCTAGCCGTTCTGGACGAGCTTCCGGCGAGGTCTGGTTCGTGGCGGCCTCACCGATGTCGAGCGGGTGCGCTCGGTGCCGGACTTCGGCGACACCTGTTGTGTTTGCGGATGTCGTCTGACGTGGGCGCTTTTCAGCCGTCTTTTTGCGCTTTCGACTGCGTCCGGGCATCCCAACCGCACATTGCGATCTCCGCCACGGTTTCCAGTTCGCTCTGGGTCGCGCCGTCCCGAGCAAGGATGGACATGCCAGCCTGAACCGACTGAACGAAACGCGCCAGCGCCTGGGGATCGGCCGATGCCGCGATCTCGCCATCCGCAACTGCCTGCGAAAAACGTGTCTCCAGCCTTTCCAGCGTTACGCCTCGTGCGCTGCGAACGATCTCTCCGAGTTCGGCATGCCCCTCGCTTCCAACGGCCGAGAGTGTGATCATGCAGCCCCGCGGCGCTTTTTCGACGCCGCCGGTCAGTGCTGCGGCGGAATCCATGAGATACGCAGCAACTGCATCTCGGGCGGTGACAGCAGCCTGGAACCTGGCCCAGACGAAATGCTCATTGGCCTCTGCATAATGCCGCAGAGCTTCGGTGTAGAGCCCCGCCTTCGACCCGAACGCCGCGTACAGGCTGGGTGAACCGATGCCCATCGCCTGCGCGAGGTCGGAGATCGACGTGGCCTCATAACCCTTTTCCCAGAACAGCCTGGTCGCCTGGGCAAGTGCGGCGCCCCGATCAAACGCACGAGGCCGCCCACGTAAACGGGGCGCATCATTCCTGATCTTCACTGAGTCCGACTTATTTTGCATCGGCCGTTACATAAATGCGTTGACCGCCCACGACAAGGCATATACGTATTATGTAATGATCGACACAGAAAGATACGGCTATGAGTGAATTTACTGGAAATCTTGCCCGGAAAACACGAGGAGTCGGCGCTGCGCCAGCCCGAACTCTCACTCACACAGAAGGAAAAGGCCCGCGCAATTACGCGCGAACGGCCGAGGTCGTGAACATGAATGAGACGGCAGGCAGGGGTCGTTTCGCAGGCGTGACCCGGTTTCAAAATCTCGCCCCCCAGCCGAGGAATTGCGCGGCATGACTTACGATACTGCAAAGACCCGTTCGGGGAATAACAACGCGGCGCAAGTCGTCCTCATTACTGGCGGAACTTCGGGCATCGGCCACAGTCTTGCAAAAGCCTTTCTGGCGCAGGGTGCCCAGGTTGCAATCTGTGGCCGGTCAGAACAAGCGCTCGAGCAGTTCAGGACGGATCATCCAGAGGGGCTTGCCATAAGGGCGGACGTGACGATCGCCGCGGACAGAGCTTCGATGCTGGACGCCGTTGCAGACAGGTTCGGCAGGCTCGATGTCCTGGTCAACAATGCGGGCACATTTGTCGAGCGAGATTTCGCCGGGAGCGCGGAGGCGACCCAAGGCCTCGAGGCGGAGATCGCGCTCAATTTGACCGCACCGATCCAGTTGACGAGCGAGGTTCTCAATCGCTGGCCCGCGGTTTCGTCCCTGATCTTCGTCACGTCCGGATTTGCACTGGTGTCGCCGACGAGAGCTCCGACCTATGGCGCGGTAAAGGCCGGCCTGCACGCCTTTTCAGAGTCGCTTCGCCGGCAGCTTGCCCCTCGCCGGATTCACGTTCTCGAGCTTCTGCCGGGCCTGACGGACACGCCGATGAACGCGACCCATCCGGGCAAGAACAAGATGTCGCCTGAGGCGGTCGCAGACATTACACTCAAAGCCCTGGCGAACGGCACATCATTGGCGCTCCCAGGCATTGTCAAGGCGCTTCCGATACTATTACGCCTTGCGCCCAGTATGACGAAGCGAATGGTTTCTCAAAGTTGATGCAGCTGCTCGGGGGTAATGGTTTTAACCTTGCACGCCATGCGAGCGATCAGGCAATGAAGGGGGCTGCACATAATGACTGGGTTCGCGACCGGAACACCAAAATTGTTGCTACGTGCGGAGGCCGCAATTGTGTTGGCGGTCGCAATTTCAATCTACCATCATATCGGCGCCAGCTGGACGCTATTTGCGCTTTTGCTACTGGTGCCCGATCTGTCGATGCTTGGCTTCTTGGCCGGACCTCGGATCGGCGCAAGAGTTTACAATGCAGCGCACTGGTACGGAACGCCGATGATCGCTTGCTACGTGGGTTTCCTCTGGGACGTTCCCATGCTGCTCGCCATCGGCCTTATATGGATTGCTCACATCGCCTTCGACCGCCTTATCGGCGCAGGCCTCAAATACGAAAACGGATTCCGGTTCACTCACCTTGGAGAATACGGGGCGAAGCCGCTCCAGACTCGAAGCGATTGAGTGCGATGATCTGTGGCGGTTGGCGCGGAGAACCGAAATTCGGCCGAGGTTATCCGTCCTTTGGCCGCGACGGCCGAAAAAGTTATTCGGGCGCGCTCTGTTCTTCTGCAAGAAAACCCGCTTGGCCGCAAAAGGCCATTTAACGCCGCGGGAAATCCGGCATAGACCGACATCTGGATCAGAATCTCCACGATTTCATCGCGCGTCAACCCCAGTTCAATCCGGCGCGATATCGGCCAGTTAATCGATAACCGCCTGGCCGGCGGTACCGTCGATCCTGTCCAGCATCCACTTGCCGCGATCCAGCCGCGTTTCACTTGTTTCGGTCATTATTTTGCTCGGTCGCGCGATTGTACCCGTTGCCGGTACAGAACCATACCGGCGTGATAGAGGACGTCGTCGATGAAATCGCCATCGGCGGTGAAGCCGGTGTCATCCCAATACTCGATATGGGCACCAGTCACCTCGTAGCGCCCCTCATAGGCCCGTTCACGCGATCCGCGCGCCTCGACGTATCGGCTATTCGGCAGAAGTTCGTGTCGAATCCGGTCGTCTTCGGTAGCCCAAAGGCCGACGTAAGGGTGATCTGCTGTCATGTCTTTCTCTTCAGCGGTGGCAGACTGGACGGTGACAGTTGCGGCAAGAACGGCTGCTGCTGCGGTTGTGCGTTTCATGTCCGGATCCTTTCGCCGCTCAGTTGGGGGATGCGGTCGGGCGGATGGTGATCTCGGTCGTGTCCACGCTGTCTGGCGCTTCGATCACCTGCCGCAACGCGCGGGCGATGTCGGCAGGCTGAAGGGCGATGGCGCGATAGGCTTCTATCGCCGCCACGGTCTCGTCGTGGGTGATCGTTGAGGCGAGCTCGCTTTCCACGACGCCGGGGTTGACGCAGGTGACGCGGATCTTGGCGCTTTCCTGCCGCAGCCCATCCGAGATTGCGCGAACCGCGAACTTGGTCGCGCTGTAAACGGCTGCCGTGGGGACCACGGATAGCGCTCCGATGGAGCCGATATTGATGATCTGGCCGTGACCTTGCGCTTCCATGACAGGGAGCACTGTCCCGATGCCCCAGAGCACGCCCTTGATGTTGACGTCGATCATGCGGTCCCATTCGTCCAGCTTCCCGGCGGCGAGCGGCGAAAGCGGCATGATACCCGCATTGTTGACCAGAACGTCGATACGGCCCCAAATCTGCAGGGCAGCCTGCGCGAATTCATGCATCGATGCACGACTGGTCACGTCAAGCGCGACAGCCCTGGCGGTGCCGCCCGCAGCGTTGATCTCGGCAGCAGCGGCTTCGATCCGATCAAGCCGCCGGGCGCCTAACAACACCTTCGCGCCTGCGGCCGCAAGTTCCTTCGCGATTCCTTCACCGATACCACTGGATGCGCCGGTAATCAGAATGACCTTGTCCATAATCTTGCTCCTTGCTCCAAACGTTCAGTGAGTATGGACCCGGCGCAGTGTTCCCGGTACTCGTCCTGTCTTTGACTGGGTGGTTAGCGAGACTGGACAATGAAGCTTGATCTCAACCTCCTCCCGGTCCTTCTCGCTGTTGCCGAGGAGCCAAACTTCCGCGCTGCCGCCGATCGCCTCGGTGTCACGCGCTCCGCCGTAAGCCAGGGTATTCGGCGGCTGGAGGATGCGCTCGGCACGGCATTGGTTCTACGCACCACCCGCTCTGTGCGCCTCACAGAGGCGGGAGAGCGCCTGCACGACGCGCTGCGTCAGCCGCTTGCGGATCTCGGAGAAGCGATAGAGCAGATCGCCGAGGAGACTGCCCCAAGTGGGCTTCTTCGGATCGCGGCCACCTCCATCGCCGAACAGTTTCTGTCCGGGCCGCTCATCGCCGCCTTCGCGGAAACCCATCCGCGGATTACCCTCGACATTACGGTCACCGATGAGGAGTTCGATATCGTCGCCGCGGGGTTCGACGCCGGCGTCCGGCTCGGCGACGTGATCGAGCAAGACATGATCGCGGTGCCGCTGACCGGGGCGCAGCGCGAAATGGTGGTCGCGGCCCCCGCTTATCTGGAGACGCACGGAGCGCCGGCTCATCCGCGCGAGCTGATCCGTCACCGCTGTATCGGCTGGCGCCCCGCGCCGAACACCGCACCTTATCGCTGGGAGTTTGAGGAAAACGGGGTGGCCTTCGACGTGGCGGTTGAGCCGCAGATCACCACGAACGATCTGCGACTGATGCTCCGCTCCACGCTATGCGGCGGCGGCATTACCTTCGCGATGGAGGAGACATTCACCCCTTATGTGAAGAATGGCGACCTCATTCCCCTACTCGAAAATTTCCTGCCCCAGTTTCCTGGCTTTTTCCTCTACTTTCCGCACCGTCGGAACATGGCACCGAAACTTCGGGCCATGATTGACCATGTTCAGGATTGGCGTAGCAGAGCACCTAGCTCGTCGCTCTCGAGGACGACCTGAAGCACGAACAGGAATGCTGCGCGATATTACCGGAAGCTCGACGCGACCATTTTGCTGAGACGATGCATGTGCCACACGGCTTAGCCTGCGAGGGTCGGATTTACCGCCAAGTTGAGCTGAGAGTTTGCCAAGAGCAACGCGATGCGGCTCTCATATTTGTCGCTGGTCTTGTTAGTGCGGGAAGGCGGCTATTCAAAAAACGCGGCGAAGTCAATTGCTTGAAGAGAGATCGCCATCCCAGCGCGGCCTCCAGAGTCCAGTGCCCAGTTTTGTCCTCTGGGGCACGCCATTGCCCGCGCGGCCCATTCCGATGAAATGGTTTGAAGTTCTACCCCATAGGATGGACCCGATGCACAGCTTGTTGGTCCCGGCATGGGCGACCAACTAGGGTTGTTCTATCCAGACCTTGTAGATCGCTTCGTATTGAGCTTGGAGCTTTTCCGCATGTCGCTCCCGATCTCAGGCAGAGATAAGATGCCATGGCGGAGAGGGCAGCGATGCAGGCACGACCGTGTCAGGTTCGGAACGTCACCTCGAGAACATGGAAGCGGCCGTCGAGCGATTGCAGGAGATGGCGCAGCAAGGCTACGGAGACCGCCGCCTCTCCGCCGAACGGCACGGCCAACTGTGGTTCCGTCGGGCCAATTCTCCCATTAGCGGTCGAAATTCGCCGCTTCCACTTCACTTCAGTCTTGGGATTGACACTGCAACACTTGTTCAGCCCCTCAGCCGCTCTTGAATAAACTGTATAGCTCGACGGAGGACTACCGCTGCGCCGTAGCGCTTGCGTGGTGAACCTGTCCTACAGCGCGCCTAAACGTGACCAGGAAAGTCTGCACCACCGAGGCCCCGCATCAAACGGCCATCTCATATCTTGCGCGCAAACAAAAAGGCCGCCCCCTTTTGGAAGCGGCCTCCGTGATTTCGAGCCGGTGGGGCCATCGGCTAGCGATGAAACCCGGCCGTAAACCATCAGGCGAAGCGAAGAGGCTGCTCCCCGCGCACCGTCAGACTCAAAGACCCAACCGGCTTCAGACAATCACTCGACATTGGATCACCTCCTTTCGCTTCGTTAAACACAGTCCGAGTATGGGGACGGCAACAGGAACGCGCAAGCGTGAACTGTTGGCATGGTTGATCTTTTTCGCCGCAGGCTGGCTGTTTCGAAGGCAGATCGAAGCTGCTCTCGGCACCAAAGCATATCCCGGAGCTTACATTTTCGTCGGCGTCCGGTGGATTGTCGGACGGCCTTAAACACTTGCTGCTTCGGGAAATCCGCGAATGAACCATCTTCTCGTTCTCTTGCCGATCTTCGCGGTGTTCATTCCGGCCCTGATGACCCCGGGTCCCGATTTCGTCACTGTCGTCCGCGCGTCCATGAGCCGCGGGGCAAGGGCCGGAATTCTGACGACGATGGGTGTGTCGATCGGGCTGATCTTCTACGCAAGCCTCAGTCTTTGCGGCCTTGCGGCCTTCATGGCCGAATATGTCTGGGCGACCTGGCTGGTTCGGGTGATCGGCGGCGCCTATCTCATCTATCTCGGCATCAAGCTCTGCTTCGCACAACCCAAGGCGATCGACCTGGCGGAGGCCACCCAGCCGCCGCGCGGCCGAACGTTGGTGTTTGGTCTTCTCGGGACGCTCACCAATCCGAAGGCGATCATCCTGTTCTCAAGCGTCTTCGCGACCGGCGTCAGCGCGACGACGCCCCTCTGGTTGCTGTGCTTCATGGTCGCGCTGGTCGGCTTCAGCGCATTCTCCTGGTATTGCCTCGTGAGCCTCTTCATGGCTTCGGCACCAGTCGTGCGGCGTTTCGAGAAAACGAAGCACTGGATCGAGCGCCTTGCCGGCGCATCTTTTGTTGCGCTCGGCGGCAAGGTTCTGATGGATGCGAGAAGCCCGGTGAACCCTTAACGCGCAGCGCGGAGCTCTTCGACGATCCGCCGAACATCCGCCCTCGCCGCATCTATCCCCGTCGACGTATCGATCAGGAAATCGGCCCGTTCTCGCTTTTCCGCATCCGGCATCTGGGCAGTAAGGATGCCCTCGAACTTGGCCTCGGTCATGCCGGGCCGCGCAAGAACGCGCTCGTACTGGATATCGGCTGGTGCGGTGACAACCACCACCTTGTCGCAGCGGGCGTCTCCACCGGTCTCGAAGAGAAGAGGGATATCGAGCACGGCGACGGCAGCGCCATCCTCCCGAGCACGGTCGAGGAATGCCATCTCCTCCTCGCGCACCAGCGGGTGGATGATCGCCTCCAGCCGCTTCATCGCCGCGCGATTGCCGAGGACGGCTTCGCCGAGCTTCTGCCGGTCGACCGTTCCATCGACCACCGTGCCAGGAAAAGCGGCTTCGATCAGCGGCGCGGCGCGGCCCGAATAGAGGCGGTGGACTGCCGCATCCGCCGAATAGACCGGCACGCCTTCGGCCTCGAACATCTCGGCGGTCGTCGACTTGCCCATGCCGATCGAACCGGTGAGGCCGAGGACCATCAACGCGACCACCTCCACATCAGCCTTCGATCCCAAGATCCTTGAGGACGAGCGTCCGCAATTCCTCCGTCACCTCCGGGCGCTTGCCGAACCAGCGCTCGAAGCCCGGCACGGCCTGATGCAGGAGCATACCGAGGCCGTCGCAATGCTTCAGCCCCTCCTTCTCGGCCGCCCGAAGGATCGGCGTCATCAGCGGCGAATAGACGATATCCGTCACCATCGCGTCGCGCTTCATCATGGAAAGATCAGGGAGCTTGTCAGGAAACCAGGCCGGCAGTTCGGGATCGCGCTCGGGCACCGGCGCGGTGTTGACGACGAGGTCTGCGATCTTGAGGAGATCGTCACGCTCGTCCTCGCCATGGGCGGAAAGCTTGAGGCCGAAATCACGCACCAGGTTCTCCGCACGCGAAACCGTGCGGTTGATCAGGAAGATGTGGGTCACGCCGCGCTCGATCAGCGCGTGGATCACCGCCCGCGCAGCGCCACCGGCGCCGATCACGACTGCATATTCAGCAGCGTCCCAGCCTTGAAGCCGCTCGTCGAGATTGGCCGCGAACCCGTAGGCATCCGTATTGCCGCCGATCAGTCGGTCATCCTCGAACCAGAGCGTGTTCACCGCGCCGATCGCCTCGGCCGCAGCGTCCCGCTTATCAACATGGCGGAAGGCGGCCTCCTTATGCGGGATCGTGACGTTGCCACCGGCAAAGCCCTTTTCACGCAGCTTCTTCAGGAAGAACGGAAACTCCTCCGGCGGCACGCCCTGCCGGCCGTAGGAGCCAGCGAGATTGTGCGTCTTCAGCCAATGGCCGTGGATCATCGGCGAACGCGAATGCCATACCGGCCAGCCAGTGATGAAGGCGGATGGGCCTTCGATCTTCGGCTTGTTGAAGTCCGGATCGAAGATCGAGTTCTCGCCTCTCGTGCGGATCTCACCGCTGACATAGGGTTTCGGCTCCCAGGCCGCGTCCCGCTCGGCAATCGTCTGCTTGCGCCGTTCCATCTCGGCGGGATCGAGCTCCGCCGGATGGTCGTCCTTCGTCTCAGCCATCGATTTCCCCGCGAGCCCGGAGTTCCTTCAGGAGCGGCAACAGCGGCAGGCCGATGATGGTGAAGTAGTCACCCTCGATCTTTTCCATCAGCTGGATGCCCTCCTTCTCGATCTGGTAGCCGCCGACGCTAGTGAGCGACTTCTGTCCGCACTGGGCGAGATAGCGGCCAACGAAACCGGGATCGAGTTCGCGCATGGTAAGCGCCGCGATCGAGGTGTGGCGCCACACGACCTCGCCGTTTTCGACCAGAACCACGGCGCTGTTGAGATGGTGGGTCTTCCCCGACAGCGTCAGCAGCGCCCGCCGGGCCTCTTCCATATTGGCCGGCTTGTGAAACACGGTATCGCCAAGGGACAGGGTCTGATCGGCGCCGATGACGAGGCTTTTCGGATGCCGCTCGGAAACATCGACCGCTTTGGATTCGGCGAGGATCTGAGCAATCTCGTCCGGCGACACGCCGCTATCCTTCAGCGGAGCCTCAACGCTGCGCTCATCGATCTCCGCCGACTCGGTGATGAAGTCGACGCCGGCATTCTTCAGAAGCTCGCGGCGATGGACGCTCGACGATGCGAGCACGATGCCTTTCGACATGGACTGATGCCTCCCGGAAATCTCGATTGCCGGCGTTTGTCCGAGTTGCGCCGGTCGTTTGTCTGGATTGCTTGTCGTGATTTTCGTTTTTCGGCGCAAGGGGGCTTCACCGGAACATGCCCATCTGGTCTCCTGCGCCATATGCACCGAGGGTGGGACCGCAGCATGCGGTCGCCTCGTTGAACGGGTCAAGGAATGCCGGCAATGACGACTGAAAATGCGGCGACGGGCGCTTACGATTTCTGGATCGACCGGGGCGGCACGTTTACCGATGTCATTGCAAAGGGGCCGGACGGCACGCTCTCGCCGCTGAAGCTGTTGTCGGAGAATCCCGGCGTCTACGAGGATGCAGCGCTTGAAGGCATCCGCCGGACACTGGGCATCGAGCCCGGCGCGCCGATCCCACCCGCACGCATCGGGACGGTGCGCATGGGCACGACGGTCGCCACCAACGCGCTGCTCGAAAGGAAAGGCGACCGGACTCTGCTTCTCATCACAGAAGGTTTCCGTGATGCCCTGAAGATCGCCTATCAGGCGCGGCCTGATATCTTTGCCAAAGAAATCATCCTTCCCGAGCAGCTCTACGAGCGCGTCGTCGAAGTGCCGGAGCGGGTGCTCGCCAACGGGACCGTCGAGACCGAATTCGACGAGAGCGCGACGCGTGAGGCACTGAAGGCCGCAAAGGCGGACGGCATCGATGCCGTCGCGATCTGCTTCATGCATTCCTGGCGCTATCCGGACCACGAGAAGCGGGCGAAGGCGCTCGCCGAGGAGGCGGGCTTCAGCCAGGTCTCGACCGGCCACGAGGTTTCACCGCTCGTCAAGCTCGTCGGGCGCGGGGACACGGCGGTGGTCGATGCCTATCTGACGCCGATCCTGCGCCGCTATGTGGACAAGGTCGCCTCCGCGCTCGGGGCGGAGACCGGCGACGATAAGGCCCCGTCGCTCCAGTTCATGATGTCCTCGGGCGGCCTGACGGCGGCCGAGATGTTCGACGGCAAGGACGCGATCCTGTCCGGTCCCGCCGGCGGTGTGGTCGGCATGGCCGAGACGGGCAAGGCGGCCGGCTTCGAGAAGATCATTGGCTTCGACATGGGCGGCACCTCGACCGACGTCACCCACTATGCCGGCTCCTTCGAGCGAGCGCTCGATTCGGAGGTCGCGGGCGTGCGCATCCGTGCGCCGATGATGCGTATTCACACAGTGGCGGCGGGCGGCGGTTCGATCCTATCCCTCGATCAGGGCCGCTTTCAGGTGGGCCCCGCCTCGGCCGGAGCCCATCCAGGCCCGGCGGCCTATGGCAAGGGCGGGCCGCTGACGGTCACCGATGCGAACGTCATGCTCGGCAAGCTGCGGCCCTCGCTCTTCCCCGCGGTCTTCGGCGAAAACCAGGACCAGCCGCTTGATGCCGATGTCGTGCGCGAGAAGTTCGAGACCCTGCGTACGGAGATCGGCGGCGAGCGTTCGCTGGAGGAGATCGCCGAGGGTTTCCTCACCATCGCGGTTGAGAACATGGCGAATGCGGTGAAGAAGATTTCCGTCCAGCGCGGCTACGACGTCTCGACCTATCTCCTCAATTCCTTCGGCGGCGCGGGCGGCCAGCATGCCTGTCTCGTCGCCGACGCGCTGTCTATGGAGACGGTGCTTATCCATCCGATGTCGGGGCTTCTTTCCGCCTACGGGATTGGCCTGTCATCGCTGTTCGCGAGCCGATCCCAGGCGCTGGTGATCGCTCTCGATGAGGACGCTCCAAGCGAAATCAAACCCCTCGAAAACCGCCTCACCGACGAGGCGACCGGCGAACTGACGAGCCAGGGCCTTTCCGACGATCGCATCGAAAGAGAAACGATCCTCCAGCTTCGCTACGACGGTACCGATACGACCCTGCCCGTCACCTGGGCCGGCGATCTCGACGCGGCGCGGGGCGATTTCGAGGCTGCCCACAAGGCGCAGTTCGGCTTCATCTACGAGGGCCGGGCGATCACCGTCGAGACGGTGTCGCTGGAGGCGAGCGAAATCCGTGAGGGGGAACCGTCCGAGAAGGGCGCGGCTCAGGCCGGAGCGGACGCCGAAGCCTCGGAGACGGTGGAGATCTTCACCGATGGCAAGCATCGCTCCGCCGGCGTCTACCGCTCCGAGACGCTGTCCACCCATACGACCCTCAACGGCCCCGCGCTCATTATCGAGCCGAACCAGACGATTGTCGTCGAGCCCGGCTGGCGCGCCGAAAAGACTGAAGCCGGCGACATCCTCATGAAGCGGACCGAGAAAAAGCCGCGCCTCGCCGCGCTCGGGACCGGGCAGGCCGGCAAAGAGGGGGCCGATCCGGTACTGCTCGAAGTCTTCAACAACCTCTTCATGTCGATCGCCGAGCAGATGGGCGTGACGCTGCAGAACACGTCTTCCTCGGTGAACATCAAGGAGCGGCTCGACTTCTCCTGTGCAGTCTTCGACGAGAGTGGCGCGCTTGTCGCGAACGCCCCGCACATGCCGGTCCATCTCGGCTCGATGGACCGTTCGGTGGAAGCGATCATCAAGGCGAACGAGGGCAAGATCCGGCCAGGCGATGTCTTCGCGCTGAACGCGCCTTACAACGGCGGGACGCATCTGCCGGATATTACGGTCGTGACGCCTGTCTTCGAGGAGGACGATGGGCAGGAGAAAAGGCGCATCCTCTTCTACGTCGCCTCGCGCGGGCATCACGCCGATGTCGGCGGTATTGCGCCGGGCTCGATGACACCGCGTGCCACCAAGGTCGACGAGGAAGGCGTCCTCATCGACAATCTCAAGCTTGTCTCAGAAGGAGCGTTCCAGGAAGACGCCGTTCGCAGCGTCCTGACGGATCATGCCTACCCCGCCCGAAAGCCCGAGCAGAACATTGCCGACCTCAAGGCCCAGATCGCGGCCAATGAAAAGGGCGTCACGGAACTTCGCCGCATGGTGGAAACCTTCGGCCTCGACACCGTGCAGGCCTATATGGGCCATGTGCAGGATAATGCGGCGGAAGCCGTGCGAGGCCTCATCGAGAAGCTGTCGGATTGCGAATGCGATTATCCGACAGATACCGGCCAGACCATCCGCGTGAAGATCACCGTCGACCGGAAGACCCGAACCGCGAAGGTCGATTTCTCCGGCACGTCCGAGGCGCGCGAGAACAATTTCAATGCGCCCGAACCGGTGACGCGCGCAGCGGTGCTCTACGTCTTCCGGGTGATGGTGGAAAAACCGGTCCCGATGAATGCCGGCTGTTTGCGCCCCATCGAGATCGTCATTCCGGACGGCTCCATGCTGAAACCGAGCTACCCGTCCGCCGTCGTTGCCGGCAATGTGGAGACCTCCCAGCATGTGACGAACGCGCTGTTCGAAGCCTTCGGCGCGCTCGCCAACCATCAGGGCACGATGAACAATCTCACCTTCGGCAACGAGACCTATCAGTATTACGAGACCATCTGCTCCGGTTCGCCGGCCGGGCAGCGCAACGATGGCACCGCCTTTGCAGGCACTTCGGGCGTCCACTGCCACATGACGAATTCTCGGCTCACGGACCCCGAAATCCTCGAAATGCGCTATCCTGTCGTGCTGGAAGATTTCCACATAAGAAAGGGCTCGGGCGGGAATGGCGCAAAACGTGGCGGTGACGGCACCGAGCGCACCATCCGCTTCCTCGAATGCATGGACTGCTCGATCCTCTCCTCCCACCGCACGCGCCCGCCGGAAGGAATCGAGGGCGGAGAGCCGGGCGAAAAGGGCGCGACTCTCGTCCGGCGCTCGAACGGCGAAATGGAAGAGCTGAAGCCCTGCGACCAGACGGTGCTCGAAGCGGGTGAAGCCGTGATCGTCCGTACCCCGACATCCGGCGGCTTCGGCAACGCGAATTCGAGCGAGGAACGATGAGCGAGCCGAAACTGCGCTGGGCGATCATCGGCACCGGTCATATCGCGCGAAAATTCGCCTCCGATCTGCGTTATTCGAAGACCGGAACCCTCGCGGCCGTCGGCTCCCGCCGGGCCGAACGCGCCAAGGAATTCGCGGCTGCGATGGGCGGCGTCGAGATCGCAGGCGACGAGACTGCTGCCGTTCTCGAACGCAGCGATATCGACGCGGTCTATGTCGCAACGCCCAATCCGGACCATGCGAGAAGTGCGATCGCCGCGCTTCAAGCCGGCAAACCGGTTCTGATCGAAAAACCGGCCGCGATCTCGGCAGACGAGGCACGCTCGATCCGCGAGGCGGCAGAGGCAGCAAACCTCCTTGCCATGGAGGCGATGTGGATACTCTTCACGCCAGGCATTGTCCGCCTGCGCGAGTTAATCCGAGAAGGCCGGATCGGCGCCATGCGGTCGTTTGCGGCGAGCCTTTCCTATGCCCGCCCGCATATCGAGGGCGACAAGCTGTTCGATCCTGCCTCCGGCGGCGCGCTTCGCGATCTCGGCGTCTACCCGGTCGCGCTCGCACAGAATTTGCTTGGGGCGCCGGATGAAGTCTCCGGTCTCGTTTCCCGGCGCGAAAATGGCAGCATCCGGCAGGCCTCGCTCTCCCTACGCTTCGGAGACGCAATTGCGAACATTGCCTGCGGCTTCGAGGCGGAAGGACCGAACACGGCGACAATCACCGCCACCCAAGGCTATGTCTCGACCAAGGGCCCGCTTTTGTGCCCACCGGCCCTCGCCTTCAAGACAAAATCTCCGCCCGCGCCCTATATGCCTGCAGAGCAGAAGCCTGTCGCGCCGCTCGACAAGCCATCGCGTTTCTCCCGGATTTCCAATGCCCGAAAGATCGCCTCGGCCTATCGCGAGAGGCTGATCACGACGCCGTTCGAAGGCACCGGATTGCACTATCAGGCCGATCACTTCGCAGATTGCCTGCATCGTGGCGCGACCCAAAGCCCGATCCATCCGCTGACGGCGACCGAGGCGGTTCTCGAAACGATCGAGAAAGTCTCAGGCCGGTAGGGCGAAACTCGATTTCGGCCGATAGGGCATAGGGTGCTTGTCTGCGTTCTGGATGATCAGCGCGAGTTCGGTGACATGAAGCGCGAAGTCCGCGCCGAAGTCGAGCGTACGCCCCTTCCCCGCTGCCTCGGCGATCGCCGCCGGGCCGCGCGAAAAATCCATCTTCGAATTCGTGGCCGGCAGCTTGTCGGCCGAGCGCCGGGTCTTCACCCGCGTTCCAAACCATTGCCGGCCCGGCATGAACGGCTCCAGCCGGCGTACCACCTTGCCCAGCGCGGCCGGCCGGCTCAACCATCGGCCTAGAACGTCGCGCCGGTAGATCGAGGACCGGTAGTTCCAGCCGTCCGAGAGCGCCAGCATGCCCTCCGTGCCGATGACGTGGATCGACCTGTCCTTCGGCGCGGCGAGCCCGCAGGTGAGACGCGCGGTGACGCCGTTATCGAACCGCATACAAGCAACGGAAAAGTCGTTGGCGAGGTTTTCGGCCAGTTGCCCTGTGCCCTTGTCGTCGAAGCAGAGTGCAGCGAAGGCCGTCAGCTCGCGCACCGGCCCGAAGAAGGCGCAGAGCCAGGTGAGATAATAGCCGGCATGCTCCAGCGTCGCACCGATCTCGAATTCATGCGGCCCAGGCCACGGCGCGCCGGAGGGGCTCTTCCAGCTTTCGTAATTGTCGCGGAAGACCATGGCGTCCTCCATCTCGGCATAGACGAGCCGGGGCTCGCCGATCCGGCCCGAACGAATTTCCGCGTTCAGCGACTCGGCCGCCTCGCCCAGATAGGAGCAGGGCGCCGCGCCCAGCATCAGCCCCTTTGCCTTGGAGAGTTCGACGAGCACCTCCGCATCCTCGAAGCTCATCGCAAGCGGTTTTTCGGAATAGACGTGGTGACCGGCTTCGAGGCTTGCTCGCGAGATCGCGTAATGGCTTTCCGGCGTCGTGAGGTTCAGCACCAGTTCGAGCCCCGGCGCCTGAAGCAACGCCTCGAAGCTCTCGAACATCGATACCTTGAAGTAATCGCCGAACCGCTTCGCCGCCGCCGGATCGCGGTCATAGGCGCCGACCAACTCCAGTTCGGGATGGTTCGCGAGCGTCAGCATATAGTAGTCGGCGACATAGCCACAGCCGACGATCGCGATCTTCATGAGGCAGGCTCCGGTACCAACGAGCGTTCTTCCCACGGATGCGATCACCTGCGGGCAACGTCCCAGTTCATACCGGCAGGCGAATAGGATTTGGTAAACCGTACGGAAGGGATTCCGGCGGTAATGTGTGTACAGGGCAGCGCGTTCGTTCGCGGCGTGTCTTTGGTGGTGAGGGCCTTTCGTGGAGCCACACTCCCCCGACTCTCGTCATCCTCAGGCCCCGTCCCGAGGATGACGAACCGCCAGTTTAAAGGTCTGTGTCCGAGTAGAGCAGAGCAATCAGCCCGCCATCGGGTAGTTCGGGCTTTCCCGCGTGATCGTCACGTCGTGGGCGTGGCTCTCGCGCAGGCCCGCATTCGAGATGCGGACGAATTCGGCCTTGGTGCGGAATTCCTCGAGATTCTTCGCGCCCACATAGCCCATGGCCGCCCGAAGACCGCCGGCGAGCTGGTGGAGGACTCCGGAGACCGGTCCCTTGTAGGCGACCTGACCCTCGATGCCTTCCGGCACGAGTTTGAGCGTGTCGCGAACTTCCGCCTGGAAGTAACGGTCGGCCGAGCCGCGCGCCATCGCGCCGACAGAGCCCATGCCGCGATAGGCTTTGAACGAGCGGCCCTGGTAGAGATAAACCTCGCCGGGGCTTTCGTCCGTGCCCGCGAGCAGCGAACCAACCATGGCGCCAGCAGCGCCTGCGGCGAGCGCTTTCGCAAGATCGCCCGAGAACTTGATGCCGCCATCGGCGATCACCGGTACGCCCTGCTTGGCCGCTTCCTCTGCCGCGCCCATCACTGCCGCGAGCTGTGGCATGCCGACGCCGGCGACGACGCGGGTGGTGCAAATCGAGCCCGGCCCGATACCAACCTTCACGCCGTCCGCACCGGCATCGATCAGCGCTTTGGTACCGGCGGGCGTCGCGACGTTACCGGCGATGATCTGAACGCTGTTGGAGCGCGCCTTCACGCGGGAAACCATGTCGAGAACACGCTGGGAATGGCCATGCGCGGTGTCGATGACGAGAAGATCGACGCCGGCATCGATCAGCCGCTCTGCGCGCTCGAAGCCGTCTTCGCCAACGCTCGTTGCGGCGGAGGCGAGTAGCCGACCCTGCTGGTCCTTCGCGGCCATCGGATGCAGCTGCGACTTCTCGATGTCCTTCACAGTGATGAGGCCGATACAGAAGCCCTGGGAGTCCGTCACCAGAAGCTTCTCGATGCGGTGCTGGTGGAGAAGACGCTTGGCCTCCTGCTGGGTCACGCTCTCGTCGACGGTGACGAGGTTCTCCTTGGTCATCAGCTCGTGGATCGGCTGGTCGTCGTCGGAGGCGAAGCGCACGTCGCGGTTCGTCAGGATGCCGACGAGCTTACCGCGCGCGGTCCCGCCATTGTTGCCCTTGTCGACGACCGGGATGCCGGAGATGCGGTGTTGCGCCATCAAGGCTCGGGCGTCGCCAAGGGTCGCTTTCGGGCCGATCGTCACCGGATTGACGACCATGCCGCTTTCGAACTTCTTGACCTGACGTACCTGTTCAGCCTGCTCGACCGGCGTGAAATTCCTGTGGATGACGCCGATACCACCCGCCTGGGCGACGGCGATCGCAAGGCCGGACTCGGTCACCGTGTCCATCGCGGCGGACAGGATCGGGATGTTCAACGCGATTTCGCGCGTGATCTTCGTTGCGACTTCGACCTGGCCGGGCATGACTTCGGAATGCCCTGGCTGTAGTAGAACGTCGTCGAATGTAAGAGCGGTGGTGCCGGAAGCGGTCTCGATGATGCGGGCCATGCCAGTCCTTTCGAAGAGCCTCTAGACGACACGCGGGCGGACGCGCGTGCGGTGCAAAAGGATGGCGGCATCCGCTAGCATGCCTCCTTGACATTGGGAAGACGAAGAGCACGAGCAAATCCGCGCTCGCCCTGCAAACCGGACACGCTTGCGTCAGATCGCAGGTGCGTTTCGCCAGGTCATGACGGCCCTCGCCTAGCCAGATGCGCCTCATTTCGTTAACTAGATGGCCGAACCTCGTCATCGAGAAGCGCGTGGCGCCAGGCTGAACGGCGACGCGCCTCGGGCAATCAGAGACAAAGGATTTTCATGGCCGAATACGACCTCCTGTGCATCGGTAACGCGATCGTCGATGTCATTTCCCACTGCGAGGACGACTTCCTGACCACAGAGTCCATCCAGAAGGGCGGCATGACGCTGATCGACACGACCCGTGCCGAACAGCTCTACGGCGCGATGCCCCCCGGCATGGAAGCCTCCGGTGGCAGCGCGGCCAATACGATCGCCTGCTTCACCAGCCTCGATGGCAAGGGCGCGTATATCGGCAAGGTCGCGGACGACCAGCTCGGCTCGATCTTCAGCCACGACATCCGCTCGATCGGCATCGCGTTCGATACCGCACCGAATACCGGTGAAGGCGAGCCGACAGCGCGCTGCCTCATCCTCGTAACGCCCGATGGCGAGCGCTCCATGAACACCTTTCTCGGCGCCTGCACCGAGCTTGGCCCGGAGGATATCGACGAAGAGCTCGTGAAAGCTTCGAAGATCACCTATTTCGAGGGTTACCTCTGGGATCCACCGCGCGCCAAGGAGGCGATCGTCAAGGCCGCCAAGGCCGCGCACGAGGCGGGCAACGAGGTCGCCATGACGCTCTCGGACTCCTTCTGCGTCGAGCGTTACCGCGCTGAATTCCTCGATCTCCTGCGCTCAGGCACGGTCGATATCGTTTTCGCCAACGAGGCCGAAGCTCTGTCGCTTTACGAGACCGACAATCTCGACGACGCGCTCGACGGGCTCGGCCGCGACGCGCCGAAGCTTGCCGTCGTCACGCGCAGCGAAAAGGGCTGCATCGTCGTCGAGGGACAGGCCCGCACGGTGGTACCGGCCCAGAAGGTGGAGAAGGTCGTCGATGCGACGGGCGCAGGCGATGCCTTCGCCGGCGGCTTCCTGAAAGGCTATATCGACGGCATGCCAAGCGAGATCTGCGGCCGCCTCGGCGTCGAATGTGCCGCGCATATCATCGAAAAGGTCGGCGCGCGTCCGGACAAGCCGCTGAAGGAGCTCTCCGCGATCAAGACCATGCTCGCGGCCTGATCCTTCGAGCTAGCGATTTGAAAGCGACGGCCCGGATTTCGCTCCGGGCCGTCATCGTTTCGACCAACCGTTTCGCCATGAAATCTCTTAAGCTCCGCGATATCGGAGTTGCATAACTTCCGGGCCGGACAAGCTGATTGCGGCGCGGCTACACGGATCAACGAGGCGAATCATGGGCGTTTCACGGATGTTTTCGGCTTTGCCGAAGGCGGTCATTCTCGGCTGCGCGCTGAGCCTTGCTCCCTTCACAGCAGATGCGGAACCTGCCGCCAAGAAACTCTTCGAGACCGCGCATTCACCCGCGCCTCTGCCGCCCGAAAGCCTCGGCTTCTACTCCAAGGGATGCTTGGCGGGCGCCGCCCAGCTTCCCGCCGACGGTGAAGCCTGGCAAGCCATGCGCCTCTCGCGAGACCGGCGCTGGGGCCACCCGGTTCTCGTTTCCTTCCTGAAGAGCTTTGCCGCCGAGGCTCAGCGCCGCGGCATCTGGCCGGGCGTCCTCTTCGGCGACATGTCGATGGCACGCGGCGGCCCCATGCCCTTCGGTCATTCCTCCCACCAGATCGGCCTCGACGCCGATGTCTGGCTTCGCCCCATGCCGCGCCAGTGGCTCAGCCCGGCACAGCGCGAGGATTACCCGTTCCGCTCGGTGCTGAAGGAAGGCGGCCTCACCGTCGACGATAATGTCTGGAACGACAGCTATCGCGACATCATCCAACTCGCGGCATCCGACTCGCGGGTCCAGCGGATTCTGGTCCATCCCGGCATCAAGAAGAAACTGTGCGAGACGACGCGCGGCGACCGGCGCTGGCTGAACAAGATCCGCCCTTATTACGGCCATGACTCCCACTTCCATGTCCGCCTGTTCTGTCAGCCCGGATCACCGAACTGCGAGCCGCAACGCTCGACCGGCACCGGCGACGGCTGCGGCGATCTCGACTGGTGGTTCGATGTCGCCCTCCAGCCGCCTCCGCCGAATGCAAAGCCCTACAAGCCAAAGCCGGACCTGACGATGTCCGACCTCCCCCGTGCCTGCCAGCGGGTTCTGACGGCAGGACCAGCCGGCGCGCCGGCGCTGGCTGCGTTGACGCCCGACCTCGGCGATATTCCGCTGCCGAAACCGCGACCACGCCGCTGACCAAAAAAGCGCGCTCCAATCAGAAAAGAAACCGCTTTTACCTCATTCGAGGCATGAAGCGCTGGGCCGTGCATTGGTAATGTAGCCTTAAGGGACGTCTTACTTCCTTTGAGGAGGCGTTGATGCGCCACGGTTTAAGCAAGTTCGAAACACTTCTCGTCGAAGCATCCGATGCTCCGAAGGTCGTTCTTCCCGACACCTTCGGCTATCTTCTGAAGCGCAATCCGCTGACCGGAAATCTCAAGCGCAGGGCGATTGTCGAGGCCTACGAAAAGCTCGTCGACGGCATGTCCAGCAGCGACACCGTCGAAGGGCCGGCCGATGCCGGGATGACCTTCCTCGGCCAGTTCATAGACCACGACATCACGCTCGACGCCACGAGCGAGCTCGGAACGCTGATCGATCCTCGCTCGATCCGCAATCTGAGAACCCCCAATCTCGATCTCGACTGTGTCTACGGCGATGGCCCGGAAGCCTCGCCCTACCTCTACTCACACGAGGAGAAGACGAAAAACTTCCTCATTTTCGGCCGTAAAGACAGCCCCCTGGACCTGCAGCGCAATTCCTATGGACCAGACTCCCATGGCCGCGCCCTCATCGGCGATCCGCGCAACGACGAGAACATTATCGTCAGCCAGATTCAGGGCGCCTTTATCTGCCTTCACAACATCCTCATGAGCCATGCGAAGGCGGGACAAGGCGTCGAGCACGACATCGAATCCTGCGCCCTGATGAACGTGCGCAGCAAGGCGTGGGAGGATTTTGTCCCCGACCACAAGAAGCTCTTCGAGGAGGTTCGGCGCTTCATCCGTCTCCACTATCAGTGGATCATCCTCAACGACTTCCTGCCCTCCTTCGTCGATCCAGCCGTCATCCGAAAGGTCGCCAATCACGATCCGTTCGGCGCCCATGCGCCGATCATGCCGGTCGAGTTCTCCGTCGCCGCCTATCGCTTCGGCCATGCCACGGTTCAGCCGACCTATTGTCTGCGCGATGGCACCAGTCCGGTACAGCTCTTCAAGATGGAGGGTTTCAAGCCGCGCGGGACGGAACAGGATATCGAAATGGGACAGTTCTTCTCACATGGTGGTGGGAAGGCCCAGAAGGCCCGGCCCGTCGGCCCTTCGATGGCGGATATCCTCTTCACGCTGCCGGACAACGTCGCCAATGACATGCCGGAATGGGGCGGCGTGAAACTCACAAAGGCCCAGGGCAAGAAACTTGGCCTGCGCAACATCCTTCGCGACCGCGCGACGCTCGAAGTTCCGTCAGGCCAGCAGATGGCCCGCCATCTCGGCATCAAGGAACTCGCGGCGCCGCCGGCTCTCAAGGAAGCGCATATCGACAAGACGCCGCTCTGGTTCTACTGCCTTCAGGAGGCTGGCGAGATGGGCCATGGCAAGCTCACCGGCGTCGGCGGCACCATCGTCGCCTCGGTCATCATGCGCATCCTCCGATTCGATCCGGACAGCGTCCTCCACGTGCCCGATTTCAAACCCTGGGCAGGTTTCGGCGGCGAGAACTGCACTTTCGCCTCCATGGTGCATTTCGTCGAAGAGCATCGCGACGCGATCCCGGAGCGCAAGGACCTCTATTACAAATAGGCCAGGACGCCGCACGTCCGCGTCTTTCCCGAATGGATCGGATGATCGACCGGCCTCGATGCCGGTGGGTCGTCTGCCCTTGAAGATCGGCCCATTCCCCGCTTTGCCTTTGAACCAAGGCCGGCTAAATGGCTGTGTGGTCAGAATGGGGATCTAGACATGGCATCGCGGCGCCAACCAGACACGTTCCTGAAGTTTCCGATCCTGATCGGTGACATCGGCGGCACGAATGCCCGCTTTGCCATTCTGAAGGACGCCTTCGCCGAACCGAAGCTCTTCGAGATCGCCGAGACCGAGAAGTTCGAGACGATCGACGAGGCGATCCAGACCAATGTCCTCGACCGGACCTCCATCCAGCCCAAGAGCGCCGTCCTCGCCATCGCCGGGCCGATTGACGGAGACGAGATCGATCTCACCAACTGTCACTGGGTGATCCATCCTCGGCGTATGATCGCCGATCTGGGGCTCGAGGAAGTCGTGGTGATCAACGATTTCGAGGCGCAGGCCCTCGCGATCTCCTCGCTCGGCGAGGACGCGCGTGAGGAGATCGGCAGCGGCATCCATCGGGAGGGCGCGAGCCGCGCCGTTCTCGGGCCCGGAACAGGCCTCGGCGTCGCCGGTCTCGTGCGTGCCCGCAACATGTGGATTCCGGTCGCCGGAGAAGGCGGGCATATCGATCTCGGCGCCCGCACCGAGCGCGACCGCGCAATCTGGCCCCATCTCAAGACAATCAAAGGCCGGGTTTCTGGCGAACAGATCCTGTGCGGCCGCGGCCTCGTGAACCTTTATCAGGCGATCTGCAAGGCCGACGGCGTGGACCCGACGCACACCAAGCCCGCAGAGGTGACCCAAGCGGTGGAAGCCGGAAACGATCCACAGGCGCGTGAGGCGGTCGATCTTTTCTCCATCTATCTCGGCCGGATGGCGGGCGACGTCGCGCTGATCTTCATCGCGCGCGGCGGCGTCTATATCGCTGGCGGCATCTTCAAGCGCATCATGAAGCTGGTGGATCAGGCGAAGATCCGCGAGGCCTTCGAGGACAAGGCACCCCATTCCGACCTGATGCGCGAGATTCCGCTCTATGTGATCACCGAGCCGCAGCCGGCCCTGACGGGCCTTGCCGCCTTCGCCCGCTCACCGCGCTTCTTCGGCCTCGAAACCACCGGCCGGCACTGGGGCAACGGGAAATAGGCCGAACCGCCAGCCCTCCTCCACAGCTACAGCCCGCGCTCGATAGCTGATAGAATGCGAAAGCGCAGCTTGCCCGTATTTCCCGTGAGCGAAATCACGAAGGGAGCGCTGCCGTGGCCCGAGGTCTTGGCAAAGCCCGCAAGCGTGCGCACGCCTGAAAACGTCCCCGTCTTGTAACGCGAGCCCGCTCGCGTCGCGCGCAGCAATTCGGCGTGGGGCCTGAAATCGTCGAGTAGTTTGGCGAGGCCCCGCGCGGTGAAGCTGTTGTCGCGGCTGATTCCCGAACCTTCGACCAGCTGAATGGCATCGGATAGGCCCCGCTCGGCCAGGAGTTCGTTGGCGACCGCGAGCGATTTTCCGAGGCTCACCGGTCCGCCTTTCTCATGGGCTCCGACTTCGAGGAAAAGCTGATTGGCGATGTAATTGTTCGAGCCGAGCAGCATCTGAGAAACGATCTCTGACAGCCTGCGCGACTGCTCATGAACATAGACCGGCTCAAGTTCCTCGGGCACGCCGCCCGTCGTGATCTCGCCTTCGACCTGACCGTCTGCGCGTTCGATAAAAGCTCGCAGCAGTTCTCCGGCATAAAGAAGGCTCACCTCCGGGTCTTCCTGGGCAAGGCTGATGCGGCTGCGGCCATTCGGTCCCCGCGCCAGGAACTGGCTGATCGCGAGCGGGGTAATCGGCGTCTGCTCTTCGGCCGAGCGCACGGTGCTTCCCCGGCGCACGGCGTGTATCGTGTTGAAATTCACCGCGAAGGCGGAATTGCGCGCGTCATAGGCCTCGTCGGTATCCTCGATCCCGGGAATACGAAGATCATCCGGATAGTAGCTCGCATCGAGCACCATGCCAGTCAGCGGCTCCTCGCCGACAGCCCTGACGAGCTCCAGCGCGAGGAGCGCGAGTTCCTCCGAAACCAGAAACGGATCGCCGCCGCCGCGTACGTAAAGGACACGATCTTCGTCCATGTAAAAGCGTGTCTTGAAGCGGTAGTCGCCGTTCAGAACCTTTATCGCAAGCCATGCCGTGACGACCTTGGCGACGGAGGCCGGTACGAACGGCTTGCCGGTATTCTGGGCGACAAGATCCTCGCCATCCTCGTCGAGAACGAGCACAAGCCCCGACGGCGCCATCGCGGCGATCCTGTCGGCGGTATCGGCGGAGGCCGGAACGATCAGAAGAGCGAATGCGCAGACAAAGGCGAGCGGCTTGATCAGCATGGCGTATCCGGATGTTGGAAGCAGTCGCGGCCAAAGATGCGACACTACAGACATCCGGGCGCCGGGCCAAACTCAGGCTATCGCGATGCAGCCCAGCGCTCTACTCCGCTGGCATGTCGCTGACTTCTGCGACCTTCGTACCACCCATGCGGTTGTAGGCGTCGAGTGCCGCGATCTTGTAGGCTTCCGCGAGCGTCGGATAGTTGAACGTATTCTCGACGAAGTATTCGAGCGTGCCTTTAAGGTTGAGAACCGCCTGACCAATATGGATCAGCTCCGTCGCCCCCTCGCCGACGATATGGCAGCCTAAGAGGCGCCTCGTCTTCAAGGAAAAGATCATCTTCAGCATTCCCGAGTCGAGGCCCATGATATGACCGCGCGAGGTTTCGCGGAGTCGGGCGACACCAATTTCGTAAGGGATGTCACGTTCCAGAACCTCTTTTTCCGACATGCCGACGGTCGAGATTTCCGGCACCGAATAGATGCCGTAGGGAAAGAATTCCGGCGGCTGGTGGGTCGGTGCGTTGAGCGCGTGGCAGGCGGCTATCCGGCCCTGTTCCATTGAAGTGGACGCAAGGCTCGGGAAGCCGATCACATCCCCCGCGGCATAGATATGCGGCACGTCCGTCTGGAGCGTCTTCGGATTGACCGAAAGCCGGCCGCGATGATCTGCGGAAAGACCGGCCGCTTCGAGACCCAGCCGATCGGTGGAGCCCATACGCCCGGCGGCGAAGAGCACCATCTGCGCGCGAACCTTGCGGCCGCCTTCGAGCGCAATCTCACAGCCCTCGCCCACGCGCTTGACGGCCTCCACCTTCTGGCCGAACCGCATTGCGACCCCCCGATCCCGCAGATCGTAGGTGAAATCGTCGAGGATATCGTCGTCGATGAAGTCGAGCATTGTCTGGCGCGGCTCGACCAGCGTTACCTTGACGTCGAGCGAGTTGAAGATCGAGGCGTATTCGACACCGATCACGCCCGCACCGATCACCGCCATGGAACGCGGCAATTCAGGAAGCTCCAGAATCTCGTCGCTGTCGAAGATGCGTTCTCCGTCGAAGGGAATATAGTCCGGCCGAAAAGGCTGGGTGCCGACGGCGATCATGAAGGTATCGGCAGTAAAGCGCTTTGTCTCTCCGCCCTCGCTCTCCACCTCAACCGTATGGGGATCCACGAAGCGCGCCTCGCCACGCAGCGTCGAGACCTTGTTGCGCGCGAACTGGTGTTCGAGCACCTCGACCTCGTGGGTCAGTGTCTTGTGGAGCCGCTCACGCAGATCGCCGGCGGTGATGTCCTTCTTCACCCGGTAGGAGCGGCCGTAGAAGCCGCGCTCTCGCCAGCCTGACAGGTTGAGCGCCGTCTCGCGGATGGTCTTCGACGGGATCGTGCCGGTGTGCACAGAGACCCCGCCGACCCGGCGGCCGCGCTCCACGACGAGAACACTGCGATTGAGCTTGGCGGCCTGGATCGCCGCCCGTCGGCCCGACGGCCCGCTGCCGATCACCAGAAGATCGAAATGGTCCACGTGATTCCCCTCAGATCGTGTGCCCTTCCCTGCCGCACGCGACATTCCAATGCCCGGCACCCAATTACAAGAGCCGGAAGCTCGGTAAGCTCAGCCCATTGCCATGGCGAGCGGGCCACCTTACCTCGCTCCTCGTTACAGTGGTGCTCGCAGAAAGGTCAGGGCATGGGTCTCAAAACCGCCGTCCAGATGGATCACGTGTCCTCGATTCAAATCCGCGGCGATTCGACGTTCGCGATCGGCCTGGAAGCCCAGAAGCGCGGCCACGAGCTCTGGCACTACACACCTGACCGCCTTTCCATGCGCGGCGACACGCTCACCGCCCGTGCCGAAAAGATGGAGCTTCGCGAGGTAGAAGGCGATCACTTCACGCTGGGTGAAACCGAAAAGATCGATCTTGCCGAGATGGACGTCGTCCTCCTGCGCCAGGATCCGCCCTTCGACATGAGCTACATCACGTCCACCCACCTTCTGGAGCGGGTTCATCCGCAGACGCTCGTCGTCAACGATCCGGCCTCGGTGCGCAACGCGCCGGAGAAGATCTTCGTCACCGAGTTTCCCGATCTCATGCCCGAGACGCTGATCACCAAGGACATCGAGGAGGTGAAGGCCTTCCGCGCCGAGTTCGGCGAGATGATCATGAAGCCGCTTTACGGGAACGGCGGCGCCGGCGTCTTCCACATCACGAAGGAGGACAAGAACCTCTCCTCCTTCATGGAAATGTTCGGCATGCTCTATCGCGAGCCGTTTATCTGCCAGCGCTATCTTCCAGGCGTTCGCAAAGGCGACAAACGCATCATCCTGATCGACGGCGAGATTGCGGGCGCCATCAACCGGGTGCCGGCAGAGACCGACGCGCGCTCCAACATGCATGTCGGCGGACGGGCCGAGGCGACCGATCTTACCGAGCGGGATCGCGAGATCTGCGCACGCATCGCGCCAGCGCTCAAGGAACGCGGGCTGATCTTCGTCGGCATCGACGTGATCGGCGACGTGATGACCGAGATCAACGTCACCTCGCCCACCGGCATACGCGAGGTGAAGCGCTTCGGTGGCGCCGATATTGCGGCGCTTCTGTGGGATGCGATCGAGGCCCGCATCGGTTGATGTTCGCTGCTTCACTCGCGCGATAGAAACGAACGGTAAGGTACACGATCAGAAGGGGCACCACATTGGATGTTCCTATCCGTGATCGCCCCGCCATTTTGTTCTTGTTTTATTCTTTTCACTGTGCTTACCTCGGGTCGCATAGGCGCGACTTCTTCGCTTCTTTTGGAGGAGTCGCTCTCGCTAGGAGGCTCGTCATGGTCGCGCGCGTGAAAACCGTCGCTTTTCAGGGGATCGAAGCCCGACCGGTGGATGTTCAGGTCATGGTCGCGCCGGGTAAGATGGGCATTCAGATCGTTGGCCTGCCGGACAAGGCGGTCGCCGAAAGCCGGGAGCGCGTTCAGGCGGCGCTCCACGCTTCGGGCCTCGCGATGCCGCCCAAGCGCGTTACGGTCAATTTGGCGCCAGCCGATCTTCCGAAGGAAGGCAGCCATTACGACCTGCCGATCGCGCTCGGCTTGATGGCGGCGCTTGGCGCGATTCCCGCCGATGCCATCGCCGGCTTCATGGTTCTCGGCGAACTCTCGCTCGACGGAGCGATCACCTCGGTAACCGGCGTTCTGCCGGCCGCCATGGGGGCAAACGGTCTCGGCTTAGGCCTCATCTGTCCGGCCGAATGCGGCCCCGAGGCGGCCTGGGCCGATTCTGAGATGACGATCGTGGCGGCCCGAAGCCTCATTCAGATCGCCAACCACTTTCGCGGAACACAGGTCATTTCACGACCGGAACCTGCCGTGCGCGCCCTCCCCGCCAACCTCCCGGACCTTGCGGAGATCAAAGGCCAGATCGTCGCCAAGCGGGCTCTGGAAATCGCTGCTGCGGGCGGGCACAACCTGCTGATGGTCGGGCCACCCGGCTCCGGCAAGTCGATGCTGGCCCAGCGCCTGCCCTCGATCCTTCCGCCGCTCGGCGCGCGGGAACTTCTCGAATGTTCGATGATCGCCTCGATCGCGGGCGAACTGTCCGGCGGCAAGCTATCGGACCGCCGGCCGTTCCGCGCGCCGCATCATTCAGCCTCCATGGCCGCGATGGTCGGTGGCGGCCTGCGGGCCAAGCCCGGCGAAGTCTCGCTGGCGCACAGAGGCGTCCTTTTCCTCGACGAGTTTCCCGAATTCAGCCCGGTGGTTCTGGATTCGCTCCGCCAACCTCTCGAAGCGGGAGAGAGCGTGATCGCACGAGCCAATCACCGGGTGACCTATCCCGCCAAGATGCAGCTCGTCGCGGCGATGAATCCCTGCCGGTGCGGGATGGCAGGCGAACCCGGCCACACCTGTTCGCGCGGCGCCAAATGCGCCTCAGACTATCAGGCTCGCATCTCAGGCCCGCTCCTCGACCGCATCGACCTGCGCGTCGATGTGCCGGCCGTCACGGCGAGCGATCTCATCCGGCCGCATGCCGCCGAAACGTCCGAAACCGTCAAGGCACGCGTCCTTCGGGCACGCGCCATCCAGACCGAGCGCTATACGAGCCTCGGTCTTGCAGCCGAAACGGTCAACGCCCATTGCTCGGCCTCTATGATCGAGACGATCGCGGAGCCGGATGCGGGCGGGCGCCAGCTTCTCAACGACGCGGCAGAACAGATGAAATTCTCCGCGCGGGCCTATCACCGCATCCTGAAAGTGGCGCGAACGCTCGCCGATCTCGACGGCAGCGACGTGGTCCGAAGAATTCACCTCGCCGAAGCGATCTCATACCGCATAGCCGGCGAAAGGCTGCCGGCCGCGGCCTGAGCCATGACTTGGCTCGCCTGTGATCTGAGCGAGCCAAGCCGTTCCGGCGTTTCAGCCCCGCAAGGAGCCGCCGGTCGCTTTTTCCACATTGGCAACGATCTTGTTCGAGACCGCCTCCAGGTCTTCCTCCGTCAGCGTCCGCTCCACCGGCTGCAAAGCGACCTCGATCGCGACCGACTTGTTGCCTTCGCCGAGTGCCCCGCCGGTGAAGACATCGAACACGCGGACTTCGTTGATCAGCGTCTTATCGGCGCCGCTTGCTGCCTTGATGATCGCTTCGGCCTCGATATCGCTTCCGACAACGAAGGCGAAATCCCTGCGCACCGGCTGCAGCGTCGAAATATTGAGAACGGGCTTCGTCTTGGTCGCCTTGCGCTTCGGCTCCGGCAGAGCATCGAGAAACACCTCGAAACCGCAATGCGGACCTGCCGCGCCAAGCTGCTTCAGCACCTTGGGATGAAATTCGCCGAATTCCGCCAGAACGACCTTGGGTCCGAGCTTGAGCCGGCCGGACCGCCCTGGATGATACCAGGCGCTCGCCTCGCGATCGATCATCAGCCGCTCCACCGGCGCGCCGGCTGCTTCCAGAACCGCAAGAGCATCGGCCTTCGCATCATAGATCGAGACGGCAGCGGCAGCGCCGCTCCAGGCACGTCCCGGTCCTTCGAGGCCAGCCGTGCCGCGCCGCATACCGCCGGCGACCCGTTTCTGATCTCCGGGCGTATCGCCGCGATAGACGCCGGCCACTTCGAAGATCGCGGCATCGCCATATCCGCGCGCGGTGTTGCGCGCGGCAGCGGAAATCAGACCCGGCAGCAAGGACGGCCGCATATCCGACATGTCGGCAGAAATCGGGTTCGTGAGGCGCAGCGCATCGACCCCGCCGCCGAAAGCCTGCGCATGTTCGCGCGGAATGAAGCTATAGTTGACCGCCTCGACCATGCCGCGCGCGGCGAGCGCCCGACGAGCCGCGCGATCGCGGGTCTGTGCAAGGGTCAGGATGCGCGTGTTGACGGCACCCGCCGCCGCAAGCGGCTGCGGTGCGATCTCGTCGACGCCGACGATCCGCATCACCTCCTCGACAAGATCGGCCTTGCCGTCGATATCCGGCCGCCAAGTCGGCACGGTCACGCGGATTTCGGCGTCATTTGCGCCGGGATCAAGCTTGAACCCCAGACCTTCCAAAATGGCGCGCTGGCGTTCCGGCGGAACTTCGAGGCCAGTGAGGCGCCGAACTTCCGTAAAGGGGAAATCGATTACCGGCATCCCGACCGGCGCGACACCTTCGACGACACGCTCGGAGGCAGCGCCGCCGCAGATATCGAGAACTAGCTTCGTCGCAAGATCGAGGCCGGGTTCCATTTCAGCCGGATCGACGCCACGCTCGAAGCGATAGCGCGCATCCGTCACGATGCCGAGGGAACGCCCGGTGCGTGCGGTCGCCAGCGGATCCCACAGCGCAGATTCGATGAGAACCTCGGTCGTCATATCGTCACAGCCCGAGGCTTCGCCACCCATGACGCCGGCCAGCGATTCGACGCCGTTCTCGTCTGCGATGACGCAGATCGTTTCGTCGAGATCATAGGTCTTCTCGTCGAGTGCAAGCAGTTTCTCGCCCGCCCTCGCCTGCCGGACGACAAGATTACCGTGCACTTTCTTCGCGTCGAACACGTGCAACGGCCGGGCTCGATCGAAGGTGATGTAATTGGTGATGTCGACGAGCGCATTGATGGGTCGCAGGCCGATCGCCTTCAGCCGCTTCTGCATCCAGTCCGGCGACGCGCCGTTAGCAACACCCGTTACCATGCGCAGTGCGAAGCCGCGGCAAATCTCGGTCTCGACGCTGACCGACACAGGGCAGGTGCCCGCGCCCTCGATCCGCTCAATGGGCGGGGACTTCACGGTGCCGAGACCGGAGGCGGCGAGATCGCGGGCGATGCCGGCAACGCCCATCGCGTCCGGATGGTTGGGCGTCAGATTGATCTCGATCACCGGATCGGCGAGCTCGGCATAGTCGGCAAAGCGCGCACCCACCGGCGCATCGGCCGGAAGATCGATGATCCCGTCATGCTCTTCGGAGAGTTCGAGTTCTCGCTCCGAGCACATCATGCCGAAGCTTTCGACGCCCCGGATCTTACCGACGCCGAGCGTCGTATCGAGGCCCGGAACGTAATCGCCCGGCCGGCCGAGAACGCCGACGAGACCCTCGCGGGCATTCGGCGCGCCGCAGACCACCTGTATCGGCTTGCCCTCGTTCACCTCAGGCCCGGCCTCGACCATCAGGACGCGCAGCTTGTCGGCGTCCGGATGTGGCTTGGCAGAGACGACCCGTGCAATTCGGAACGCGTTGAAGACAGCGCGGTCGTCGACAGCCTCGACATCGAGACCGATCGCCGTCAGGCGCTCGCAAATCTCTTCCAGCGTTGCATCGGTCTGAAGATGATCCTTCAGCCAGGACAGGGTGAACTTCATCGGGTCGGATCCCACAGAATGAATGCGGCACAAAATCCTGCCGCGCATGATGGGCCGCAACGAACGACGGGACGATCGGCAGGATGCCATCTTCCATGCAGACCATCTGGTTCGAAGACGATCGGGACGATGGCGCTGGTGATTTCGAACCGTCGCGGCGCCGGCGACGGTTACGCACTAGAACAGGGGGCGGAACAGAAGCAAGACGCCGGAGAGCGCTGCCGCATCATCGTCAGTTGCCGGAGCCACCATCTCCGCCGGCGCCGGCATCACCATCATGTCCACCATCGCGATGATGCAGCGGACCACTATCCGCTGTACCGCTCATGTCGCCCGCCACCTTTCGAACCGCTGCATTCGCGTGGACGAAGCGATAGGTGAGGAGCGCGATCGCCGAGAACAGAAGTGTCATGAAGACAAGGACGGGGGTCGACTGGCCACTCTCGAAGGCGAGGCCGAAGAACATCCAGGTGATGATGGTTCCCACAAGGAGACAAGCGAGCGCAGCCGGTGTCGCAGGAAGCTTATGATAGATAAGCGAAAAGATGATCACCGTTGCGAGAGCCACGATCCAGCGGCCCGGCGAGGCGAAAAGATCGAAGAAGCTCTCATCGAAGAAGAGAGCCGACACCCCGTCGAAAAGGAGTTTGCCGATAATCGTGCCCGACAGTACGGCAATGACTTCGAGGGTGAGCGAACGCGGACTCATCGATGGGCGGCCTTATGCTTCGGATATCTGAGGGAATGACCGGCAGGACTATCATGTTCCGACCTAGCACCGATCGGGCAGCGGACAACGGCGACACCGGGATACCAGTGTGAATTGTCGGAACGGCGTTCGGACAGCGTGAATCGAAATCGGCGCCGCGTCGCGCCGGGCTCGAAGACTGCTGCGGAAAAATCACAAGGGGATCACTCCGCGCACATTTTCGGGCCGAGGCATAGCCCATTAACACAAGCTCCACGCAAGCTGTGCTAGCCAACCGGCTATGACAACGACCCTTCGCCTCGCTCTGTGTGCCATCCTCGCGCTGTTTTCTTCGACGCCGTCGCAGGCGGCGATCGGCACGCTCGAAGCGCGGCCCGAAATCAGTTTCCAGGCAGAGGCCGACCCCGGAACCATTGTCGTCAAGACATCGGAGCGGAAGCTCTATCTGATTACGGCGCCCGGCAAGGCCATGGTCTACGACATCGCGGTCGGCAAGCCGAGCGAGCAGTGGTTCGGAAAGAGCTGGGTTTCGCGTAAGCGCCGTGCTCCCACCTGGGTGCCGACACCTTCCATGCGCGAGCGGAATCCGCGTCTGCCCCAATCGATCGGGCCGGGACCGAAAAATCCGCTCGGCGAGCGCGCCATCAATCTCGGCTGGGGTGCATACCGCATCCACGGCACGAACAATCCGCGCTCCATTGGCAGCGCGGCCTCGGCGGGGTGTTTTCGTATGCGCAATGCGGATGTGAAGGACCTGTTCGAGCGCGTTCATGTGGGGGCCGAGGTGCGGGTCCTGCGCTGACGAAGCAAGGCGAAGGGATTCGACCATCGACCTTTTTAGAAAAATTCTAAAAATTTTTACTTCTGCGGGTTGCGGTGACGGTCGAGCCGGCTTATAGGCGCTCTCCCGGTCGTCGGATCGGGGATGGATGGCAACGGTTCGGGTCTTCACATGGCCCGCCCGCACGGGGCGCTCTGCGCTGTTCCGTGTACGGCCGGCATCCTCGGAGGACTGGTTTCGGAATGTAGCTCAGTCAGGTGAGAGCGCCGGCTTTTCGTCCGGAGGTCGCGAGTTCGAATCTCGCTTTTCCGTCCATTGGATAGCTCAGTGGGTTAGAGCAACGAACTGTTAATTCGTTCAGCGCGGGTTCGAATCCCGCTCCAAAACGCTGACTTGAAAATCAGCACTGGCTTTCGACGCCAGCCGCCTACAAAGCGGTTTCAAATGAGGGACCCGAAGGATGGTCCGCCGAAGGCAGGATGGTGCGGGACCGGCTCCAAAGGGGCTGGAACCGACCGGAATGCCGCACGCCATGGTCGCATTGGCCGAATGCCGGTGAAGGCCGGGCCGCGCATTGCGCCGCAAGGCACCGTTTTCGAATGGTGCCGAGCCGCCTTTCGCGCCGCTCGCGCCCTCTCACCCGCGTGTTCCGCCGGGCATCATGTCCATCCTTCGGTGTTCCGCAGGTTTTCGCGGGCATCCGAACGGGCGCCCGCCCTCGCGCCTTTGCGCGAAACGAGCTCCGGTTCACTGAATGAACCCGAGGCAACCGGCCGCTTGCGGCCAAACGGAAAAACGAAAGGAGGCCGCGTGACATAGGTTGCGACGGAAGGTGAGTGTGATGATGAAGACGCTTTTTCAGCGGCTTATGGGCCGCCAGCGCGTGACGGTGATGGAGAACCGTCGTGCGCTCTACCTCAAGGACGGACAGCTTGACGCGATCCTGACGCCCGGTCGGCACTTTGTGCCCGCGGGGAGCGATCGGGTCGAGCTCGAATGGCATGATCTCGCTGCGCCCGACTTCAAGTCGCGTTACGAGACTGTGCTCTTCGACCGCCTGCCAGACGATGCCTCGCGTCATCTCACCGTCTTTCGGACCGATGCGCACGAAGTCGCCGTGATCGAGCGCGACGGCATGGTCGCGAGCGTGATGGGCCCGGACACGCGCCGGATCGTCTGGACCGCCGCAGGCCCGTGGACCGCGACGCATATCGACGTTTCGGAGATGCCCGCCATCGCCCCGAAGCTGATGCGTCGGCTGGCCTCGGCTGGCCGGACTGCGTTCACGTTCGTCACGGCCGCCGACGTGCCGGAAGGCCATGCCGGTCTTCTGTTCGTCGACGGTGCGCTCGTTCACCGGCTGTCGCCCGGCGCGCATGCCTATTGGACGCCGGGCCGTCAGGTGCGCCTGAAGCTTGTCGACCTTCGGCTCATGCCTCTCGAGGTCTCGGGTCAGGAGATCCTGACGAGAGACAAGGTGTCGGTGCGGGTGAACATTGCCGCACAGTACCGGGTCACCGATCCGGTGCTCGCGGTGACGACCGTGCCCGACTTCGGCCAGGCGCTTTACGGCGCGCTGCAGCAGGCGTTCCGGCGCATGCTCGGCGGCGAGACGCTGGACGCGCTTCTCGAGCGCAAGAGCGCGCTCGACGAAGAGCTGACGGCCGAGGTGCGGACTGCGATGGCCGAGATCGGCATCGAGGTGACCTCGATTTCGCTGAAGGATGTGATCCTGCCCGGCGAGATGCGCGAGATCCTCAACCGCGTCGTCGCGGCGGAGAAGGAGGCGGAAGCCAACGTCATCCGCCGGCGTGAGGAAACGAACGCCACGCGTTCGCTGCTCAACACGGCCAAGGTCATGGCGGAAAATCCCGTCATGCTGCGGCTGAAGGAGCTCGAAGCGCTGGAGACGATCGCTGGCCGGGTGGACCGCCTGACGATCCACAACGGTGCCGATGGCCTGATGAAGGGCCTCGTCAACCTTCAGGACGCCTGATCGTCCAGGATGAGACCAGCCCCGGCGGACCGATCCGCCGGGGTTTTCTTCGCCCGCAGCTCATAAGGTCAATTGTGGCCCGCCCCAAACTTCGGCCATTCTTTTCCGGCAGATGATCCGGCACGGGGATGATTTCGAAATAATCGGGGGATCGATGGGCGCTCTTTCGCGACTGACGACACTGGCGGCTCTCGGCGTGGCCGGAGCACTGGCTTCGACACCGGCGCTCGCTCACCCGCATGTCTTCGTCGAGTCCAATGTCGAGATTGTCGGCGACGAGACTGGCAAGTTCACCGCGATCCGCAATGTCTGGCGCATGGACGAGCTTTTCTCGTCCTCCGTGGTCGTCGACTTCGATGCCAATGCCAATGGCACGCTGGACCCGGAAGAACTTGATGCGGTGGGCGAAACGATCCGCGGCTCGATCGCCGAATGGGGCTTCTACACCTTCGCCGAGCTCGGCAGCCGCGACGTGAAATTTACCGCCCCGGAAAAGATCCATACGCTCTTCGAAGACGGCCAGCTCATTCTCTTCTTCGAAATGCCGGTCGCGGAAGAAATCGACCTGCGCACGCAGCCGATCAAGGTCTCCAATTTCGATGAGAGCTTCTTCGTCGCCTTCGACTTCAAGGATGTCGATGCATTCAAGCTGATCGATCTGCCGGATGGCTGCCGCAAGTCGCTGAACGTTCCCGACGAGGACGACGCGGCCCAGCAGTGGATGGACAGCATCGCGACGCTCGGGCCGGATGAGGAAGTGGGCGATGCAGGCGCCCAGTTTGCCGATGTGATGGCGACCCGTCTCGAAGTCTCCTGCGGAGCGCAGAGTTGAAACCCATGACGGTTCTGCGGATTCTCGGTGGCGGCCTTCTCGTCGCGATCTTTCTTGTCGCGGATGCGGTCGCAAAATCATCGCTCGGCATCGGCACAGCCGATACCACTGCACCTGCCGGCGGCGGCCTCTTTTCCGGCATTTTCACCCAGATCGCGGTCTGGCAGCGCGACTTCTTTTCCGCGCTACGCCATGCGCTGGTCGGGCTGAAGCGCGGCGATGGCGCGCTCCTCTATCTCGTCGGGTTGTCGCTCGCCTATGGCGTCTTCCATGCGGCCGGGCCGGGTCACGGCAAAGCGGTGATCTCGGCCTACATGCTGGCCAGCCGCGCGCAGCTGAAGCGCGGCATCCTCCTCTCGTTCGTGTCCTCGGGCGTGCAGGGCCTCACGGCCATCGTCGTCGTCGGCGGAGCCTGGTATCTCCTGCGCGGCACCGGTATCTCGATGACCGATGCGACGAACGGCGCGGAGATCGCATCCTATGCGCTCGTCCTGCTGGTCGGGCTCTATCTTCTCTTCAAGGCACTGAGAAAGCTGGCTCGCGATTCGATCGTGACGGCCTTCGCGCGGCGAAGCTTCGCGCCATTCCAGCGCCTCTTGAAACGCGAGCGTGAAACCGGGCTCTCCCTCGCCTTTTCCGGAGCGGGTACGGCGGACTGGCGTAATTCGGACCACGCGGCCCCAATCCGCACTTCCCGCTTTGCCGCGTCCGAAGGCTTCGAGAAGGGCACCATCTGCGCGGAAAGCCCGGAGGCCTGCGACTGCGGTCGCGCGCATATGCCGGCGCCGGACGCCGTCTCGCAACCGCTGACGCTGCGCTCGGGCCTTGCCGCCGTCTTCGCAGTCGGGCTTCGGCCCTGCACCGGCGCGATCGTCGTTCTCACCTTCGCACTTCTCAACGAGCTTTATGCGGGTGGCATCCTGTCCGTCTTCGCCATGTCACTCGGAACGGCGACGACGGTCTCGATCATCGCAACCGTTACCGTGCTGGGGCGCGGCGGGCTGGAGCGGGTCGGCGGGAAGACACGCTATGCCGGAATACTTGGCCGAAGTCTCGAAATCACCGGCGCCCTCCTCCTGACGCTGGTTGGCATCGGCCTTCTCGGCGGAGCACTTGCGGGCTAGGCTTCCGAAGCCAAACGAAGCCAGATCTGATCCTCAGCCTGCGAATGCGGCGAGCGCGGTATCGACTGCCAGAGGAAAGAGCACCAGGCCCATTGGCGCGAAACAGAGCGCCAGAACGTTGAAGACGACGACCCAAAGCACGAGCCTGTCGGAGCGCGACATGGGCTGTTTGGCGGGTTCCGGTGGATGCCACTCGTTCTTTTCATCGAGAAACATTGCGATCCGCGCTCTTTTGATCCGTCGAAACAAGCACTTATCTTAACCTATCGACTGATCACTGTATCGGCTACGCAACTTTCTGTCACACCGCATCTGGAGGCCTTGCCGCTTCGACCGGGTCCACCTTTAGGATGCTCGACGAAGCGTCGCGCACGCGAACGCGGGTGCCTTCGGGCAAATCCGGCCCTTCCACCGTCCACCAGCTGTCGCCGATCTTCGCACGCCCCCTGCCCAAGATGATCGCCTCGCTGAGGATCGTCTCCCGCCCCACGAGACGCCGCGCCGGATTGTCGGGTTTGTCGCTCCCTTTGCCGCGGCTCGAGCGATACCACCGCCCACCGAGATAGATCGCCGCTGCGCTGACGGTCGCGAAGGCGATCAGCTGCTGGCTGATGCCGAAAAGGCTTTCGGGCAGGAAGAACGCGTTGGTGCCAACGACGAGGGCTGCAAGGCCGAAGAACAGCAGGTAGACGCCGGGAGAGGCCAGTTCGAGGGCGAGCAGCACGAAGCCCGCGATCCACCACCAATGTTCCGGCTCGAAGGATCCGAGCATCGGTTCAGCCTCCGTTGCCGTCCCAATTCGAGCGGGTGGTGAATTCCGGCGGGCTGGCCTGCGGACCAGTCGGCCCGCTCGGACGGCTCGGCCGCGATCTCGCCGGACTTGCTGCAGGTTTCTGAGCCGTCGGAAGGTCGCCGAAGGTCGCTCGAGCCAGTTCCGAGATACCGGCAATCGAGCCCATTAGTGAGGATGCTTCGAGCGGCATCAGGACGACACGCTGATTGGGTGCGGAGGCGATCTGGCCGAGCGCCTCGGTATATTTCTGCGCAACGAAATAGTTGATGGCCTGGACATCGCCGGCGGCGATCGCCTCGGACACCATCTGGGTCGCCTTAGCTTCGGCTTCGGCCTGGCGTTCGCGGGCCTCCGCGTCGCGGAAGGCGGCGTCGCGCTGGCCCTCGGCCTTCAGAATGGCGGACTGCTTGTCGCCTTCGGCCCTCAGAATGGCCGCGCTCTTTTCGCCCTCTGCCTCCAGAATCTCGGCGCGCTTCTCGCGCTCAGCCATCATTTGCCGCGCCATGGCATCGACGAGGTTCTTCGGCGGATTGATGTCCTTGATCTCGATCCGCGTGATCTTGATGCCCCAACTATGGGACGCGTCGTCAACCACCCGCAGGATGCGCTCCGAGATCGAATCGCGGTTCGACAGCAGATCGTCGAGATCCATCGAGCCCATGACCGAGCGCAGGTTGGTCATGACGAGATTGAGGATCGCATATTCGAGGCCGGACACCTCGTAGGCAGCCGCCCTGGCATCGAGGATCTGGTAGAAGGCGACGCCATCGGCAGCGACCGAAGCGTTGTCCCGTGTGATGACCTCCTGGGTCGGCACATCGAGCACCTGTTCCATCATGTTCATCTTGTGCCCGACACGTTCGATGAACGGGATGAGAAGGCTGAGGCCCGGCGTTAGCGTCCGCGTGTAGCGGCCGAAATTCTCGACGGTCCAGTTGTAGCCCTGGGGCACGATCTTGATGATCGAGGACAAGATGAAGACCGCGATGATGACGAGAACGACAATGGCGATAAGGCCGGGAGAAACTGCGAAAATATCCATGCGATGACACTCGAAAAGATGCGGCCTTGAGACCAGTGACAGGGAGTATCATCCTCAGTGGCGGACGAGGCAAGCATTTGCCACCCCCGACCCGTGCACGATGGCGAATATCAGCTGAAGAAGACCGCCAGGGCGACGAGTCCGTTGGCGGTCAGCAGGCAGGCCACCGCAAACGAGCCGAGATCCTTGCCGTGCTTGGCCGTCTTGCTGAAGTCCGGCGAGATGTGATCGAGAAGTTCCTCGAGCGCCGTGTTGAGCGCTTCCACCGCGAAAAGCACCAGCGCGGCAACGCCTTGGACAACGAAAAGCCAGAGCGACGATCCGAAGGCGAGGTGCCAGATGATGACGCCGACGAATGCGGCGAGTTCCTGCCGAAATGCCGCCTCGCGCGAAAGCCTCACAAAGCCGGCAAAAGAATAGCGCGTCGAATGGAGGAGATGGCGCAGGCCCTTTTCCTTCTGCGGAACGTCGCGGTCGTTGTGCGGTTCGTTCAACGGGAAAGGTCCTGTCTGATGCGGGGTCTTCTTGGCACGCATCGACTATCGGCAGCACGCGGTCGCGGCAAGCATCGGTCGAGGGTCTCGCTCAGGACTGTTCTGGAAACCCGAATCGCAAGGCGCTGCCGAAGTCCGCGAGGCACTCGGCGATGATAGCCATATCGCGTTACGCGTCTGGCTTCAGCATCGATGACGTTGTGGGATGTTGGTACGCCCAACGGGACTCGAACCCGTGTTTCCGCCGTGAAAGGGCAGCGTCCTAGACCGCTAGACGATGGGCGCAACGCGGCGGTATCTACGAGGTGTGAGCCGATCTTGCAAGCGTAGATTTTCCAAAAACGAAAAGAATTTGGAAGGCCCGCTGCAAGTCCCCCCACGCGACGAATGCGCAGCCCCTCAGCGACCGCGCCGGCAGCGCCAGTTCCACTCGCGCCGTGGGCCGGTATCGATATGGATCGCCTTGGTGTGACAATAGGTGCCGACACCGCCACGCCCCGGAAGGCTCTTCGCGAAAGCGGCCACGGCCAGATTATTTGCGTTCGGAATGATAATGTCGGCGGCCTTGCACGACATATGCTGCGAACGCTTGGCGCCGCGCACCCGGCGATTGTGTGCCGGGCTGCGATAACCGGAGGTTACGATGACGCGCTGGCCGAATCGCTGTTCGATCGCATGGATCATGCCAACCAGCTGACGCGGGAAACAGTCGGTCCGCACGCTCTCGCGCTGGACCCGAAGGCCGTTCGGGCTGAGGCGCGCAAATCCACCGCCGAGCGATGCTACCTCATATGCGGCATCCTCGAGCGCATCTTCGTCGGCCGATGCCCGCTGCCCGATTTCGAAGATCGAGTTCGGATCGACGCCCGGCAGGGACTCATCGGCGCCCGAAGGCGCACCTTCACGATTGAGCACGACGCGGCGTCCCTTGCCACGCTCGGCATTGGCGATCGGCGTTCGTGCCTGCTTGCGGGCGAAAAGCGACTGGAAGAGCGATCCGCCACCGTTTGATGTCGCGCCGCTCGCTGCGCCACCCTCGCCCACGCGGCCGCCAGCATAGGCTGCAACGGTTTCGCCGCCCGTCGAAAGCGGGACGAGTGCCCCGTTCCGCTTCTCGGCCGTCGCTGGCGTCGCATCAGCGACTTCACGGGCTGCTTCTTCGGAAACTTTTGGCTCGGGCGCGGCCGCATCGTCACCAAGGGTGGAAACATCCACCTCGGGCGCATCGCTCACATCGACCGGCGCGTTGCTTTCTGCGACTGTCGTCGACGGTGTCAGGCCGAAGGAGCTGATGTCGCTGATTCCCGACATGCAACCGGACAGAAGAGGAGACAGGATCAGGGCGGTCCCGAGAAACACTGTCGATTTGAGACGGCGGGGCTTCACCCGGCTGAGCGAGATCGATCTCAGGTTATCCGCTTGCGCACAGGCGGATTGAGGACGGCATGCGTCGTCGGTCGTCACTCTATCAATCCCTCTCCAGCAAAGCGGCCCGTGCCCATACCGCTTCCCAAGTTCGAAACCGCCCCGATCATCCCCATGACCAAACCGGATCGATTGCGCGGGGCATATCTGCCACCGCTTCGGGAGCGCCTTTCCCAAGAGGCAAAACCGCTCCGTTCAAATACAACTCGCAATGCGGATTGTATTTCAAGTCCATTGCCGGACCGCGAACAGTCAACGCGAGTCCCGGCGAAGAGTCAAACGAGGCCGGAATTTTTCGGCCCCGCTTCGTCCCATGATGACGAAATCTTCATGATTGGAGAATGAGGCGGGTTTGTGGACTCGCCCGCCCTTTGACCGCCGCGATCACCAGGAACCGGTATTGCCCATGGACGCCCAGGGTTCCTTGGGTTGCAGCGCGTCGCCCTTCTGCAGAAGCTCGAAGGAGATGCCGTCCGGCGATTTGACGAAAGCCATATGCCCGTCGCGCGGGGGCCGATTGATGGTGATACCGTTGTCCATCAGCTTCTGGCAGATATCGTAAATATCATCGACGGCGAAGGCGAGATGGCCGAAATTGCGCCCGCCCGTGTAGTTCTCCGGATCCCAGTTATAGGTCAGCTCCATCAGCGGAGCCTTGGTATCCTTCGCCTGGGGCATGTCGTCAGGCGCGGCGAGGAATACGAGCGTAAAGCGCCCTTCCTCGCTTTCCTTCCGGTTTGTTTCGACGAGCCCCAGCTTGTTACAATAAAAGTCGAGCGACTGGTCGAGATCGCTGACACGGACCATTGTGTGCAGATAACGCATGACGGTTTCTCCGATTTTCGCATTTTCGGTAGACCCAAAACGAAAGGGGCCCTTTCGGACCCCTTAAGCTTGGTCTTTCAACCTCGAATGCCCAGAGGGCGCAACGAGGAAATTACATCATCGACTCACGTGCCTGCTCGACGGCGGCCATGCAGGCTTCTTCATTGCCCTCGTCGAGCGCCATCTGTGCTGCGGCGAGATGAGCCGAGACCATCTGCTGGTCACCAGCCATGTCGGATCCTTCTCCCATCGACGACGAGCCGGACGACGTCATGTCGCTGGAGCCGGCTGCCATATCCGACGAACCGGAGTCCGTGCTCATCGAAGAGTCCGTCGAAGAAGCGCTATCCGAAGCGGCCATATCGGTCGAAGCCGAGCTGTCCATGCTCGACGACGAGTCGGACGACGCCATGTCGCTGGAGCCGGCTGCCATATCAGACGAACTGGAGTCCGCGCTCATCGAAGAGTCCGTCGAAGAAGCGCTATCCGAGGCGGCCATATCGGTCGAAGCCGAGCTGTCCATGCTCGACGACGAACCGTCCGTCGAAGCAGAAGAACCTGTCGCGCCGTTAATCGAGGTAGAACCGCTCGATGCCGTATCGGACGAAGCGGTATCCATCGAAGAGCTATCGGACGTTGCCATGTCCGATGAACCGGAATCAGAGCTCATCGAGGATCCGGACGAGGAAGACGCGCTGCCGGACGCGGCCATGTCACTGCCACCCGAAGAAGCGCCTTCTTCTCTTTGACCGGCCTCGTCGGCAGCGGCCTGTTCGGACGCGTCGTCATTGCCCGACGCCTCGTCCGTCAGCGCGGGAGTTGGCGCGACACCGGAAAGAGCGCCGGTGGAATCTTCCGTATCGCTCTGGCCTTCGACATCGCCGGATGCCGTGAAGGTCGGATCGTCGGTGCTGACGGCAGTCTGGTCTGTCTCACCGGGAGTGGAACCAGACGATGCCGAGCTCGAGCTATCGGAAGACATGTCAGAACTCGAAGAGCTGTCCATCGAACTGGAGCCGGAAGCAGCCATGTCGCTCGAGCCGGAGGTCGAAGCGCTCGTATCGGTGTTCATGGTCGCCGAGCCGGTATTGGCCATCGAGCCGACCTCTTCCTTCAGCTGCGCGAGTTCGTCCGAACATGCGGCAATCGCGCCGCTTGCGGTGATCGTCGCAGCAGAGAGCGTCAGTGCAGACGCGAGAATATGAAGACGTTTCATGATCTTTCCTCCCAGGGAAAATTCGTCGTGCCCTCCCTCCAACCGGCTCTTGTCGGCATCGGTTCCCCCAGCGGCTCTTTTGAACGCCCGTCATTTTCGACAGGCGGCTAATTACTCTTTCCGATTTGAGATCAACGGCTTTTGCTGACCGGGCCACCCGCAAGAAGCAACCATCAAAATCTTCGGCCGTATTACTGATGAGATCGGCCACCCCGGCGAAAACATGCGGCGCAGAAGACACGCTTGCATGACGGTTTCGAGCGAACCTTGCGTAAAGATGGGGGCAATTCGCATTCGAATAACCTCTGCCCCTTGCGCCGTTGTGACCAATTAATGCTAAAGTCGAGCCAATTCGGTTGCGTAAAGGCGGATCATCCGAATGGCGGAGCGGACGTCCACTGGTCTGAACATTCACGACGAGGAAGTCGAGACGACGGCGAATATCGGCGTCGGTGTCGTGTCTGGTCATATCAAGTGGTTCGACGTCGCCAAGGGTTTTGGCTTCATCGTGCCGGATGACGAGAGCGAGGATGTCCTCATCCACGTGACATGCCTTCGCCGCGACGGATTCACGACGGCGCTAGAAGGCGCCCGGGTGGTCTGCGAGGTCCAGCGCGGCGATCGAGGCCTCAGCGCTTTCCGCATTCTCTCCATGGATACCTCCACCAGCGTCCATCCCTCACAGATGCCGCCGGCCCGGACCCATAACCAGGTCACACCGTCGAGCGACCTCGTCACCGCGACCGTGAAATGGTTCAACCGGACCAAGGGTTACGGCTTCCTGACGACCGGCGAAGAGGACGAGGACATCTTCATTCACATGGAAACGCTGCGGCGTTTCGGCATGGCGGAACTGCGGCTCGGTCAGGAGGTGAAGGTTCGCTACGGCATCGGCCATAAGGGAAAGATGGCGGCGGAGGTGCATCCGGTCGATGCGAGCCCGGCTTCGCACTGACAGCTCCTCCTGCTTCGCTTTCCATCCGGCTGAAGCGACGCGGTATTGCCTGCCCATCTTGATGTAGCTCTTCGACCCTGCCATGTCCTTGTCATGCTCCCGCCGATCGCATTCGGCGATTTTCTGGCCGGGTGCTTCGCTCAAAGGACGCCCTACCCCATGCGCATGCCAGTCCGGATCATCGTAGCCGCTTCGCTTTTGCTCGCAGGTTTCGCCTTTCTCGGCCCCAGGACGGCTACGGCCGATGAAGTGCGGCTCGTCACCGAGGAAGCCACCCATGTCATCGACGCCGAGATCGCGGACACCGAGGAAGAACGCCGCACCGGCCTGATGTTCCGTGAGGAAATGGCCGAGGATGCCGGCATGCTCTTCGAGTTCGGCATGACCCGCGAGGTCTCGATGTGGATGAAGAACACGCTCATCCCGCTCGACATGCTGTTCATCGAGGAGGACGGCACGATCCTCTCTATCGCACGCAATACAAAGCCGCTCTCGCTCGACGTCATTCCGTCCGGCGGCCCCGTACGATACGTGCTGGAGTTGAACGGCGGCGCGGCCAAACGCCTTGGCGTCGAACCCGGTGACAAGGTCGAGCACGAATCGATCCCGCCGGCTGAAAGCGATAGCTGATCGCCCTTGCAATAGCGGCTTTCAGGCGTTATCAGGCATCCGTTGATCGAGCCGTCCGGCAGGGCATGCCGTGGCGGCTCTCGATGCTTTCGCGGCGCTTTTGACGGGATCGCGGGTGGTTTTCCTTCTCGGAAAGCCGGACCGACGGTCTCCTTTGGCGCGAAGCGAACCTTAAGCCAAGGAGAGCAAAATGCCCAAGATGAAGACCAAGTCGAGCGCCAAGAAGCGCTTTTCCATGACCGCCACCGGCCGCGTCAAGGCCGGTCATGCCGGCAAGCGCCATGGCATGATCAAACGCTCTAACGACTTCATTCGCGACGCGCGCGGCTCGAAGCTTCTGTCGAAGCCCGACGAGCGTATCGTCAAGCTTTACATGCCCTACGACCGCTGAAGCGGCTTTTTCGGCATCACGAAAGAATTCAAGGAGATTAGATCATGGCACGCGTAAAACGGGGCGTAACGGCCCATGCCAAGCATAAGAAGGTTCTGAAGGCAGCGAAGGGCTTCTACGGCCGCCGCAAGAACACCATCCGCGCCGCAAAGGCCGCTGTCGACCGGTCCAAGCAGTACGCGACGCGCGACCGCCGCGTTAAGAAGCGCAACTTCCGCGCACTCTGGATTCAGCGCATCAACGCCGCGGTCCGCGAGCATGGCCTGACCTATGGCCGCTTCATCGACGGCCTCAACAAGGCCGGCATCGAAGTCGACCGCAAGGTTCTCTCGGACATCGCGATCCACGAGCCGGAAGCTTTCGCAGCTCTCTGCGATCAAGCCAAGACCGCCCTCGATTACCTCAAGGGCGACGGCCAGTTCCCGAACGCCTACGAGCGCGCTGTCGGCGAGAAGAAGGCCGCTTAAGAAGCGCAATCTTCCGCTATCGGAATTTCAAAAAGCCCGTGGTTCGCGTCGCGGGCTTTTTTGCATATCATTCAGGCACGAGAGAGCGGCACGGCAATCGCCGCCTACTCGGTCCGGACGCTCTCATCCCGATCCCGCTCGTATCGCGCCATGCCTGGAAAGTCCGGCAGCCAAGTTTCGCGACGGCTGGTCCAGAGTTCATATGTCGGCGTCATCTGGTCCGGCGCATCGAGCGAGCCGAGATTGATCTCGATCTCGTCGCCAGTTCGCGAAAAGACGGACGAGCCACAGCGCGGACAGAAGTACCGTCCCTCATAGCTGTCCGGATTGCCTTCAATGGTCACCGCACTCTCTGAGAAGATCGCCGACGCATGAAACAGAGCGCCGTGATGCTTGCGGCAGTCGAAGCAATGGCACAGTCCGACACGGTAGGGCTTACCGACTGCCACGAGCCGAACCGATCCGCAGAGACAGCCGCCGCTCACTCTATCCATGGCTGTGTCTCCCTTACGCGTTCGAATCTCACCAAGGCCAGGTCCGCTAAACCATCGTCAACAAAACGGCCGGAGGGCGAATCCCACCCGACGCCTACGCAATCGGGTAGCCCGGCAAATCGCGTACCATGCGTCCTTCATCGGACCTCGAACTCCTCGCGAAGCCATTGGATGAGCGCATCCGTCTCCCTGTGGTGACTGCGTCGCGTACCGCGAAAGACGGATATCTCCGTCGGGCGGAACACCGACTCGGCCGAGACCTGGACGAGTTTACCTTCTGTGATCAAGCCGGCCACCGTCCGCTTCCACCCGAGCCCAATTCCCTGCCCCGACACCGCCGCCTGGAGAACGAGAGGAAAGCTGTCGAAGGCGATGGTCTCTGTTGCAGAAGGATACGTCCATCCGATAGCGGCATACCAGTCCGGCCAATCCATCCAATCCTGCGGCACGACCCGATGCGACAGCCTCGGATAGGCTGCAAGATCACGTGGCGAGAGAGGCAATTCGGCTTGCGCGATAAGCTGCGGCGCGGCGACGGGAAAGACTTCATCCGACGCTGTAAAGACGAGCCGCCCCGCCCCGGAAGCCCGACCGCTCGTCTGGATCGCGACATCGAACGGCTCGGGGGATGCGGTGAGCGGCGCCAGAGAGCTGACGACACGCACCTCCAGCCCCGGATGACGCTCGTGAAAGCGCGAAAGCCGCGGCATCAGCCAATAGAAGGCCTCGCAAAGCTGGCAATGCAAGACGAGGCCGCCCCGCTGTAATCCGCCGGATAATCGAATCGCCTCCGTAGATATCTCGGACAGCGCCGCGCTGACGACCCGCCCGAATTCACGCCCTGCTTCCGTCGGAAAGACCGCCCTGTTTCGCCGCTCGAAGAGTTTCACACCGAGATGGTCTTCGAGCGCGGCGATCTGCTTGCTGACGGCCGTCTGGGTCAGGCCGAGTTCTTCCGCCGCGGCCGTGAAACTCTCGTGGCGCATCGCAGCCTCGAAGGCAGGCAATCGGGACAGCGGTGGCAACGCCCGTCGATCCATTCCTGATCCTCATGCATTTTCGCGAATTTCTCATTTTATGAGCACTCGCGTGACTGCTTTCAAAAGAAGATGGCATGGATAATCGACAAATTCACCAGCCGCGGCGGCGACACGGCACGCGGCATCGCTGCAATCAGTGCGGCTGTCTTTCTTCTTTCCTTCTCGGATGCACTGGTGAAGTTCGCAGGCGACGGCTTCGGGCTTGCCCAGCTTGTCTTCCTTCGATCTCTCGTGGCACTCGTCCTCCTCGCGGCCGGGCTGGTCGTCTTTCGCGGCCAAGCCGCGCTGAGGCTAAGGTGTAGTCGATGGGTCTGGCTCCGCAGCCTGTCTCTCGCGGCCATGTGGCTTTGCTACTATGCCGCCCTGCCGTCCATTTCCTTCGCGCTCGCGGCCGCCTGCTACTACACGTCGCCGGTCTGGATGGCGCTTATGAGCCGCTTCTTCCTCGAAACGTCGATGAGCGTTAGGGACTGGACGGCGATCGGCCTTTCCGTCGCGGGAGTCGTTCTGGCGGTCGATCCGCGACCGGACAACTTCTCCCCCACACTCCTGCTCCCGCTCGCGGCCGCCGGTTTCTACGCGCTCGCGGGGATCATCACCCGGAGCCGCTGCCAGCGAGATACCGCGGGCACCATGGCCTTGAATCTCAATCTCTGCCTGTGCGCCGTCGCCGGAACTGGTCTCGCCGCCCTCACACTTTTCGGTCCGCTCGACGATCGCAGCTTCGTCCTCCGCATCTGGCCGACGCTTACCTTGAACGACTGGGCACTCATTGTCCTGCTAGGCGGCCTTCTCACCATCATTACGACGCTTGTCGCCCTCGCCTATCGCCTGGCTCCGACGCCAACCATCGGCGTGTTCGACACCTCCTACCTTGGTTTCGCCGCCCTGTGGGGTCTCGTCTTCTTCGCCGATGTCCCAAGCGTGCAGGAAGGTTTGGGACTCGGCCTCATTGCAGCCGCCGCGATAGCGACGAGCCGTAAACCGAGAAGCAATAGGGGCGGTTGAAACAGTGGGTCGGGAAAATCCCAGGACTATGGCAGTTCCCAAAGTAGCATTGTCCGTCCCACTCCATCTCGCCGCTCAATTCTTCGAGCCTGAGGGAGAGGAAACTGAGCGACGCTATCGGATTATGATTCACCTCCGTCGTCGAGACGAAGGAGAATCGGAATGCCCCCGGATGATACCGCTCGGCTGGAGCATCGCCGTGAATGCGCTCGCAATCCAAGCGAATTGACGGAGTGGGAGTCGGCTCAAGGGATCGCCGGTGCGCTTATCTCAATGGCCTGCCGACTGCGAATCTATTACTCGCACATTCTTGGCAGCATCAATCGCCCATTAATAAGGCACCGATAATTTGCACGATTGAGGTTGGGCGTTTTTCGACTGCGTGAACGAACGTCCGTCCGAATGCATCGTTTGCGAGTATCGAGTACCGATGATCAGACCAATCGCATCCATCTACCTTGCAGGATTATTGGCGCTGGCCGGATGCCAGTCAGCCAGCCTCGATTCCGGCAGTTCGGTAGGGCTTTTCGGTTATCCGTCCGGCGCTTCAGAGGGATCGCAGGCGCGCAAGGTCGAGGCGAAGACGCAGTTTCGGGCCGAGAACTACAATGCGGCCTATGACATCTTCAAAGAGATCCTCGACGCCGATCCGAGCGACAGCGACGCATGGCTCGGCTTTGCGGCCTCGGCCGACAGGCTCGAGCGATTCTCAGCGTCCGACGACGCCTACGGCAAGCTTGCCAAGCTGAAGCCGGGCGATCCGACCGTCTACAACAATCTCGGCTATTCCCATCTTCTGCGCGGCAATGTGAAGCGCGCCTATGCCTATCTGGCGCAGGCCAAGCAGCTCGCACCCGGCAATCAGCGGATCGCCAACAACCTCGAGCTCCTTCGAGCAGGCGCGAAGTCGAAGGACAAGCGGTGATGTCGGCGATCCGCGCGGGCGAAACCGAAACACCTCGACCGACGGCCAAGCTCTTCTCGCTCGCCGATGCGCGTGCGGATGCGAAGGCCGAGCCTCAGATCACCGTCAAATCCGCTTCTGCCGCGACACGGCCCCGGATCGCATGGGAGAAGCCGGCCGCGACCGCTGGCAGCGGAGCAAAGGATGGCGATCGGCCTTGGAAATGGCCGTATATCGTTCTGTGTCTCAATGTCGCATGCCTCACGGCAACGGTATCGATCGGCGCGATCCTTGCGGCGAGCTACCAGCCCTGGCAGACGCTCGACGCCATGAACGAAAAGCTCGGCAGGATGGAAGGCGCCGAGCAGCGGCTGAGCAGGGAGATCATCCACACGTCCTCCCGGACCGACGGTCTCATCCAGCTGCGCATGGACCAGTCCGACGCCAAGCAGTACGAACTTCTAAGCGGCCTCGGTAGCCTGCGTGACAGCATCGACGATACCGTCGGCGCGATCCGTGAAAGCGACGTGCATGTCGAGGACCGACTGTCGGAAATGATGATGTCGATTTCCGACCTGCAAACCGCGTCGATTTCCACGCCGGGCGAGCGCCGGAGCGGTCCGAAAACGGTCTCGGCCGTGCTGCCAGCCTCTGAGAGCGAGACCACCAGCGTCCCCGCGCCGACACGCTCGCCCGGTCAAGTCCAGCAGGCGGCTTCTAAGTTCGAGCGGCGCGAAATGCCTGACGGTTCCGTCGCTTATCGGCGGATCGATTGAATTCGAAATTCCAAAAATTGATCATCGGTTAACCAAAGCCAGTGAAGATCAGGGCTTCAATGGAACCGATCCCGCGCGGTGCGAAACACTTCGCCCGCGCCAAGAAACGAAGGTTGGCTGAATGGCTGCGCTTCCCATCCCGGCGATGGCGAAACGATTGATGGCAGGTCTGCCGGCAATGTTGCCGGCGGTCCGGCGATATCTCATCTGCGCCCTCATCCTTACCGGTACGATCACCGGTGCGGCGCAGGCGCAGCAGAGATCGGTCACCATCGGCAGCGGCAATGTCTCCAACATCGTCGTGCGGCCCGGTTCGACGATGACGATCGCAACGAGCCAGCCCTTCGCCAATCTCGTCGTCGGCGACGTCGCGATCGCCGATGTCGTACCGCTGTCCGATCGGACCTTCTACATTCAAGCGATTGGCCAGGGCACGACGAATATCTCGATCTACGACAGCGGCGACCGTCTGCTCGGTGTCGTCGACACGCGCGTCCAGCTCGATCTTGGCGACGTCGCTAGCGCGGTAAAGGCGGCGGTGCCCGGCGGCAATGTGCGCGTCACGAACTTCAACAACCGCATTCATCTGAGCGGCACGGTGAAGAGCGCCCCGGACGTGGTCCGCGTCATCGAGGTCGCGCAGCAATATTCTGCCGAGCCGGTGATCAACGCCATCTCCGTCAGCGATGCCCAGCAGGTCTCTCTCGAAGTTCGAGTTCTGGAAGCCAGGCGCACGGCGGGCCGCGATCTCGGCATCAATTTTCGCGCGCAGGGCGGAACGAGCCTCAGTGTCGCGGGTTCGCGCCTTACGCTCAACGCCAACGAGAACAGCCAGCCGCAGGCTTATCTCACGGACAATGCTGGCCGGAATTCCCAAGGCACGCCCTTCGGCTCCATGGTCGCTCAGGTATTGGAAAGCGCCGGCGTGCGGGTGGACGCGGTCATCAATGCGCTGGAAAAGAAGGGCCTTGCCCGGCGGCTTGCCCAGCCGAACCTCACCACCGTCAGCGGCGAGAAGGCGAGCTTCCACGCCGGCGGTGAGGTTCCGATCCAGGCTGCCGTCACCGGCACCAGCGGGGCTGCGGCAACGCAGACCGACTACCGCCCCTATGGCGTTCGGCTCGAATTCCTGCCGACAGTTCTCGACCACGGACTGGTCAATCTGAGGGTGACGACGGAGGTCAGTGAGATCGATCCGGCCGTCACCGTCAATGGCAATCCAGGCTTCACCTCGCGCAAAGCCCAGACGGTTGTCGAACTGAGGGACGGCCAGAGCTTCGCGCTTGCCGGGCTCTTGCAGACGGTGAACTCGCGGACCGTCGAGCAATTGCCCTGGATCGGCAATGTGCCGATCCTCGGTTCCCTGTTCCGCTCGGTGAGCTTCCAGAAGCAGGAGACGGATCTTGTAATCGTCGTGACGCCGCGCATCGTGCGCCCCGCTGCCGCCGGCCAGCGGCTCGCCTCCCCACTCGACATGACGCGTCCCTCGACGGATTTCGAACTCTTCGGCCTGGGTCTTCTGGAGGTGGACAAGACGATTATCGGCTCGATCCAGCGGGGCGACGGCGTTGCCGGACCCTTTGGCCACTTCATCGATTTTCAGGAAGGGGCCGTGAATGCCGGGACCTATCGCTAGGCTTCTCCTCATCGCCCCGATGCTCGCGGTCACAGGCTGCACCGCGGACTACTTCAACACAGGCGACGGCATCTATGCCGGCGCCGGCTACGCGATGCAGCATAATCTCGCGATCCATCGCGCCGATCCTTATCCGCAATATGGCGCCGCGACCGGCATTTGGACGGACGGAAAGAGCGCGGCGGAGGCGGTTCGGAAACACCGTGCGGGACCGATCGCGCCGACAGCGCCGATTGCGACATCACCTCTTCCTGAGGGCTGATTGTCCCCAGCCATTTCGAAGCCACAAGCTCCAGATTTCGAAGGCGATTTCGCATTAACCCGCCTGCAAGAAGCGGCCGATAGACTTTCCAGTTCAAGGTCTCGTGCACGCTCTGCGAGACGATCGTGGAGAAGGTGGAGGCCATGCTTCGTTATCTCATTCTGGCTGCGGCCGTCTCCTCGGGAGGTGCCGCCGCCTGGCTGACCGTCGACGGTGGTCGCCAGCCCGAGATGACCGAGTCCTTCGTCGAGGCGCCAATCGCGACGACGGATGTTCTCGTCGCGGCTGCCGACATGCCGGAGGGCAGTCGGCTGTCGCCGGAAACCCTGCGCTGGCAGCCTTGGCCGGAGGCCAGCGTCAAGACGGGCTTCATCACACGTACCGCCAGTCCGAACGCGCTCGGCGAACTTGAGGGATCGCTCGTTCGCAAGCCGCTTCTCGAAAGCGACCCGATCATGGAAGCAAAGCTTGCGCCGAAGAGCAGCGGCTACATGTCCGCGCTTCTGCCTGCGGGCAAGCGGGCCGTGGCGGTCAAGGTCTCCGCCGAAAGCAGCGCCGGCGGCTTCGTCTTGCCGAATGATCGCGTGGACGTCGTCCACACGACGACGCGATCGCAGGACGAGGGTTCGACGACGACCAGTCGCGTCATCCTCGGAAATGTCCGGGTGCTCGCTGTCGACCAGAGCCAGATGGGCGAAGACGACGGCAAGCAGACGACGGTTCTCGGCCAGACCGCGACACTGGAACTCGATCTCGGCCAGGTGCGCACGATCACGGCCGCCCAAGCGACCGGCACGCTCACCCTGGCGCTGCGCTCCATTGCCGATGCGGCTGCCGAAACGCCGCTCGAACTGCCCGAGGAAGCACCGAAGCTGAAAACCAGGACGCCGCCGAAGCTGATGGTGACGGTGAGCAGGAACGGTAAAACCGAGACCGTCGAGGTGAACCGCCATACCCGCGTCTCCGCGCACAGGATGAACTGATCGATGCTCGAAGACGACCTCGAAACGGGCCGAGTTGCTTCGATGGACGCATCCGAAGGGACTGGCGAAGGCCCGGGACCCGATATCGCGCCCATCCTGACGCCCCGGATCGACATCGCCGTCTTTTCCGAAAGCGCGGCGCTGACCGAGGCCGGCCACGCCCTCAAGGCGGATCGGCGCATGCGGCGGGCGCGGCTGGAGATCCATGACGGCGCGATGGCAACCGCGATCGCCCATTATAAGACGAACCGTACGCCCAATCTGATCGTCGTCGAGGCGCCGGCGGACGAGGCGCTACTGTTCGAAGGGCTCAGCGCCCTTTCGGAGGAATGTCTCCAGAGCACCAAGGTCATCGTCGTCGGTCAACGCAACGACATCAAGCTTTATCGCGACCTGATCGATTTCGGCGTTGGCGAATATGTAGCACATCCGCTCGACAGCATCAGCCTTCTGTCGGCGATCGGCCGCCTCTATCGCAGCGAGACCAGGCATGCGCTTGGAAAGGTATTTGCCTTCTTCGGCGCGCGCGGCGGAGTCGGCTCCTCAACGCTTGCCCATAACACGGCCTGGTCGCTCGCGACCGACCAGCAGAAAGACGTTCTCCTCGTCGATATGGACCTGTCTTTCGGAACTTCGGGTCTCGACTTCAACCTGTCCCCGCCTGCCGGCGTTGCCGATGCGCTCGCCGAGGCGGCCAAGCTCGACGAGGCGCGGCTCGAACGCATGGTCGCCAAAAAGGGCGAACGTCTCGGCATCCTCGCCCCGCCGCTGACGATGGATGGCGACTTCGATCTAGCCGGCGAGCGGCTGGAGCATCTGATCGGCACTGCCCGCAAGGCGGCCCAGATCGTCGTTCTCGACCTGCCGCACACCTGGGCACCCTGGGTGCGCGAACTCCTCTTGGAAAGTGACGAGATCGTCGTCACGGCGGCGCCTGACCTCGCCAATATGCGCAATTTCAAGAAGGTTTCGGAATATCTCTCGAACTCGCGTCCCAACGATCGGCCGACGCGCCTCGTCCTCAACCAGATCGGCTTGCCGAAGCGCCCGGAGATCAAGATCGACGACTTCACTCGGGCGGTGGGCTGCAAGGCGGAGATGGAACTCGCCTATGACGGCGTTCTCTTCGGACGCGCCGCCAACAATGGCCAGATGCTCGCCGAGACGGGTCGCAAGGTGCCAAGCGCCCGCCTGATCGCAGATTTCGCCGACCGCCTTGCGAATGGCAGCGCGGTCAAGGCGAAGAAGGCCGCCTCCTCGCCTTTGACACGCCTCTTCAAGCGCGCCGGATAGATGGCGCGCGGCGATCCGATCCGTGGGAGCTCTCCCCTCGCACTTTGCCGAAACTGCGCCGCGGCGTGGAGGAATATGCTGCCGCCTTTACTGCGGGAGACCGATGGCGTCGCAGCCGTCGAGTTCGCGCTCGTCTCGCCGTTCTTCGTCTTCGCGTTTCTTGCGATGGTCGACGCAGGCTTGGTCCTCAACGAAAAGCTCGCGGTCGATCAGATCATGCGGTCCGGCGCGCATATCGCGATGACCGATCCCGGCACACAGGCGGTCTACGACTCGATCGCAGCGACCGCAGCCTCGGAATATACGGTCGTCGCTGCACCGCAGGAGGCGACGGTCGACCAGATCTCGCTCGCGGTCACCCGTTTCTTTGCCTGTCCGGAATCGCCGGACGTCTCCGTCGCCGCAGGCACCACCTGTGCCGGTTCGCAGCCAACCTCTGCCTTTTATCGCGCGGTCGCGACGAAACCCTACGACGAGATCCTGCTTCGCTATTTCGAGGTAAATTCGGTCATTCAGGTGCAGGTGCGATGAGGCTCAGGTGTTTCGGTTCTGATGAGAAAGGCGCGACCGCGATCGAATTCGCGCTCATCTTGTTCCCGATGCTACTTTTGTTTCTGGGGACCTTCGAATTCGCGCGCGCTCTTCAGACGAACAACAATCTGAGTTATGCGGCCGGGCTCGCAAGCCGGGCGATCCTCACGGACAATGCGATCACCGAAGACGCGCTTTCGGCAAAGATCCGAAATGCCTTCGTCGGAGGCGATCCGGATCGCCTCACCATAGCCTATGCGAGCGAGGTCTCGGGTGGCGTCACCTTCCGCGAGATGACCCTCAGCTATCCCTTCGACTTCGTGATCTCGGCGGTCTCCTCCAAGCCAATAACCCTGAGTGTGACGCGGCGCGTTCCAACAGAGTAAAACGTCGAAGAAACGGGATATTCATCCTGTTTTCAGGCACTTGGCGATCAATGCGGATCATCCGGCATTTTCCGCAACTATACTTCAAATTGAAAATACCGGCTTCATCCGCCCGAAACGACACGCCCCTAGCATCGGATCAAGTCAAGGCGACATGGGCTCCCCGCAAGGCTCCGGCGTGACGGGTCGAGCCGAAATGCGTCGCCGAACGCCGATCTGGAGAAGGCAATGTTTGGCAAGAAACTGGAGGAGGATTTCCTCGTCGCTGAGAAGCCGGTCGAGCCGACGCCGATGACGGCAGCGGAATCCGGCAATCCGAGCCCCCCGACGGCCGTCGTGCAGACACTCCCCGTTGCAAGAAACGCCGCATCCGAAAGACGCCGTGAACTGAAGGCACAGATCTTCGATGCCCTCGTCGACGCCATCGACGTCTCGCTGATCTCAACGATGCACCCGGACGAGGCGCGGCGGGAAATCGTCGCCGTCGTCAACGAGATCATCGTCGCCAAGAAGGTGCAAATCTCCGTCGTCGAACAGGACGCGCTCGTCACCGAAATCTGCGACGACGTTCTCGGCTACGGGCCGCTGGAACAGCTGCTTGCACGCGACGACATCGCCGACATCATGGTGAACGGCTGCGAGCCGATCTTCATCGAAGTGGGCGGCCGGGTTCAGAAGACCGATATCCGGTTTCATTCCAACGAGCAGCTCCTCAACGTCTGCCAGCGTATCGTCTCCAAGGTCGGCAGGCGTATCGACGAGTCGAGCCCGATCTGCGACGCGCGCCTGGAAGACGGAAGCCGCGTCAACGTGATCGCTTCGCCGCTCTCGATCCACGGACCGAGCCTGACGATCCGAAAGTTCAAGAAGGACAAGCTGACCCTCGATCAGCTGGTTCAGTTCGGCGCGATCTCGCCGGAGGGCGCGACAATCCTCCAGATCATCGGCCGGGTCCGCTGCAATGTTGTCATCTCCGGCGGTACCGGCTCTGGCAAGACGACTCTTCTCAACTGCCTCACCAAATATATCGATCACGACGAACGCATCATCACCTGTGAAGACTCCGCCGAGCTACAGCTCCAGCAGGAGCACGTCGTGAGCCTCGAAACCCGCCCGCCCAATATCGAGGGCGAAGGCGAGATCACCATGCGCGCGCTCGTCAAGAACTGCCTGCGCATGCGGCCCGAGCGGATCATCGTCGGAGAGGTTCGCGGACCGGAGGTGTTCGATCTCCTTCAGGCGATGAACACCGGCCATGACGGCTCCATGGGGACGATCCACTCCAACAGCCCTCGCGAATGCCTGAAGCGGATGGAATCGATGATCGCGATGGGCGGCTTCACCCTGCCGGCTGCCACCGTGCGCGAGATCATCGTCGGCTCCGTGGACGTCATCATCCAGGCGAGCCGCCTGCGCGACGGTTCGCGCCGCATCACCCACATCACCGAGGTTCTCGGCATGGAGGGCGACGTCATCATCACACAGGACCTCTTCGTCTACGACATGACCGGCGAAGGGCCCGACGGCAAGGTTCTGGGACACCACCGCTCTACCGGTATCGGCCGTCCGGCCTTCTGGGAGCGCGCCCGCTATTTCGGCGAGGAGAAGCGTCTCGCGGCGGCGCTCGATGCCGCCGAGCGGCGCGAGGTGGCCGCGTGATGCTCGGCCTCGATCCCATGATCCAGACGGGGCTAGTCTTCGCGCTGACGAGCGCGAGCGTCGGTGGCGTCGGTTACGTGCTATTGGGCGATCGCCTCAACGCGAACAAGAGCTATGACGAACGCTTTGCCTCGATCGCGGCGGCTGGCGCGAAGGCCAAGGCTTCGACCTCGACCCAATCGGACGGCGCGCGGCGCAAGCGTTCGGTCGAGGCGACCCTGCGGGAGGCAGAGGAGAAGCACAAGGCCGCCATGGCGAACAAGACTAGCGCACCCGGTCTGGTCCAGCGTATGCGGCAGGCGGATATTTCCTGGTCGAAGAAGACCTACTTCGCCATCAGCTTCGGCGTCGGCTTCGTGACGCTCGTTGTCTGCCTTGTGATAGGCATCGCCTGGTATGCGAGCCTCGGTTTCGGGTTCGCGGCCGGTCTCGCCCTTCCGCATCTCTACGTCGGCTTCAAGCGCGCTCGCCGCCTGAGCAAGTTCGCCAACCTTTTCCCGTCGGCGGTCGATGTCGTCGTGCGCGGCGTCAAGTCCGGCCTGCCGCTGCCGGATTGCCTGCGCATTATCGCCACCGAGATCCAGGAGCCCGTCCGCAGCGAATTCAAGACGGTGGTGGAGGACCAGACCATCGGTGTTCCGGTGGACGAGGCCCTGAAGCGCCTCGTCGAGCGCGTGCCGCTGTCCGAAACGAACTTCTTCGCCATCGTCGTGGGCGTTCAGGCACGCACGGGCGGCAGTCTCGCCGAAGCACTCGGCAACCTCTCCAAGGTGCTGCGCGAGCGCAAGAAGATGCAGGCGAAGATCCAGTCGATGAGCCAGGAGGCGAAGACCTCCGGCGCGATCATCGGCGCGATGCCAATCCTTGTCGGGCTTCTCGTCTATCTCAGCAGCCCGGAATTCATCTCGGTCCTCGGCACGGAGACCGCCGGCAACATCGTGCTCGCTGGCTGCGCGCTGTGGATGGCGATCGGCATCTTCGTGATGAAGAAAATGATCAATTTCGATTTCTAGGACGAAGGACGAAAGCACCCATGAACTTCCTCCTCGATCTCGCGAATGACACCGAGACACTGACCGCCGGCCTCGCCGCGATCGCGACGATGCTCTCGATCCTTGTCGTCGCCTGGCCCTACGTCGCCCCGGGCGACAATCTCAAAGCGCGCATGAAGCTCGTCGCCGAAGAGCGCGAGGCGATCCGTGTGCGCGAACGCTCCAAGCTCGGCGAACGCAGGGACGGCCTCATGCTGGCCGAGCCGCGCAAGCTCTACCAACTGATCGTCGACCGGATGAACCTGTCAATGCAGGCCGAGGACGGAAAGACGGTCCAGGCCTTGCGCGTCGCGGGCTATCGCGGGCGCGGCCCGATCGTCAAGTTCCTAGCCGCGGAGGTGATCTTCGGAGCGGTGGGCCTCATTATGAGCGTTTTCTACGCGTCGCTGCTGGCGGATCTACCACTCGTCGCGGACCTTGCGATCGGCCTCGCAGGCGGGCTGTTCGGATTCAAACTGCCGGCGATCCTGATCGCCAACAAGGGCAAGAAGCGCCAGACATCGATCCGCAGGGCCTGGCCGGATGCTCTCGATCTGATGCTCATCTGCGTGGAATCCGGCATGAGCATCGAGGCGGCCTTCAGGAAGGTCTCAGAGGAGATCGGCAGCCAGTCGATCGAACTCTCCGAAGAGCTCAACCTGACGACGGCCGAGCTCTCCTATCTGCCGGACCGGCGCAAAGCGCTCGAAAACCTTGCCTTGCGCACCGATCTCGAAGGCGTCCGCGCCGTCGTGACCGCACTCACGCAGGCGGAAAAATACGGCACGCCGATCGGCCAGGCGATCCGTGTCCTCGCTCAGGAAAACCGCGACATGCGCATGGCGGCCGCCGAAAAGAAGGCAGCAGCGCTGCCGCCCAAGCTCACCGTGCCGATGATCGTGTTCTTCCTGCCCGTCCTTTTCGCGGTGATCATCACACCGGTGGTGATTCAGGTGATGCACGCATGAGGATTGGTCATTTCAAATCAGAGGCTATTCGTCGTTCTCGGGCGCTGTGCCGCGAGCGGGACGGCTCCACCTCGATCATCGCCGCACTCGTGGTCCCGGTTCTGGTCGCCGCGATCGGCTTCGGCGTCGAGACCGGACTCTGGTACGCCGAGCAGAGAGGGCTTCAGCATGCCGCCGACGTCGCGGTGCATGCCGCGGCGCTGCGCAAGAACTCTGGCGCGGACGAGGCGACGATGCGTGCGGCAGCCCACTATGTTGCCGCGCAGTCGGGCTTCACGGTGGCCGACGACGTCTTCCGTCTGGATTCCCCCGCCGTGACCGGCCCGCATGCGGGCGAAGAGGGAACGGTCGAACTCCGGGTCTCTATCACGCAGGAACGCCTGTTCTCCGCGATCATCGACGACACGCCCACAGTTCTCGGAGCGCGGGCAGTGGCACGGATCGATCAGCAGTCCAACGCCTGTATCCTCGCGCTCGCGCCCACCGCTTCGGGAGCCGTGAGCGTCGGCGGTTCGACGGAAATCACGCTCGACGGCTGCGAGATCGCGGCCAATTCCAACGCTTCGGACTCCTTCGATATGTTCGGCGAAGCGAGCCTGACGACCGGCTGCATCCAGACCGTCGGACAGGCCATGACGACGGGCGGGCTCGATCTGACGGAATGTGAGAGCGTACGCGAGCACGCGGCGCCGGTCTCCGATCCCTACAGGACCGTTCCGGAACCCGCCCTTTCGGGCAGCTGCGAGAAGAACAATGTCGGCCACCCCAACAAGTCGACCACGCTGACCCCCACCGAGAACCATGCGAGCGGAGTGAAAGTCATGCGCTTTTGCGACGGCCTGGCGATAAAGGGCCCCGTCAAGCTGGAGCCGGGCCTCTACATCGTCGAGAACGGCGACGTGACCATGAACGGCGGCGCGAGCATCGAGGGCTCCGGCGTCACCATCTATCTGACGAACAATGCCCGGATGAAGCTGACCGGCAACGGAGACGTCAATCTCTCGGCACCGACCAGCGGGCCCTATTCCGGTCTTCTGGTCTTCGGCGGCCGCGACCAGACCGGTATCGAACACAAGATCGCGGGAACCACAGACTCGGTGATGCAGGGCGCCATCTATCTCCCGGCTTCGGATGTCGAATATCGCGGTAACTCCGCCCTCAGCGACGCCTGCACCCAGATCATCGCCAACACGATCGACTTCAACGGAAATTCGAGCCTCGGCGCCAAATGCGAAGCCGCAGGCGGTCGCGACATCGTTTCCAAGGCTGCCGTCACCATCATTGAGTAGGTCGGTGCCGAAACCTCCTTGGCGATCGACCGATACATGGGCCGCTTCGACAATCCCGTCCGGGCCCATTCGGTGCTCAGTTTCGTCAGCCCGCTTCGATTTGAAAGGCAGGCTGACTAAAATCACAGAACGCTCGACGTTTTCCTGATGCAAGTGCATTGCGCGAGTAGTGCGGAAGTCAGATCAATGCCTTGCAGGCTCAGCCATGTCGATCGGCAGTATCACTCCTTCACCGCACCCGTCATCGAGGACACGTAGTAGTCGACGAAGAAGGAATAGAGGATGACGACCGGGAGCGAGCCCAGCAGCGCGCCGGACATGAGCGCACCCCATTCGTAGATATCGCCGCGTACCAGCTCGGTGAGGACGCCGACCGGGACGGTCTTGTTCTCCGAGGAGGAGATGAAGGTAAGCGCATAGATGAACTCGTTCCACGACAGGGTGAAAGCGAAGATGCCCGCCGAAATGAGGCCGGGGACGGCCAGCGGCAGGACGACCTTGGTCAGGATCTGCCAGCGGTTCGCCCCGTCGACCAGCGCCGACTCCTCCAGTTCGAACGGGATCGTACGGAAATAGCCCATCAGCAGCCATGTGCAGAAGGGAATGAGGAAGGTCGGATAGGTGAGGATCAGCGCGAGCCGCGAGTCGAAGATGCCGACCTGGAAGACGATGAAGGCAAGCGGGATGAAGAGGATCGAGGGCGGCACGAGATAGGCCAGAAAGATCATCAGACCCGTCACCCGCGCGCCCGAAAACCGCACGCGCTCGATCGCATAGGCCGCGAAGACCGAGGCAAAGAGCGAGATGAAGGTGGAGGCGAGCGCCACCAGCATCGTGTTCCACAGCCAGCCCGGATAGGACGTCTCGAAGAGTAGATAGTTGATGTGCTCCAGCGTCGGCTCGACCACCCAGAACGGGCTGTAATTGTCGTAATCGGTCAGCTGGGCGTCCGGCTTCACCGCCGTGATCGCCATCCAGTAGAACGGGAAAAGCAGCACGAAGATGAAGCAGGCGAGCGGTAGATAGACGACGAAAATGCGCCGAGGCAGCGTGTTGAACTGGGACATCCCCTCCGAGTGATCCTCGGTGACGACGGCGCGTATTTTCTTGTCGCTGGCGGCTTGCAGGAGCGGCGTTTCCTGGCTCATGGTCGGCGAACCTTGCTCTCGATTTCATATGTTCCGTCCATCAGTCCCCCCCTCCCTGCTGCCATTTGCGGCGTTGCAGGCCAAAGAAGGAGAAGAGGATCGCGGCGAGAAGGAAGGGGATCATGGCGACCGCGATCGCCGCGCCCTCGCCGAGCTGCCCGCCCGGAATTGCCCGCTGGAAGGAAAGCGTCGCCATCAGATGCGTCGCGTTCACCGGGCCGCCGCGGGTCAGGACGTAGATCAGCTGGAAGTCGGTGAAGGTGAAAAGCACCGAGAAGGTCATGACGACGGCGATGATCGGCGTCAGCAGCGGCAGGGTGATCTTGGTGAAGCGCTGCCAAGAGGTCGCGCCATCGAGCGCAGCCGCCTCGTTCAAGGATTGCGGAATGGTCTGGAGCCCGGCGAGCAGCGAGATCGCGACGAACGGGATGCCGCGCCAGACATTGGCGGCGATGACCGAGGCTCTTGCCGTGTTCGGATCGCCGAGGAAGTTGATCGGCGTGTCGATCCAGCCCCATTCCATCAGCACCCAGGAGATGATCGAGAATTGGCTGTCATAAATCCACCAGAAGGCGAGCGCCGACAGAACGGTCGGCACGACCCAGGGCAGGAGGATGATCGCCCGGAACAGGGTCTTGAATGGCAGGTGCTCGTTGAGGATCAGGGCCAGCCACAGGCCGAGCGCGAATTTCAGGATCGAGGCGACGACGGTATAGAGCAGCGTGTTGTAGACCGAGAGCCAGAACACCGGATCGTCGAACAGCCAGGAATAGTTCTCGATGCCGATCCACTGGCCTGAGCGGCCGATCGAGGCGTCGGTAAAACCGAGCCAGATGCCGAGACCCAGCGGATAGGTGAGGAAGCACAGAAGGAAGACCGCCGCCGGCAGCATGAAGAGCAGGCCGAGCCCGTTGCGGCTTTCAAAGAAACGCCGGAAGATGTTGGGCCGCGCGACGGCGGACGAGGCCGGTTGCGCGGCGGTTGTGTCGGTGGTTGCCATCGGAGCCTTCCGTTTCACTCGTGCTTGCCGGCTTGGGGCTGCGTTTCCCGCTCATCCCTCGTTAGGATGACGCACGCAGCCGCAGCGGCAGCCCATTTCGCCACGCAATCGGAGCTTCGTCATCCTCGGCCACCGTGCCGAGGATCCAGTTCGGCCACTGCGTTTGTCTGCGGATTTTGGGAGAAGCGCGGAGCCTAGAAAGCCCGCGCCATTCTGCTTCCGGGTCCTCGGGCCGGAGCCCGAGGATGACGGCGTCGAGGGTGTTGTTGCGCCGGAAACTTCAGCCTCCGGCGCACGCCGCCAATTACCGGTAATACCGCGCAATGCGGCGTTCGGCGTTGGCGATCGCTTCCTCAGTGGTGCGCTGGCCGGTGACCGCCTCGGCGAACATGTCGACGATCACGTAATCGGCCATCACGCCTGCCGATGCGGGTCCTAGCGGGCCGGCATAGCCGTTCGGCTGAAGGCTCGCCGAGGCCTTGGAGTAAGGCTCGTGGATCGGGTCCAACGTCCAGACCGGATTGTCCTCGAAGGCCTTCAGCGGCTGGCAGCAATAGGCGCTCGCGCCTTCGAGCCAGGCGTTGAAGCGCTCGGGCTGGAACATGAAGGCGATATAGGCTTTCGCCGCTTCCGGATACTGACAGTGCTGGAAGACGTTGATCGTCGAGCACTGGTGCAGCTCGACCGACTGGCCCACCGGGCCGACCGGCAGGTTGGTCGAGCGGATGTCCTCGGCGATCTCGGCCATCGCCGGATCGTTCTTCGCCGCGTAGTAAAGCGAGACGCCATTCGCGGTCAGCGAGATCTGGCCGGCGAGGAAGGCGCGGTTGTTGTTGATGTCGAGCCAGCTTTCCGTTCCCGGAATGAAGGTCTCGTAGAGCGCCTTGGCGTATTCGATCGCAGCCTTCGTCTCGGGGCTGTTGATCGCCACCTCGCCGTTCTCGTCGACGGCCCGGCCGCCATGGCTCCAGAGCAGCCAGTGAGCATAGTTGTTGCCGTCGCCGACCGCCTTGCCGTGCGGGAAGCCTGCCGGCGTGCCCTTTTCCTTCATCGCCTGGCACAGCTTCAGGAAGCCGTCCGTATCGGTCGGGAACTCTTCGAAGCCCGCCGCCTTCATATGGCTGTCGCGGTAGCAGATGGCGTTGCCGATGGCGCAGAGCGGAATGGCGATGAACTTGCCGTCTTCGGTGGTGGCATAGCCCTTCAGGCCGTCATACCAGCCGCCATAGGCCTCGCCCAGAGCATTGCCGAGGTCGGAGACGTCGACCAGCTTGTCGGGATACTGGAACGGATCGTCGAACCAGCTCATCACCATGTCGGGGCCGGAGCCGACATTGGCGGCGACGGCGGCCTTCGGGCGCACGTCTTCCCAGCTTTCCTGGTCGATCCGCACTTCGACGCCGGTCGCCTCGGTGAAGGCCTTGGTGTTGGCGTTGAAGGCCTCTTCCTCGCCGGTGACGAAGGGCACCCAGCGCAGGAGGCGCAGAGACGCCCCCTCTTCGGGCTGGAATGTGGGCATCGAGCCTTGCGCGAAAGCCCGGCTCGCGCCGAACGGTCCGCTGAGCGCGGCGGTCGCGGCAAGGCCGGCGGTTCCCTGCAACAGGGTTCTGCGATTGATGATCATCGGGGTCTCCTCCCAGTAGATACGCGCGGATGGTTCCTCCTCAACGGCGGGGCTCCGCACCGGACCCTGCCGCGCATTCCAACGCCGGAGCACCGCCGAAGTGCGCCCCGCCGAATTCTCAGATCGACACCCGGTCTCCCGATTTGGCATCGAAGAGATGCACGGCCGCGGGGTCGACGGACACCCTGATCTCCTCGCCGGGTCCGGCCGAAATCCGCTCCCGGAAGACGCAGGTCACCGGGGTCTCGCCGAGCTTTGCGACGACGTGGGTTTCCGAGCCCGTCGGCTCGACGACCTCGACGGTGAGCGGCACGTCGCCGCCGAGATGGACGTGTTCGGGACGCATGCCGAAGACAAGCTCGCGGCCTGCCTCCGCTCCGCCCGGATTGGCAACCTTCAGCTCGATCCCGTCACCGCTCGTGAACCGGGTGCGATCCTCGCCAGAGACCTTGCCGGTCAGGAAGTTCATGGCCGGCGAGCCGATGAAGCCAGCGACGAAAAGGTTGTTCGGGTTGTCGTAGAGCTCCAGCGGCGCGCCCACCTGCTCGACGATCCCGTCATGCATGACGACGATCTTGTCGGCCATGGTCATCGCCTCGATCTGGTCGTGGGTGACATAGACCGTGGTGGTCTTCAGGCGCTGGTGCAGGTTCTTCATCTCGGTGCGCATCGAAACACGCAGCTTGGCGTCGAGATTCGACAGCGGCTCGTCGAAGAGGAAGACCTGCGGCTCGCGCACGATCGCCCGCCCCATGGCAACGCGCTGGCGCTGGCCGCCGGAGAGCTGGCGAGGATAGCGATCTAGAAGGTGGCTGAGGCCAAGGATCTCGGCTGCGGGCTTCACGCGCGACTCGATCTCGGACTTCGAAGCCCCTTTCAAGGTCAGCGAAAAGGCCATGTTGTCGGCGACGGTGATGTGCGGATAGAGCGCGTAGTTCTGGAACACCATCGCAATGTCCCGCTCCTTGGGCTGGAGCTGGTTCACCACCCGGTCGCCGATCCAGATCTCGCCCGAAGTGACGTTTTCGAGGCCCGCCAGCATCCGCAGGAGCGTCGATTTTCCGCAGCCCGACGGACCGACAAGGACCACGAACTGCCCCTCCTCGATATCGAAGCTGACACCGTGCAGCACCTCGGCCGCCCCGAACGATTTACGCACCTCTTTAAAGGACACCGGCGCCATAAATTCGCTTCCTATTCTCTCACGCGCAAGCATAAAGACATGCTTTTACAACGCAGATATTCTCTTCCAAGTAATAGGTGACTATTTCTAAAATAGTATCACACTATTGACCGACCCTCCGCAGGTGTCAAGTCGATTGATCCGGTTTCCTGACCTATCGTCCGCCCTGCCTGTCCTTGTTTTCATCCTGCCATCAGGAACCATCGGCTTCCTCCTCCAGGTAAACGCCGATGATCTCGTTGAAATCCGACTCCGCCACGAAACCGAGATCGCTGGCGCGCTTCGCCTCGAAGCGGGTCGCCCAACCTGCGACGATGCCCTCGATCGTCGCGTCCGGCTCGCGTTTGATCCGCGCGACCGCCTCCGGCCCGACCATCCGCTCCAGCGCCTCGATCTCCTCGCCGACGGTCGCCGAGAGTCCCGGCATGGTCAGGTTCCGGCGCGGGCCGACCGTGTCGAGATCGATCGTCGCGGCATGGACGAAGAAGCCGACCGCCGCGCGCGGGCTCGCGAACCAGTGGCGCACGCTCTCATCGACAGGAAGCACTGCCTCCTGGCCGTTGATCGGCTCGCGCAAGATGTTCGAGAAGAAGCTGGACGCCGCCTTGTTCGGCTTGCCCGGCCGGATACAGATCGTCGGCAGGCGGATGCCGATGCCCTCGAAGAAGCCCTTGCGGGAATAATCCGCGAGAAGCAGCTCTGAGATCGCCTTCTGGGTGCCGTAGCTCGTCAACGGCGTCAGGTGGAAGGCGTCGGGTATTTCGTCGGGGAACGGCGCACCGAAGACCGCGATCGAGGAGGCGAAGACGACGCGCGGGGTGTATCCATCCGTCTCATGCGCAGCCCGGATCGCTTCGAACAGCGCCCGCGTCCCGTCGAGATTGATCGCATAGCCCTTCTCGAAATCGGCCTCCGCCTCACCCGAGACGATCGCCGCGAGATGGAAGATCACATCCGGCCGCTGCGAAACCAGCTTTTCCGCCGTCCTCGCCGCCGAAAGATCGGCGGTCTCGCTCGTCACCATATCGCCAGGCGTTTCCGGCGCGACGACATCCACCAGATGCAGCGCTGTGATCGGCTTGCCGCCAAGCGCGCCTTCCGAAACCAGATGCTCCGCCAATTTTCGGCCGATCATGCCGGCAGCGCCAATAATCAGAACCTTCACGGGACCTCCCTCCCCTTCTTGCTCGCCGCCTCAAGCCGATAGCCGGGGCGGTACGCCTTCCTCCGATGCTTGATCGCTTGAGCCTTCCTCCCCCACATCCGCGATGACGGTCTTCGTCGTGCGGTAGATGCGGTCGAGATGGATGTCGAAGGCACTCACAACGGCCTCCCGGTCGTGTCGCTTCAGCGCTTCGACGATGGCGCGATGGTCGTCATAACTCTTTTCGATTGCGCCCGATTTCGACATCGCGAGCCGGCGATAGCTCATCATGTAGCCGTAGAGATCGGAGACGAAGTCGCCGAGCACACGGTTCGAACAGGACCGGTAGATCGCGAGATGAAACTCCCGGTCGATGATGAGAAAGCGCATCGGATCGGCGATCGCCTTGACCTGCGCTTTCAGCGACTGCTCAAGAAAACCGATCGCCTCCGCGTCGATCTCCTGGGATGCGATTCCCACCACCTCGCGCTCAACGAGGAGGCGGGAGGTATGAATATGGTCGATCCCGTATTCGTTGATCGCTTGGGTCTGACGAAGACCCGTGAACTCAGTCTCCACATCGGCAGAGACGACCTTCGTCCCGGCCCCGTGCACGACTTCGAGCAGCCCTTTGGCTGCCAGAATCTGGATCCCGCCGCGAATCGTCTCGCGGCTGACCTGAAGCGCGCCCGCCAGATCACGCTCACTCGGAAGGCCGTCGCCCACCTGCAGGATGCCGGAGGCGATCATCGCTCCGATCTTCGCGGCGACAGCATGGCGCACGCTCTGGCGGACGATAGCCTGCTGCAGCTCCGGCGCATTGTTCAAAACGAAGCTCGAACGCGACATCTCGAGCAAACCTCAATTGAGCAATTGGTTCATCCACTAGACCAGTTACGGGAAGATTGCTCGAGCGATCAATCGATGTCAAGCAAAGCTGCGAATAGCCAAGCTAGATCGGATAAAGTCATCTGGGCGATGCCAGGGCCAGATTCTCGACAATGAGACGATCGCGGATAAGGCGAGGAAATACGATGTGAGCGTGCCGCAGCTCTGCATCCGCTATTGCCTGGAACTCGGCCTTCTGCCGCTGCCGAAGACGGCCACGGACCATCCTGCGCACCTATGCCGCCATCGGCTTCACGATCTTCGAGGCGGACATGGAAGCCCAGATGACCATCGACCGGATCGGGCGTTACGGCGAGGTGAGCGTCTTCCCGGTCTAAAGCGGCAAGAACTGAGCCGGCGCGAACAGCTCCACGACCAGGCGGGAGGGGCCCATGGCACCTCCCGCCATCAGTGCGGGGCATCGCCTTCGATGAGCTGCCGCTCTTCAGCCACATCGTCTGGTGGGAGTCCGGCGCACTGACTTCACGCGGAGATATGCTGCAGGACTTCGAAGCCTTCGAAGTCAGGATGCCCCAGATAGAACGTTTTCGAACCTCCTCCTGCGCGCGCGTGAGATGCCCGAAAAGCGTCTGAACGGGTCCAGGCTTCGAAAGCGGTGCGATCCTGCCAGACGGTGTGGCTGACATAGAGGTGGTAGTCGCCGTGGTCGGCCCCCTTGAGCATATGGAATTCAACGAAACCGGGCACGTCCTTGAGAAACGACTCGCGTGTCTCCCAGACCGTCTCGAAATCCTTGAGGTGTTCGCTGGCAACCTTGAAGCGATTCATGGCGATGAACATGTCGGTGGTTTCCTTCTGGCGTTCGTGTCGGATGAGGAACTCGGCAGCCGAATTGGGCCGCGGGAACGCAGCGAGGCCAACCGGAGCCGCTTTGAAAGCGAGCTCCGGCTGAACTGATGAAAAGCGTTGCTGGGATCAGAACTGGTAGGACAAGGACGCTCTGAAGCTACGTCCTGGCTCGGAGTAGAACTCTTGCGGTTGGGCCGCATTGTCCGGAATGTCGAGCGCGTCGTAATAGGTCTCGTCGAACACGTTGTAGAGTCCGGCCTGCAGCTTTACGCCTTCGACGGCGGTCGGTTTCCAAAAGGCCGTCAGGTCGAGGACGGCGTAGTCCGGCGTCTTGTTGATATCCGCTTCGACCTCGTCGCGGGCCGCGGCAACGGTTAGGAAAGCGTCGCCGCCCCAAACTCCGTTGTCATAGCCGAAATTGAGGATGCCCTTCGCGGCCGGGACCGTGTTGAGATGGTCCCCCGTGTCCTTGTCGCGGCCCACCGTGGCCGCAAGGGTCAATCCGCTGTGCCAGACCTCAGTCATCTGCCAGTGGGCCGCGGCCTCGACCCCATAGATCTCCACATCGCGGCGATTGAAGTTGCGGGTAATACCGAACGGATACTCCCCGCGCGACAGGCCAAGCTCGTACGGATCGACCGTTTCGGTATCGATGAAGTTCTCATAACGGTTGTAGAAGCCCGAAACGCTCCAGTCGAAATCCTGATAACGCGCCCGAAGTCCGGCTTCGAAACCGTTGCTGGTTTCCGGTTCCAGATCCGGGTTCCCGATGCTGAGATAGGTGCCGGGACCACCGTAGCTCAGATAGAGTTCGCTCGCCGTCGGCGCTCTGAACCCTTGAGCCCACTGCCCGTAGATCGTGGTGTTCGGCGTAATGTCGAATTCCGCGCGAAGCTTGGGCGATACGGCGCTGTCGCTCGATGAATCCGGCAGGCCGTCATAAGTGACATTGTTCCGATAGGCCGCAGTTTCCTTCGGGTTCTGCTCGTAATAATCGAGCCTCACACCCGGCGTCACACGAAAGCGATCGGTGAGGGAGATTTCGTCCTCCACGAACAGGCCGGTCGTCACGCCGTGAACGTCCGGCATATCGGCCTGGTTGGTGTGGAGGAAGTTGCACGAATAGAAATACCAGAAGGCGTAAGGTCCCGGCGGGCAGCTATCCTCGCCGCTGGACATTTGGCCGGTGCGGTTACCGTAGACGTCGCCGCCGATACTGATCTTGTGATCGAGACCGGCGACGGACACATGCTTCATGACCGCGCCGTTGATCCCGAACGTCGTGTCCTCGATCTCGCTCAGACGCGAATAGGCACCTGCCGGTTGAGAGACCCGATCGCCGAAGAAATCATCCGAGAGTTCCTGACGCTGCCAAAAGACGACGGCATGGGCGGCGTCGAGCCAGGCGCCGGCGCCGACCCCGAGTTCGTATTCGGCGGAAATCCGTTCGCGCTTCTCGACCTGGCTTCGCGACGTAGAGCCTGGATCATAGGTCGCCTGTGATGCCGTTCTGTCGTCGATGTCCTCGTCCCGGTCGTAGATCTCTCCGGTCAACCCGATGACCTGATCGACGCCCAGATGCTGGCGCAGCTTCACCAGAACATTGCGCTGTTCGTAGTCCAGGGGATTGGGCTTCGTACGCGTTTCGCCGAAGCCTCCGACCTCGCCTTGATTCTCGCGTTCTTCGCCGCGGCGGTAGCCGCCCTGAAGGAACATGTACGTATCGCCGAGGCGGGCGGCGAGTGCCTGGTCGACGCCCCAGCTCTGGTCCTCGCTGTCGAAGGTCGCTCGCGAGAGCCCACCGAAGACCTGGTCTCCTTCCAGAAGGTCCTCCGGGTTCAGCGTGCGGACGGCGACGACGCCACCGAGCGATCCTGCGCCGAACACACTGGAATCACTGCCTTTGACAATGTCGAGAGCGCTCAAGGTATTGGTATCGAACGTGGCGCTGCCGCCGGTGACGCCTCGCGCGCCGTCATCGAGCCAGGGCAGGCGAATGCCATCGATCGTGGTCAGCACCCGGCTGTCACCGAGCCCGCGAACGTTGAAACCGCCGCTTGTATTGCTGAAACCGACCGACGGATCGATCCGGGCGATGTCGTCCGCGTCGAAGATCTGAGCGTCATCGAGGTCGGTGCGGGTGACGCGCTGCGTCAGGATGCTGGCCGCACGCGAGGCCGGTTCGTCAGCACCCGAAGCGCCTTCCCCATCGCCCACGACGACCACGGTGTCGAGAAAAATCGAGACATCGCCGTTTGCAGACTGCTGCGCCGCCGCAGGCCAGCCGAGTGCAATCGTCAGCGCGCAACCGGATGCGGTCGCTGCAAGTCCATGTTTGAATAGTGCCACTTCAATCCCCTTCAGATCAGATGATGGGACCTGGCTGGCTCATGCTCGATCGAGATTTGGCTTGCTAACGTCCGCAGCGGAGCGAGACGACCCCCCTCGTCTTTGACCCTGCCCATTGACGCCGATAAATAACATGATAATCGAAATCAAGTTTTATCTTGTTGAAAACGCTTGTAAAATAGAAAGGTTCTAATTTGGAGGAAGGTCGTGATGCGACGAATGTCGGTCGCGTTGGTCGCGCCGATGTATCGATGGCGCGGGACAAGACGGTTCTCTCTACCGAAGACCTTTTCGTCACCGGCAGAGAGGTCGAAATTCACCACCAGAACTTTGTCTACCGGTTGCGCCTCACCCGGACCGGCAAACTCATCCTGACAAAATGAAACCGAGACTCGTGCCCAATATCTCTCAGCTTGAAATCTCCAGACGCCGTGTGTTCCCGCTGCTGGGTGCCGCCATGGCCGGCCTTCTTTTCGTCTCTCCGTCCAAGGCCGAGGATGCCGAACAACCTGAACGAATCGTCGCGATCGGCGGTGCGGTGACGGAAACGCTCTACGCTCTCGGAGCAGAAGACAGGATCGTCGGCGTGGATACCACGGCCGTTTATCCTAGCGAGGCTCGGGACAAGCCTAACGTCGGTTATATGCGGCAGTTGTCGGCGGAAGGCGTCCTCGCCCTGTCGCCGGACCTGATCTTGATGGAAGAAGGGGCCGGCCCACCGCCCGCGATCGAACTCCTCAAAGCCTCCGGTCTCTCTCTGACGACCGTGCCGGGCGGGCATGGCAGGGCCGAAATCGGCCAGAAGATCAGAACAATCGCAGGAGCGGTTGGCCAGAAAGAGAAGGGCGATGCTCTCGCAACCGAGATTGAGAGCAATCTTGCGCGCCTCGACACGCAGCTGGAATCGGTCGAGACTCCCAGGAAGGTCCTCTTCATTCTCTCCATGGTCGACGGTCGACCGATGGCGGCGGGAACCGACACCGCGGCTGACGAGATGATAGGCCTTGCCGGTGGTACGAATGTGTTTGGAGAAATCTCGGGTTACAAGACTTTGTCTTCCGAAGCAGCGACCGAACTCGCGCCCGACGTGATTGTAATGGTCACCGGAGCCGGGCCCGACCACGGAGCTGCCGATCCGTTCTCCATTCCGGCATTGAAGGCGACCCCTGCCGGACAGACGAATTCGCTGATCCGCATGGATGCTGCCTATCTTCTCGGATTTGGCCCGCGAACCGCAGATGCTGCTCGCGATCTGTCGACGAGGCTCTATCCTGATCACATGCCATCCCCCGAATGAGTGCTGTAGCTCGCATCCCCCCGGTAGTTCCTGCCGCGGGAGACCGGTCGTTCGTGCAAGCGATCACGCTCGTTGGGCTGACCTTCGCCGTCCTCGTCTTCACTATCCTTGCCGTTGGCATCGGACCTTCGTCCCTCCCCCCGGAACGCGTCGTCGCGATCCTGTTTGCGGGGCCGAATGCGGAGAACTATCCTATCGGGGATATCGTGATCGTCTGGCAGATCCGGCTGCCGCGCGTGATCATGGCGATTCTGGTCGGCGCGATGCTGGCCCTGGGCGGAGCCGTCATGCAGGGGCTCTTTCGCAATCCGCTGGCGGAGCCCGCAATTCTCGGCGTCTCGACCGGCGCGGCGCTCGGCGCGGTTTCCATGATCGTTCTGAGCAACGGTCTTCTGGCGCCGGTCGCAATGCTCCTCGGCACCTTTTCGCTTCCCGTCGCAGCCTTTGCCGGCGCGCTGACCGCCACATCGATCCTCTATATGATCGCCACCCGTGAGGGATCGACCTCCGTTGCCACGATGCTGCTCGCCGGCATCGCTCTTGCCGCCTTCGCTGCGGCGATCATGGGTTACCTCGTCTATCTCAGCGACGATGCGCAGTTGCGCGACATCACCTTCTGGAACCTCGGCGGGCTCGGTGGCGTGACCTGGCAGAAGGTGCTCGTCTGCGCTCCGTTGATGCTGATGGTAATTGCCGTCGCGCCGGTGCTGGCGCGGGGTCTAGACGCGCTTGTGCTGGGAGAGGCGGAAGCGTTTCACCTGGGTGTCAGGGTTCAAGGGCTGAAGCGTTCGGCCGTTGTCCTTGTGGCGGCGGCGACGGGCGTCGCCGTGGCCGTTTCCGGCGTCATCGGATTCGTCGGTATCGTGGTCCCCCATGTCCTGCGTCTCGCAGTGGGTGCCGACCATCGCTTTCTCTTGCCCGCTTCGTGTCTGGGCGGTGCGCTTCTGCTGCTCGTTGCAGATATTGGCGCACGGCTTCTGGTCGCCCCGGCGGAACTGCCGGTCGGTATCATAACCGCGGCGATCGGCGCTCCGTTCTTCCTTTGGTTGCTGATGCGCCGACGCGCCCTGATGGGACATTAGACCTTGGTTCTCGATATCGAGAATGTGAGCGTTCGCGCCGGCGGAGCGACGATTCTCGGTCCGCTCACGACGCAATTCGCGTCAGGAACGATGGTTTCACTCGTCGGTCCGAACGGGGCCGGGAAATCGACGCTCGTAAAGGCGATCAGCGGGGAGCGTGATCTCCAGTCGGGCATCATCAGGCTACATGGCGAGGATGTTCGGACTGTTGCGCCGCACGAACTCGCGCGACGGCGGGCCGTGCTGCCCCAGGCAAGCGCTATCTCCTTCCCCTTTACCGTGTTTGAAATCATCGGCCTTGGCTTGCGCCAGAGGCGCGGGATCGCGGCCGCCGAAAGGCAGATTCACATATCGAATGCCCTTGATGCGGTCGATCTTGAAGGGTTCGGAGGGCGCCTTTACCAGCAGCTTTCCGGCGGTGAGCAGCAAAGGGTTCAGCTCGCGCGCATTCTCTGCCAGATCGGCGATCCCCTGGATGACGGGCCGGCGAAGCTCCTGATCCTCGATGAGCCGACGTCCAGCCTCGACGTGCGCCACCAGCTCGACGTCCTGTCGATTGCCCGAAGTTTCGCCGATCGGGGCGGACTGGTGATCGCCGTCCTTCATGACCTTAATCTCGCCGCGACCTTTTCCGACCGGATGCTCCTGATGCGTTCGGGCATGATCGTCGAGGACGACAGCCCTGCCGCACTCCTGCAATCCCACACGATCGACGAGGTCTTCGGCATCGCCATGGCGCGGGTCGACCGGGGCGAAGGTCATCTTCCGGTTCTGGTGCCTGAAGCGGCCCGGTCACAAACCCTTACCGCTTGAAGCTTCAGTGGCCGTGCTCGCTGATGTTCGCCCGCCCATAAGATTGGGCCGATGCCTTGATCTTGAACACGTTCGGTAACACGCGCGATGAAGCAGGCGGATGCCTCTGCGTCCGCCTGCCTCTTGGCAACTAAGATCTCGGTCAGGCCGCTACCGGTGCCGCTTCCATCTTTCGACTGCCCGCATCAGTTGGCGAGAGCTCAAGCGACAGGGTCTTGGCTGCGGTGAAGTCGGCCTTGCCGCTGCCGAGGAGCGGCATCTTTTCGACGACGTGAATTTCGGCCGGGATCATCAGGTCCATCGCACCCTTCGACCTTGCGAAGGCGGCGAAGGCCTGACGGTCCGCGCCGGCGGCACTCGTCAGGAGGATCAGTCGCTCGCCTTTCTTGGCGTCGGGGATCGCCGAAACGATCACCGGCTCGCCTGGCCACAACTCGGCCGCCAGCGTCTCCACGGCCGAGAGCGAGACCATCTCGCCGCCGATCTTTGCGAAGCGCTTGGCGCGGCCCTTGATGGAGACGAATCCGTCTATGTCGATCTCGACGATATCGCCCGTGTCGTGCCAACCGCCCTCCAGCGTTTCGAGGACGCCGGGCTTCTCCGCTTTCAGATAGCCCTGCATCACGTTCGCGCCGCGAATGAAGAGCCGTCCACCTTCTTCGACGCCCGGCACCGGTTCGAGGCGCGCCTCGATGCCCGGAAGCAGGCGGCCGACGCTTCCCGTTCGGGTTTCCATCGGAGCATTGATGGCGATTACGGGCGCAGCCTCGGTCACGCCGTAGCCTTCGAGAATGCGCAGCCCGAAACTCTCCATAAAGGTTGCTCGCGTCGAGGCACGCACCGGTTCGGCCCCGGCGAAGCAGTAACGCACCGATCGGAAATCATAAGGATGGGCCGTCCGTGCATAACCGGCGAGGAAGGTATCCGTGCCGAAGATGATGGTCGCATTCGAGCCGTAAATGAGCTCCGGCACGATCCGGTAGTGCAGCGGCGAGGGATAGAGATAGGCCGGAACGCCTGCCGTCAGCGGAAGGAGCGTGCCTGCCGTCAGTCCGAAGGAGTGAAAGATCGGCAGGACGTTGAAGACCTTGTCCGCACCCGAAAAGTCGATCCGCGCCGCCGCCTGGGCGGTGTTGGCGAGAATGTTGTCGTGGGAGAGGACGACACCCTTGGGCGCGCCTTCCGAGCCGGATGTGAAGAGGATCGCGGCCCGATCGCTGGCCTTCCGCGCGACGAGCGGCTTCGTGCGGCCCAGGAGCCCCGCGATCTTCTGCTTCATCCCGATGCCGAGGGCGATGTCTTCCAGATAGGAGATATGGAGTTTCTGCGACAGCGCGGCAACGAGCGGTTCGAGCCGTGCCTGCTTCACGAAGGCCCGCGCGGTGACGATCGTGTCGACTTGCGCCGCGCGGCAGCTCGACAGAATGTTCGCGGCACCGGCGGTGAAGTTGATCATGGCGGGCACCTTGCCGGCGCTCGTCATCGCGAGAAAGGAGACCGCGCCGGCATTGGAGGTCGGCAGCATCAGCCCGATTGTCTCTGCCTTCTCGAAGTGTGCAGCGAAGCGCTCGGCGAGAATGCGGGTGCGGGTGAGAAGCGCGCCGCGCGTCAGGGGCCCGGTGACGGGATCTTCCGTCGCGAGCGCTCCCATGCCGCCGCTTCTTGCCTGCTCAATGACCGCTTCGAGCACCGTGCGATCGGTCGGGCGCGCCTCGAACACGCTTTCGGTCATGATGGCATGGAGCGCTGCACCCGCCGCCTTGCGCCGCCTGCGGCCTTTGAACTCCGGATCGATCGTGAGGTCGCGGGGCGGCAGGATCGTCACCTTCACCTTCGGGAAGAGCTGCTTCTTGACGAGGGCATGGGTGAGGCGGGAAAACGGGCTCCGTTCGAGGCCATCGATGCGGATCGGGACGATCTTCGAGCCCGTCTTGTCGGCGACCATCCCGGCACCGTCATAGACCTTCATCAGGCTGCCGGTCACGGTGATCCGGCCTTCCGGGAAGATGACGAGGGGATTTCCCGCCTGCACCGCCTTGATCAGCGAACGTGTCGCGATCGGCTTGGTCGGATCGAGCGGAAGCGCGTTGGTGCGCTTGACGAAAGGCTTGACCCACCAGCGCTGGGCAATGGTGCGATCGATGGCAAAGACGGGATCGGCCTCGGTGAGGGTCAGCGCCAGCGGGCCGTCGAGGAAGCTGACATGGTTGAGGGCAAGGATCGGCGCAGGGCCGGCGGCATCGAGATGTTCAAGGCCCTCGACCTCCATCCGGTGGAAGAGGCGCATCACGACGGAGATGAGGTCGCGCAAAGGATTCGTCGGCAGGACTTTAAGCATGACGATCGCGGCTCCGAGATTGAGGGCGGCAAGGACGGTGAGGATAGGACCGAGGCCGACGCCTGCGGCCTGGACGGCGGCGACGAGGCCACCGGCGAGGGTCATGAAGCCGGCATTGACGATGTTGTTGCCAGCGACGAGGCGGGCGCGGCGGGCCTTGGGTGCCCAGGCCTGCAGGGCTGCGAAGGCGGGCACGACGAGGAGCGAACCGGCGATCGCCATGCCGGCAAGGTCGATCGCGGCTCGCACCGTGCCGTCACCTGCGAAGAAGGCGGCGAGCGTATCCGTGGGCGCGTTGCGGGCTTGACCGAGCAGCATGAGGCCGAGATCCAGGCTGAAGCCGGCGACGAGGACCGTGCCGACGACCGCCGGCAGGAGGACGATGCGCCCCTTCGAGACGAGCGCCGCAAGGGCAGAGCCGATACCGATGGCAACGGCGAACAGGGCCAGATAGGTGGTGACGGCAATTTCTGACCCGCCGAGGACGTCCTTCACCAGCGTCGGCATCAGGGACAGGACGATGGCCCCGACGACCCAGAACCAGGAGACCATGAGCGAGGCCTTCAGGATGCGGCCGTCGCGCGCCAGTTCGCGGGTGAGCCTCACCGTCGAGCGCAGGATGTTTCGGTCGATTGTCAGAGTGGGCGCGGCGGCACCGGTCTTCGGGATGAAGCGGCTCGCCGCATAACAGAGGATAGAAAGGCCGATCATCACCGGACCGAAGACCACGACCGTCGTGTCTCCAAGCGAAAGGAGGCCGCCGGCGATCGTGCCGGCAAGGATCGCGGCGAAGGTCGCGCCCTCCACATATGCGTTCGCGGCCGGAAGCTCCGAGGTTTCCAAGTGGTCGGGCAGGATACCGTATTTGATCGGACCGAACAGCGCGGAGACAAGGCCGAAGACGAAGAGCGCAGCCATCAGCACCGGCACCGAACCTAGCGCGATGCCAGCGACGGCCAGACAGGCACCGCCGATCTCGGCGAGCTTCAGACGCCGCGCGACGAGTGCCTTGTCGTAGCGGTCGGCGAGTTCGCCGCCGAGCGCCGAGAAAAGAAGGAACGGCGCCATGAAGACGGCACCGGCGAGGGTCACGAGCGGCGCGGCCTCCTCGCTGGCGAGCGTGAAGAGGATCAGAAAGACCAGCGCATTCTTCAACAGATTGTCGTTGAAGGCGGACAGGAATTGCGTAACGAAGAGCGGCAGGAAGCGCCGCGATGTGAGAAGATGTCTGCTCATCTGGAGTGTCCTTGGGACAAAAGCCCGACCGATCCGCGATGGGTCACCCCACGGCGGAAGGATCGCTCGTTTCGTTTGAGCTCGTGGAGCCGGGAAAACGTGAAGGCGTCGTGGAGCACAGCGCGCTCCTCGAAGGAGTTCATTCCCGCCGCTTCTACAGATCCTCGCGATTGCGACTTGCCTGCCGGAGGAGTTCCTCGGTGCGCGCCTCGTCGAGACGCGAGACCATGCTACGGCCCTCTTCCTCGTCTCGCAGAAGCCGCGTCACCGAGATCGCGCAGTGGACGAGCATGATCACCGCCATGGCGTAGAAGCCTTTGGCAGCGAAGCTCGCCTCCATGAAGAAGACGCCGCCGGCATTCATGACGGCCGCGAGCACGAAGCTGGCGATGGAATAGGCCTTCCACGCACGGGTGGCCTTTGGCTGGTAGGAAATATCGCTCATCGTTGAAATCCTTTGTCTGGAAGATCGCTGGAGATGTCAGGCGGCCGTGCCGGCGCGCTGGCGCAGGCGAGAGAGAACGCTCTCCGTGCTGTGCGGGGCGGCAGGACCGCATCCGGCGGAAGCGAGCTTTTCGGTCAGCCGCTCACCGGGATCGATCTCCTCGTCCGGATCGAGGCGATCGGCGATCGTCAGATCGTCTTCCTGACCGCGTAACAGGCGGGCGAGCGTCGCTTCGGCCTCTGAAAGCGTGGCAAGATGCGGGGCCGCCGGATCGGCAAGACGGAGCGAGACGCTGCGGCGAGTGGCATCGGCAAGGCGCAAGCCGCGCTCGAGATCGCGAATGCGCGTTTCGCTGCGGGTGATTGCGCGCTGGAGCCGCGCGAGCTCCGCCTCGATGACCGCGATGGCTTTGTCCGAAGCTTCGCGATCGGCCTCGAGCCGCCCGATGGCTTCCGCCGCTTCGGCAGCGAGCGCCTCATTGCTTTGCCGGATCGCTGCGACGGCACGCTCTTCGAGATCGGCGATCTGCCCGGAGATCGCATCGCGGCGGCGTTTCTCGCGGCGGTTTTCCGCACAGGCCCGCGCCTCCGCCACCTTGGCAGACTTTACCGTCGCCGAGACGTCGCGGATCTGCTGGCGCAGGATCGTGATCGCGTTTGCGTCGACGATGCTTTCGCGGCGGTCGTTTGCGGTTCCCCGCAGAAGGGTCATAAGAGATTTCAACATGGCTTCCTCTCATATTGAACATTGTTCATTTTGGAAGCTAGCAGAAAATGAACAACGTTCAAGATCTGAAATGAACGTCGTTCAAAATATTTTCAGGAGGCATATGTGGCGTCCAGACAGGCCAAGAGGGACGATCTCAAAGCCCGGCTCATCGCTGCGGCACGCGAGCGGATCGAAAGCCAAGGGGTCCGCAATCTGCGCGCCCGGGACATCACGCAGGATGCGGGATGCGCACTCGGCGGCCTCTACACGGCCTTTTCCGATCTTCAGACGCTGATCATTCACGTCAATGGCGAGACCCTCAATGCACTGAGCGGTCATCTTTCGAAGGCACGGGAGGGCACCAATGGGCCGAGGGACGAGTTGCGCGCCCTGGCGCTCGCCTATCTCGATTTCGCCGAAACCCATCGCGCGCTCTGGTTCGCGCTCTTCGATGCGACCTCCCTCGCCGATACCCCCATTCCCGACTGGCACCGCGCGCAACAGGCTGATCTCGTCCGGCTGATCGCCGAACCACTTTCGCGGATCGAGACCACCCTTGCGCAAGAAGCGCTCGTCAACCGCGCCCAGGCGCTTTTCGCGGCGGTCCACGGTATCGTGACGATCAGCCTGGAAGAGCGTGCGATCGGGCTTTCAGGGCAGGCGCTTCGGGATGAACTGATCCTTCTTCTCGACCGGATGATCGCGATCAGAGACGCGTAGCAGTGAAGCTCAACGCGCTTGCGAATGCACGTCACCGGTCTCTTCACGCAGCCAAGAGCTGCGTGTTCCAACTCCGAGCCCGGCGGCAAGAGAGGTACGCTCGTCAAGATCGACAAATTCCAGCGAAAGACAGGAGCGGTGAAGATGGTGACAAGGTGTCATGCCCGGAGATACGCATCGACCGCGACAGAATAACGACCGCGTGCTTGCACCCTATCGTATCGCGCGCCTGGATATCCAGCCAATCGGCACCGGGTCGATAAAGGGAACGGGGACAAAGTCTGCAGGTTCAGTTCTGCCGATCAGTCACCATGCCATCAAACAAAAGCCACACGCGATGCGGCGGAAGTCCTTTTAGAGGTCGAAAGCTTATGGAATTTAGATGGCGGTGAGAGAGGGATTCGAACCCTCGATACGGTTTCCCGTATACACGCGTTCCAGGCGTGCGCCTTCAACCACTCGGCCACCTCACCAATGTCCGTGAGCTTTTGCGCGATTTCGGCGCTTATCCGTCGAATGACTGAATGGACCGAACACGCAGCGTGAAAGCAGCGGACGGCGCGGGACCTAAGCCAGAAATCGCGTCGGTTCAAGCGTTTTGTCCAGACCAAGGCGCGGAAGTTCGATCTTTCTTTGAGGTATCGCCTGTTTTGAGGTCTGCCGAGCGACGGGCGAGGCGGAGGGAACACCATCAATAGCAGGATCGCCGCAGGCCCGGCCCATGCCGTTGCCAAGAGGCCGGCCAGCCCCCATCTTCCGGGTCTGAAACCATCCATGCGAAACGTCTCGCCAGACCGGAGCCCGCCCCTTCGATGCGCTTTTTCCTGCGGATGATCGGAACCCTGTTTCTTGCGATCGCCACCGTCTTCGCCGTCGGCGACGTCGCCCAGTACGTGGCGGACGACGTGATCCGCATGGCGACGATCGCCGAGATCGCACGGATGACCGGCATCGGCGCAGGCCTGTTCGCGGATGGTGCGTCCCCAACGGCCGCGGCAATCGGAACCTGGCCCTTTGCGATCACCTTCGCCATCATCGGCGCGGTGCTGACGCTGCTCGGACGCAAGCCACGCAGGATCGGGCGCGCCTGACGCGACCCACTCAACCAAGCCGGTCTTCGCGCATCTCACAGAGGCGCAGCGCCGGTGAAAGGAGCGAAACGATGTATATTCTCGACATGTTCGCCAAGAAGACGAAGATGGTCGACCCGGCCGAAGCCCTGAAGGGCCGATCGACAGAAATGCCAGTGCCCGAGACTCATTTCGTCAACGGGGCACCGATCAAGGCGCCATTTCCGGATGGGCTGAAGCAGGCCGTCTTCGGCATGGGCTGCTTCTGGGGCATCGAGCGCAAGTTCTGGCAGCTCGACGGCGTCTATTCGACGGCGGTCGGCTATCTCGGCGGCTATACGCCGAACCCCACATATCAGGAGGTCTGTACCGGCCAGACCGGGCACAACGAGGTGGTGCTCGTCGTCTACGATCCGGACAAGATCAGCTATCGCGAACTGCTGAAGACGTTCTGGGAAGGTCATGACCCGACCCAGGGCATGCGCCAGGGCAATGACATGGGCACCCAGTATCGCTCAGGGATCTACACCTTCGACGACGAGCAGGCGGAAATCGCCGAGGATACGAAGGCGGCCTATCAGCAGGCGCTGAAGGCCGCCGGCCATACCGGCACGATCTCGACGGAGATCAAAGCGGCCGAGGAATTCTATTATGCGGAGGATTATCATCAGCAGTATCTCGCCAAGAACCCGCGCGGCTATTGCGGCGTCGGGGGAACGGGCGTGAGTTGTCCGGTGGGGGCCGGTGTCGCGGCGGAGTAGGCTTTCCGACGAGACATAATTTCTGCGGCCGCCCTTCGGGGCGGCCGTTTTCTTAAGGTACGAGCCTGCGGTTCGTCATTCCAGGGCTGCGTCCCTGGAATCCAGGCGATGTCGATTGTGGTTGGGACCCGCCTCATCCCCTGTGTAGATGAACGACCGGAACCGAAGCCTTCCATTCCACCGTCAATAGGGTATGCCTCCGCACCCAGACAGGAAGCCGAGAGCAGGTGGCAGCATGGCCCAGAAGGTGATCTTCGATACCGACCCGGGGCAGGACGATGCGGTGGCGATCCTCACCGCCCTCGCCTCGCCGGATGAAATCGATGTTCTCGGCATCGTCACGGTGGCCGGTAATATCCCGCTCGATCTGACGACAAAGAACGCCCTCAAGCTGCTGGAGCTTGCCGGCCGCACCGAAATACCCGTTCATCCGGGCTGCTCGAAGCCTTTCGGCCGCACGCTCGTCACCGCCGAGCATGTTCACGGCAAGACCGGGCTCGATGGGCCGGACCTGCCGGAGCCGACCATCGCCGCCCAAAGTCAACACGGCGTCGACTATCTCATCGAGACGGTCCGCGCCCATGAAGCCGGCACGATCCGCCTGCTCTGCCTCGGACCGCTTACCAATGTCGCGCTGGCCTTCGCAAAAGCCCCGGATATCGCGGCACGCCTGCAAGACGTCGTCATGATGGGTGGGGGCTATTTCGAAGTGGGCAACATCACGCCGACGGCGGAATTCAACATCTATGTCGACCCGGAGGCGGCCAGCGCGGTCTTCAGGTCTGGCGCGGCGATCACCGTGCTCCCTCTCGACGTTACCCATGCCATGCGCTCGACGCGCGAGCGGATCGCGGCCTTCCGCGATATCGGCAATCGCTCCGGCGATGCGGTAGCTGCGATGCTTTCTTTTTCCGAGCGCTTCGATCTCGAAAAGTACAACTGGGAAGGCGCGCCGCTGCACGATCCATGCGTCACAGCCTACGTGCTGCAACCGGACATGTTCGAAGGACGAGAAGTGAACGTTTCCATCGAGACGGGTTCCGAGCTCTGCCGCGGCATGACCGTCGTCGATTATTGGGGCGTCACGGACAGGCCGAAGAATGCAGTCTGGGTTCGATCCGGTAATGCGGATGCATTCTTCGCACTTTTGGCGGAGCGCATCGCACGCCTGCCCTGACGATAAGCAAGCCATGCAATTTGCAAGAATAGAAGAGTTCTAAAGTCGATATCACAAAATAGAACTATTCCAATGTATAAGTAGAACCATTCCAAAGAGCTGATTTCTATTTGACAACGCTAACCCTGCCGCTTAGCCGAAAGGGCGGAAGGCGATCGTTTTTGCACTCATCAGACGATCCCTCGACCTTCATCGGACCTTGACCCCGGCAGGAGATTGACCCGTCCCATGGCCTTTTCAGCATCTCGCGCGTTAGCGCTTTCCGCTTCGATCCTCGCTTTCTCGGCGCCCGCTTTCGCGCAGGATGTCTCGAAGGAAGCGGTCCTCACCAATTACGCCGACATCGCGCTTGCCGGCTATTCCGATGCGCTGGAGACGGCCAAGGCGCTCGACGCCGCCACGGATGAACTGATCGAAAATCCGAGCGAGGAAACGCTCAAGGCGGCGCGTGAGGCGTGGCGCGAGTCGCGGCCGAGCTACCAGCAGACCGAGGTCTTCCGCTTCGGCAATCCGATTGTCGATGCCTGGGAAGGCCGCGTCAACGCATGGCCGCTCGACGAGGGCCTGATCGATTACGTCGACTCCAGCTACGGCACCGGCTCGGATTCCAACCAGCTTTACACGGCCAATGTCATCGCCTCCGACGAGGTGACGATCGGCGGTGAGACGGTGGACGTTTCGACGATCACACCTGCCCTCATCCAGGACAAATTGCAGGAAGCCGGCGGTATCGAAGCCAATGTGGCGACCGGCTATCACGCCATCGAATTCCTGCTATGGGGCCAGGACCTTAACGGCACCGAGGCCGGCGCGGGCGAGCGTCCGGCGACGGACTACGCCTCCGGCGAAGACTGCACCAACGGCGCCTGCGACAAGCGCGGCGAGTATCTCGACGCCGCGACCGATCTCCTCGTCTCCGATCTCGAAGAGATGGTTGCGAACTGGGAAGAAGGCGGCGAAGCCCGCGCGGCGCTTCTGGAGGACGAGGACAAGGGCATCAGCATGATGCTCACCGGCATGGGCTCGCTCTCCTATGGCGAAATGGCCGGCGAACGCATGAAGCTTGGCCTTCTGCTGCATGATCCGGAGGAAGAGCACGACTGCTTCTCCGACAACACCCATGTCTCGCATCTCTATGACGTGGTCGGCATCGAGAACGTCTATCTCGGCCGCTACGAGGGTATCGACGGCGAGACGGTGGAAGGTCCGGCGCTCGCCGATCTCGTCGAAGCCGAGAACGCCGATCTCAACGAAGAGATGAAGGGCGATCTGACCGAAACCCTCGAGGCCATGCGTGCGATTTCGGACGCTGCCGAAAACGGCGAGGCCTATGATCAGCAAATCGCCGAAGGCAATACCGAGGGCAACGAGCGCGTGCAGAACGCGGTCGATGGCCTCATCGGCCAGACCCGCACCATCGAGCGCATCATCGCCGCTCTCGAAGTCGGCGGCGTCTCGATCGAGGGCTCCGACAGCCTCGACAATACCGATGCGGTGTTCCAGTAAGCCGGACTACTGATGGTGGCCGCAGCGGTGACGCTGCGGCTGCCGATCCATCGTATGACGGCTTTTCCGACGGCCTTTCCGGCTTTCGGCGGGCGGAATCTCCCCTCGCTCGGTGGTCATCCTCGGGCCCCGTCCCGAGGATCCAGTCGGCTCTGCTCTTCGCGACGGTCCACCGTCACTCCGAACGGCATGAACCAGGACGCCTCCACAGCGCTGGATTTTTCGGGACGGAGCCCGAGAATGACGAAGCGGAGGTGAGGAAAGCGGAAAACGTCTGATCCCTTCCGAGCCGAGAAAGGCCTTGCGGAGAAACGCATCAGAACGAGGAAAGTCGAAACAGACCCCATGTCCAAGTGCCGTATCGCCGCCTTCGCAGCCACCTCCCTCACCGCCCTCCTCGCCCTGCCACTCGCCACCGCGGCCCTTGGCGACAACTCGCCGACACGTCAGGACCTGAGCGCGGAAGACCTTGAGCGGGTACGTAAGGTCACGGCGCCGACGACGGATTTCTCCGAGCCCGAAAAATTCGAGACCATGCAAGCGGGGGCCTCGACCTCCACCAAGACCATCAATCAGGACGCCTTCAGTCACGTCTCGGCCAATCAGAGCTTCGAGGGAGAGGACCGCTTCAAGCTCGGCAATGCGCTCTTCCGCAAGTTCTGGGTCTCCTCCCCCTCCTCGACCGAAGCTTCCGACGGGCTCGGTCCGCTCTACAACGCGCGCGCGTGTCAGAGCTGCCACATCAAGGACGGTCGCGGCCGCCCGCCGGTGGAAGGCGAGGACGCGGTCTCAATGTTCCTTCGGCTCTCTGTGCCGCCGCACTCCGAGGAAGAGCGCGAAAAACTGCGTTCGAAGGAGCTGACGCGCATCGCCGAACCCACCTATGGCGGCCAGCTCCAGAATTTTGCCGTACCGGGCTATCAACCCGAAGGCCGCATGGTCATCGACTACGAGGAGATGCCCGTCACACTCGCCGGCGGCACCGAAGTCTCTCTCCGAAAGCCCTCCTACAGTGTCGCGGACATGAAATACGGGCCGCTCGCCGAAGACGCACTTCTCTCACCGCGCCTGACTCCGCCGATGATCGGCCTTGGCCTCGTCGAGGCAATCGAGGAGGCCGATATCCGCGCGCTGGCCGATCCGGACGATCGCGACGGCGACGGCATTTCCGGCAAAGTCTCCGAAGCGCGCGATCCCGAAACCGGTAAGATCATGCTCGGCCGGTTCGGCTGGAAGGCTACGACGCCCTCGATCAAGGTGCAGAGCGCAGAGGCCTTTTCCGGCGATATCGGCATATCGACGCCGCTGAAGACGGACGCCTTCGGCGAATGCTCCAATGCCCAGGAGGACTGCCGCACAGCCCCTTCCGGCGTCCAGGAACGCCTTGGCGAGGTCGAAGCGCCCGATCCGATCCTCGATCTCGTCGCCTTCTATTCCCGCAATCTCGCGGTGCCCGCGCGGCGTGACGTCGGTGACGAAACGGTTCTGGAAGGCAAGCAGGCCTTTTACGACGCGGGCTGCACGGCCTGCCATCAGCCGAAATTCGTCACCTCCCGAAACGCCTTGAACAAGGCACAGAGCTTCCAGCTGATCTGGCCCTATTCGGACTTCCTCCTCCACGACATGGGCGAAGGGCTTGCGGATGACCGCCCGGTCGGCGATGCCTCCGGGAGGGAATGGCGCACGCAGCCGCTTTGGGGTATCGGGCTGACAGGCGAGGTCAACGGCAATACGTTCTACCTCCACGACGGCCGAGCGCGCACGCTGGAAGAGGCGATCCTCTGGCACGGCGGCGAGGCGAAGACCGCGCGCGACGCTTATGCCGCCATGGACGCGGCGAGCCGCAAGGCCCTGATCACATTCCTGGAGTCGCTCTGATGCGCCGACCGAACCGTCTCGCAGCCGCCCTTCTGGCCGGCCTGATCGCCGCCCCCGGCGCAGCGTTTGCTCAGGATACCGGCGAAGGCGATGCGCCCCGTTCAGCTACGCTGGACGACAGCCTTGCACTGGAGACGGTCGCCAGCGCGATCGACGATGCGATCCGGCCGGGCTATCAGGCTTTCGCGGACGCAACGCGTGAAGAGGCTTTAAAGGTCGAAACCCTGTGCTCGGAGCCGAGCGAAAGCGCATTGTCGAAAGCAAAAGAGGGCTTCGGCGATCTCGTTTCCGCCTTCTCCGGCGTGGAATTCATTCGCTTCGGCCCAATCCGCGAGGAGAACCGGTTGGAGCGCATCCTGTTCTTTCCCGATCCGCGCGGCGTCACTCGCAGGCAAGTCGAACAGCTGCTCGCAGAAAAGGACGAGACTGCTGCAGAAGTCGAGACCCTCGCCCAGAAGTCCGTCGCCGTGCAGGGCTTGCCGGCACTTGAATTCGTGCTCTTCGGCGAAGGCTCCGAAGCGCTTAACGGATCGGACGCCGCCTATCGCTGCGCCTATGGCGCGGCTATTAGCCAAAATCTGGTCAATATGGCAGACGCCATTACCGAGGCGTGGGGCGATGATAGCGGCATCTACCAACGCCTCACCGCGCCGGAAGCCGACGATCCGGCCTATCGCAGCGCATCCGATTCGATCGGCGAACTCGTCTCCGTCTTCACCGACGGTCTGGAGATTATTCGCGACCAGCGCATCCGTCCTGCCCTTGGCGAAGAGGGTAATTCGCCGAAACCCTATCTCTTCCTCGTCAACCGCTCGGGGAACGCCCTCAATGCGCTCAAGGCCGATTTCGCGGGGCTGAAATCGCTGTTCGAAGCCGCCGGCTTCGCCGAGGTCTTGCCCGAAGAGCAAGTTTATCTCCAAGACTCGATCGGCCTCGAATTCGAGCAGATCGTCGCGACCCTCGGCGACATCGAAGCGCCGCTCTCCGAGACGGCCGCAAGCGAAGAAACCCGCGGCAAGCTCGATTACGCGATGATCGCGGCGCGCAGCCTGCGCTCCCAGTTCGAGAACCAGCTCGCTGCTTCCCTCGGCCTCTCCACCGGCTTCTCCTCCCTCGACGGAGATTGACCGGCCATGCGCACCCGCTTGGAAACCGCCCTCGTCTCCCGTCGCAGCTTCCTTGCCGGAGCCGGCTCGGCCTTCGCGGCGGGGCTTCTGCCCCGGCAGGCGGATGCATTCGAGCGAGCCGACGCGCTTTACGCCTCGGCCGTACGCCGGGAGGACGGCAGTTTCGGTTGCGCTGTCTTTGCCGAAGATGGGCGCATCGTCTGCGACGTGCCGCTTCCCAATCGCGGCCACGACGTCGCCTTCGATCCCGTCAGCCGCCGCGCCATTGCGTTTGCGCGCCGGCCGCGCACCTTCGCGGTCGTCTTCGATCCGCTTTCGGGCGAGATCGAACGCACGCTGACCTCGGCGGAGGGCCGGCACTTCTTCGGCCACGGCTTCTTCTCGCCGGACGGCAAGCTGCTCTATGCAACGGAAAACGACTTCGCCGAGGCGCGCGGCCTCATAGGCGTCTACGACGTCGCGCGGGATTTCGCCCGGATCGGCGAATTCGAGACCCACGGTATGGACACCCACGAGGCGTTGCTGATGCCGGACGGCGAGACGATCGTAGTCGCCAATGGCGGGATCGAGACCCATCCGGATTACGGCCGCCAGAAGCTGAACATCCCCACCATGGACCCCTCGCTGGTCTTCATCGACCGGCAGACTGGCGACCTCATCAGCCAGCACCGGCTGCCGAACGATCTTCACCAGCTCTCGATCCGGCATCTCGCGATCGACGGGAAATCGCGCGTCTGGTTCGGCTGCCAGTACGAGGGCGCAAGTGTCGATGCACCGCAGCTTGCGGGCTTCGCCTCGCCTGACCGGGGCATGCAGCTCGCCGAACTGCCGCGCGGCCAGCTGGTGCAGCTATCCAATTATGTGGGCTCGGTCGCCGCGAATCGGGACGGCAGCCGCATCGCGCTCTCATCGCCCGTCGGCGGAACCTTGCTCATTCTCGACGCCGCGAACGCGAATATCGTCGAAGATCGCAAGATGGTGGATGGCTGCGGCCTTGCCCCCTCCGGCCCCGGCTTCATCGCAACCAGCGGCGAGGGCTTCATCGACGAGGTCGGCCGTCCGGCGCATGAGGCCAGCCGGACAGCCTACCACTTCGATAATCACATCCTGTCGCTACGCCGCTCGGCCTGAGAGCTGGGAACCGATCGCCGGCCCCGCGAACGAAGCTCCGCCTTTTCGACAATCGTCAGGATCTCCGCCCGCTCCTCGGTGTTGAGAAGCCCCATGGTTTCGGCCAGCCGATTGGCGAGGTGAGTAGCGTCCGGCGACAGCCCACCGGTATCGATCGTCACCCGCGGATGAGATTTTTCCGCAAGGCGCTGAAGCTCTTCCGCCTCGTCCCAGATCACGCCAAGACAGCCGATGATGCGATGGACGAGATCGAAGGTCGGTTTGCCGCGTCGTCCGTGTTCGAGGGCCGAGAGATAGGCGTTCGAAACACCGATCGCCTTCGCCATCTCGCCCTGTGTCATTCCGCGCTCCCGCCGGAGCGCCCTGAGATGTTCGCCGAAGGGGGTCATGTGTGCCGCCTCATCCTCGTCTGCGCACCCTTACATAGAGTGCGCCTTCCCCACCATGATGGCGCTCGGCACTCTCGAAAGCCGAGACCAGCGCACGGAACTCATTCCCGGCGAACCAAAGCGGCACCATGCGCCGCAGAATACCGCGTGAGCCGCCCGGCTTGCCCCGTCCTGTGATGACGAGCACATGCCGGAAGCCGAGCGCCTGGGCCTGGCGCAGGAAATTCGATAGTGCCGCATGCGCCCGATCCTGGGTCATCTCATGCAGATCGATCCGCGCCTCGATAGCGATCCGGCCCTTGGAGATCTTGCGCCGCGTCGGCCGCTCGATTGTCGGCTGCACCTGCATCGGCTTGGGTTGGGTGCGCTTGGCCGGCAGAGGCGCCAGTGCCGGGCGCGGCTCATGGAGAGCGGGATAAGCTTCTTCTTTCGGGTTCGGCACCGCCTCATTCGGCGCTTTCGGCACGGTCTTGTCCTTCAGAGGAACGGCCGTCCGCGCAACACTCGCCCACAGACGCTTATCCTCCGGCGAGAGTGTCTTCGAGCGCTTCATCCGAGAAGCTTCGCCGCCAGCGGGCGCGGCACCAGCACCGCAAAATCCGCAGCGTGCCTCACTGTGCCGGCGATGTCGCCCGCCTGATCGCCCGAGCCGAGGAAGATATCGGCACGCGCATTGCCGATAATCGCCGAGCCCGTGTCTTGCGCCACGGCGATCCGTCGATAGGGCGTGCCGTCGATCGTCAGCTCCGGGGCTTCGACGAGATAAGGCACGCCATAGGTTGCCCGCTCGCGATCGACGGCGATGGAGGCGAGCGGTGTCAGCGGCACCTTGGCCGCGCCGATCGGACCGAGGCTATTGTCGGTCACGGCGTGTTCGGCGAAGAAAATGAATGAACGGTTGTGGTCGAAGAGCCAGCGCAGCCGGTGCGGATTGCGATCCAGCCAGCCGCGAATACCCGCCATATCCGCCTCGGCGAGGGTCAGTTCACCGCTGTCTACCAGCACCTTGCCGATTGCCGTGAAGGGATGACCGGTCTTCGCCGCATAGCCGACGCGGCGGACGCTGCCATCGGTCATCCTGAGGCGCGCCGAACCCTGGACGTGGATGAAGAAGGCATCCACCGGACTTTCTAGCCAGACGATCTCCAGCCCCCGTCCACGCAACGCCCCACGCTCGATCGCAGGCCGATCAAGATATTCTTCCAAAAGCCCCGAAGGTAGACGGCGGGCGAAGCGGAAACTCTCATCCATGCCTGGCGGGCGGTTTACCGAATCGACCTTCACCAGATCATCCGGCTTGGCATAAAGCGGCGTCTGGAAAGCACTTGTCTCGACCGGCGATGCTTCAACCTCAGGCTCATAATAGCCGGTTACGAAGCCCCGCTCGCGTGGCGAATCCGCCTCCGGCTTAAGCTCTAGCGGAACGAAGTGCCGCTGAAAGAATGCCCTAGCATCGGTTTCAGCCAAATCGGCCGCCATCTTCAGCGCGGTCTTGGCCGCGTCCTCATAGGCTTTCGGATCAATCCCAAGAGTTCCGGCCTTATACCGGCCTGCGAGCAGTTCCCCCGCGCTGCGGCGAAACGCAGAGTACGCCTCGACATAGCCGAGATCGTTGTCGGGCAGAACGCCGTCGTCGAGCTTTGAGAACGGCCGCATCGGGCGGGCGGCGTTATTCTTCGGATTCGGTTCCGACCAGCTTCCAGTTCGGATCGCTGGACTTCGCGTCGCGGCCAAAGGTCCAGATGTCGCGGACCTCAACGACCGTTTCCATGTCGCCGTCGAGAACGTCACCGTTGGAATTGAGCGTCGCGGAGATCATCTCGGACACGATCCGGATCGTCACGAGCGCCTCGCGGCCGCGAAGTTCTGCCGAAACGATCTTCGCGTCGTCGATGCCAATGAACGAGGAGCGCATCGTCTCCCCGCTTTCCTCGCGCGCGGCAATGGCCGCCTCAAAGCCTTCGTAGACCTCCGGCGAGAGAAGGTTCCGCAGCGTGTTGCGGTCGCCCTGCGCGAAGGCGTCGACCACCATCTCGTAGGCGATCTTGGCACCTTCGAAGAACTCCTTCGGATCGAAGCTCGGATCGGCGTCCTTGATCTTGCGCAGTTCTTTGTTGAGCGGTGTTCCGGTCTCCGAGACCCGATCGATCTCGGCATAGCGTACACCAGCCGGAACATCCTCGGCCCTGTCGCTCGTGCGCCGGTTCGGCAGAGTCACGACGTTGTCGCCAGCCGCTTCCTCGCTCTCGCCCTGGCGATCGCGCGAACGATCGCGACTATAGGGATCGACGGGCGGTCGCTCGCTGCCAGTCCGCCGGCCAAGGACATTGTAAAGCTGAAAGAGGACGATCGCCGCGAACACGATAATGAAGATCGTCCCAAAACTCATAATTCGGCAAATCCTTGGTCTTCTGGTCGTCGTGATTTCTATCGCTTACGGCTTACGTCCATATAAGAGGAACAGGTCCCGCATTCAAATCATCGGTTTGGCTACCTATCTGAAGAAGAACCGCGCTTTGCCGCAGGCTGTTACGCGAGCGTTCGCGAATGCCTTCCATGCCGGGAAAACGCAAGTTCCAGCTTCGAAGAAGTGACGAAACCCATGCCTCTCGCACTGATCCCATTCCTGCTTCTCGTGGTGCCGATCGTGGAGATCGGCGTCTTCATCACGGTGGGCCAGCTCATCGGTCTCTGGCCGACGATCGGCTGTATCATTCTGACGGCCGTGATCGGCTCCATGCTGCTCAGAAGCCAGGGGATATCGACGCTCAATCGGATTCGCTCCGAGATCGACGCCAAGCGCGTGCCGGGCAAGGATCTGGTGGCAGGCGTGATGATCGCGATCGCCGGCGTCCTTCTTCTGACCCCAGGCTTTGTCACCGACGCGCTCGGCTTCCTCCTGTTCGTGCCGCAAGTGCGCGACGGCGTCTGGTCGTTCCTGAAGAACCGCGTGGTTGTCGTCGGTTCGCAAGGTGCGGGACGGTTCGGCAACCGTAATCCGTATGCCGGTAAACCGAGAGAACCGATCGACGACGGAGAGCTTCACCGTCCCTCGACCCGGCCCGACGTGGTCGACCTTTCGGGCGACGAGTTCAAGCGCCGTCCAGATCCGTCTTCGCCGTGGAACGCGGACAAAGACGACAACAATCCGACGATCCACTGATAGCCGGGCTTTTCAGCGCGGCCCGCATGCACCGACTTTCCGTGCGTCAATCAACCGCGTGACAGCCTTGTCCGTTTCGGGCGTGCGTGTTAGCTCGCTTGCAACACTCCCTGCCGCCCCGGTTTTCGAGGCTTCGCAGGCGACAGGATCAATCGACACGAACGGCACCGGGTCCCAGCAGTCAAAGAGCCTGCGTGCCTTAAATCATTTCTGGGAGATATCATGTCCAACACAACCGGCCAGACACCGAACGGCAACGGGGCGCAGACCGGCGAAGCTCAGCCGCAGCTCAACATCCTCACGCAGTTCGTGCGCGATCTTTCCTTCGAGAGCCCGCAGGCCCCCGCGGCTCTCAGGAACCGCGAGCAGGCACCTGGCATCAATATTGGCGTCAACGTGACAGCCAATCAGATCGACGGTTCCCAGACCGACTTCGACGTTCGGCTCAAGCTCGATGCCAAGGCCGGCGAAGGTGAGCAGACCCTGTTCCACGCAGAACTCGAATATGGCGGCGTCTTCCGCCTTCAGAACTTTAAGGAAGAGCATCGCGTGCCGATCCTCTTCATCGAGTGCCCGCGTCTGCTCTTCCCGTTCGCGCGCCAGATCATCGCCGATGTCACGCGCAATGGAGGCTTCCCGCCGCTGATGATCGACCCGATCGATTTCGCACAGCTCTTCCAGCAGCGCGTCGCCGAAGAGCGCGCCCGCCAGCAGGTGCAGCAGCCCTCGCAGCCAAGCTGAGTCGGCGTCGCAAGCTAGAAGTAGCCTAGAAGACACGAAGCCGGAGCGGCCCAGCTGCTCCGGCTTTTCTTATGCCGATTGTCCGGGCGACGAAGTCAGGATGACAGCAGCGTCATTCTCATTCCCCGTCAAGCCGTCCTAAACGGACACGGCAAAGATGTTCGGATGTATGTCTCATTGCGGCTTTGCCTTCACAGTGGAATGCATCCTGATCGCGCTTCGAGAACCAGTTCGCCGAAAGCTGGCTGGCGCCAATTTGCGTTATGAAGAAACCGCAAAGAACCTGAGCACCGTTTCGCCGATCCGGCGCTCGTCGGAGAGATCGAAGCTCGTCGGAACTTCGAACTCGCTCGTCGCGGCTTCCTCGACGACGCAAAGCGCGCCCGGTTTGAGCCAGCCGCCGTCGCGTGCAGAGATCAGTGCCTTTTCGCCGAGGCCTTTGCCGTAAGGCGGGTCGGCGAACAGGAGGTCGAAGGGTTCAAAGGTGCCGACGGCACCCAGCTTCGTCGCATCGCGCCGATAGATCTTGGTGCGGCCCTGCAAGCCGAACGTCTCGACGTTCTGGCGGATGAGGCCGCGCCCCTCGACGCCCTCTTCGATGAAAACGCAAAAGCGCGTACCGCGGGACAAGGCCTCGCAGCCGAGCGCGCCGGTGCCCGCGAAGAGATCGAGCACCCGGGCGCCGTCGAGGGTGACGCCCGGATGATGCGAGAGAATGTTGAACAGTGTCTCGCGCGTCCGGTCGGTCGTCGGGCGAATATCCTGCGTCGCAGGTACACTCAGCTTGCGGCCGCGGAACTCTCCGCCGACGATACGCATCACTCAGCTTTCGTTCGGACCGGACGGCTTGCGGCCTGTTCCGCGCGGACCGCCGGGCTTGCGCGGACCGCCAGGGCGACCCGGTTTGCCCTTGCCGGCGACCGAGGGCGGACGCGAGACGCGGCGCTTCGGATCGGCAAGCGCGCGCTTGCCGCCCTTGGCATCCGCGCCTTCAGATTTTGCAGGGCGTCCACCCGGATCGCGTTCGGGCTTGGAGCCCGGCGCCATCCAGACATTCGACATCCGGCGCCCTTGTGTTTCCGGCTTGCGCGTCGGACCATCCCGGTCGCCGAAGCCTTCGCGCCGATCGTCCTTATCGAAGCGTCCGCCGGGCTTGCGGTCCCGATCTTCGCCGAACTTGCGCTTAGGCCCGTCGCCGCGTCGATTGTCCTTTTGATCTCTGCCAGGCTTGTCACCGAACTTGCCACGCGGCTTGGTATCGAGCCGGCCGAGCGCCTCTTCGCGCTTCTTCTCGCCGAAGGTCTTGCGGTCGACACGCCCGCCAGCCGAAACCCAATCGCTCTTCTTCGTTGGCCGCGCGTCCTGCCGTGCCTCGACTGGCGCGTTGGAGAATGGTTTGTTGATCGGCCCGTCGAAATCGACGCCAGCCTCTTCCACCAGACGATCGCCCAGCTGATCACGCAGGGTCCGGCCCTTGACCTCCCGCACCGAACCTTCGGCAAGATCGCCAAGCTGGAACGGGCCGTAGGAAAGCCGAATCAGCCGGTTCACTTCGAGGCCGAGCGCGCCGAGCACGTTCTTCACCTCCCGGTTCTTGCCTTCGCGGAGGCCGAGCGTGATCCAGACATTCGAGCCCTGCTCGCGATCGAGCGTCGCCTCGATCGCACCATAGAAGACGCCATCCACTGAGATGCCGTCGCGCAGCTCATCGAGTCGCGCCTGGGTCACCGAACCATGGGCGCGCACCCGGTAGCGGCGCAGCCAGCCGGTAGAGGGCAATTCGAGGACGCGCGAGAGGCCGCCATCGTTGGTGAGCAGCAGGAGCCCCTCGGTGTTGATGTCGAGGCGGCCGATCGAAAGCACACGCGGCATGTCTTCGGGCATCATGTCGAAGATCGTGCGGCGCCCTTCCGGGTCCTTGTTCGTCGTCACCGCGCCTGCCGGCTTGTGGAACAGCCAGAGCCGGGTGCGCTCGGCCTGGGGAAGCGGTGCCCCGTCGACCTCGATCCGGTCGCTCAGTTTCACGTCGAGCGCCGGCGTATCGATGATCTTCCCGTTCACCTTCACCCGGCCGTCGACGATCATCGCCTCTGCATCTCGCCGCGAGGCGACACCGGCCCGGGCAAGCCGCCGCGCGATACGCATATCCGCCTGCTGGCCAGCGGCCGCTTCGTCCTCGACGGGACGTCGGTCGCGGCGCTGATCGTCGCGGCCCCGAGAGGGACCGCGATCGTCCCGCTTCTCGAAACGCTTGTTCGGGCGATCGCCAGAGCGTTCCGGCCGGTCGCCGCGCGGCTTGAACCCGCGATCGAGACGCTCACCGCCTTCCTCGCGAGGCGGCCGGTCGCCGGATGGGCGCCGTCGCTCGAAACCACCCTTCCGCTCGCCGCCAGCATCGCGGCCTTCGCCGCGCTTCTGCCAGTCGCGGTTTTCGCCGCGGGGTTTCTCACCGGCAGGCTTGGGTCGGAAAGAGCGTTCGCCCGAATTGGTCGAGGCATCGGCGCTGCGCGTGCCGTAGCTCTTCGGCGTGCGAGGGGCCTCGCCGTCGCGTGCTCCTCCATGAGACTTCATGCCTCGGCTTTTGGGGACGAACGGCTTCTTGCCGCCTTCGGTCTTGCCGCGTTTGAAACCGCCACCAGCCGGCCGGCCGCCTTTACCGCCGCGCTTGTCCTGATCGTCGTCGCTCATGTCGTCTTGTCCTGCGGGCCGTCGGCCTCATAAAAGCGCGTGCCCATACGTGGGGCACGCCGGCGGGCCGCCCAAATCCGTTTCAGCGCATCTCTGGCGCTTGCCTGCCGTGCGCTCTATCAGTTCGCGTGACGCTTGGCGAGAGACGACGCAAGGCAAGAAAAGGACCGCGCTGCCGCATGACACGGCGTTTCATGGACGAAGCCCTCAAAGAGGCCCGGCGCGCAGGGGAGCGCGGCGAGGTTCCCGTCGGAGCGGTGGTCATCCGAAACGGCGCAATCATCGCGACGGCCGGCAACGAGACCCGCGCCGGCAACGATCCGACGGCCCATGCGGAAGTCCTCGCCATCCGCCGCGCCTGTCTGGCACTCGGAACCGAGCGGCTCACCGATTGCGATCTCTACGTCACGCTCGAACCTTGCGCCATGTGCGCGGGCGCGATGTCCTTTGCCCGAATCCGCCGACTCTACTTCGGCGCATCCGACGAGAAGGGTGGAGCCGTCGAAAATGGTGGCCGCTTCTTTTCGCAACCGACCTGCCATCATGCGCCTGAGGTTTATTCCGGCCTCTCGGAAACCGCGAGCGCGGACCTTCTGAAGCGGTTTTTCGCTGAAAAACGATCCTGACGGGCGGTTTCGGCACCGATCGACGCGGCTCGATCGGGCGCCAACCCCATGTGCCACTTCGTGAAAACCCTTGAAAACGTCAGCTTTGCGCAGGGCTTGGCCGATAACTTCTCGTCAACCTTCTCGTGCTTTCGGGCACCTGAAGACGCCCCTTCAACCTTCTCCCGGTCCATGACGGCCCGGAAACCAAGCGGAAACAGACGAAAGAATGTCCGAGAGCCAGACCGACAAGCGGCCGATCCGATTGAAAGGGAGATCCTTTCTGGCGATCCAGCTATCGCCCGAACTGCCCTTCGACAACTGGCTCGCCCGGCTGGACGATCTTGCCAGACGCTCCACCGGCTTTTTTCTCGGCCGTCCTATCGTCCTCGATGTCGAGGGTCTCGACATCACCCAGGAGCAGCTGAAGGATCTCATCGGCGAACTCGGCGAACGCTCGGTCCGCATCATGGGCATCGAAGGCGCCAAGCCCTCCATCCTCGGCTTTGGCATGCCGCCAGCGATGAAGGGCGGACGCCCGGCCGGCGACGTCGAACCGCCGAAGGACGGCGAGGACGAGCCCGCCGCCAAGCCCAACCCGCTTCATTCCAAGGCGGCCGATACGGCGGCTGTTGCCGAGAAGGCAAAGCCGGCTCCGGCCACCGTGGTCGCCGCCGAGGCATCGCAGCTTCCTTCCATGGTTATCGACCGTCCGGTCCGCTCCGGCCAGTCGATCATCTTCCCGGAAGGCGACGTCACCGTCGTCGGTTCGGTTTCGTCGGGCGCCGAGATCGTCGCCGGCGGTTCGATCCACATCTACGGCACGCTTCGGGGCCGTGCGTTGGCGGGATCCGTGGGCAATTCCAATGCCCGCATCTTCTGCTCGAAACTCGAAGCGGAACTCGTGGCGATCGACGGGCTCTACAAGATGCCCGACGATCTCGATGCCGGGCTCGTCGGCCAGGCGGTCACAATCTGGCTCGATGGCGAAACCATCCGCGCCGACAAAATCTAAGACCATCCCGGCCGAGGAGCCGTGGAACAGGAGAGACTGAATATGGCAAAGACGATCGTTGTGACATCGGGCAAGGGAGGCGTCGGCAAGACGACGTCGACCGCGGCGCTCGGCGCGGCGCTTGCCCAGCGTGGCGAGAAGGTGGCCGTCGTCGATTTTGACGTCGGACTGCGCAATCTCGATCTCGTCATGGGCGCAGAGCGCCGGGTCGTGTTCGACCTGATCAACGTGGTCCAGGGCGATGCGAAGCTGCCGCAGGCGCTGATCCGCGACAAGCGTTGCGAGACGCTCTTCCTGCTGCCGGCCTCGCAGACCCGCGACAAGGACAACCTCACCGCCGAAGGCGTCGAGAAGGTGATGGACGAACTCCGCAAGGATTTCGACTGGATCGTCTGTGATAGCCCCGCCGGCATCGAGCGCGGCGCGACGCTGGCCATGCGCCATGCGGATATCGCCGTCGTCGTCACCAATCCGGAAGTCTCGTCGGTGCGCGATTCCGATCGCATCATCGGCCTTCTCGATTCCAAGACGGCGAAGGCAGAGATCGGCGAGCGGATCGAGAAGCATCTCCTTCTCACCCGCTACGACCCGAACCGGGCCGATCGCGGCGACATGCTGAAGGTCGAGGACGTTCTGGAAATCCTCTCGATCCCGCTCCTCGGCATCATCCCGGAGAGCCTCGAAGTTCTGCGCGCTTCCAATCTCGGAACGCCTGTAACGATGTCGGACAACAACTCCGCACCCTCGATCGCCTATTCGAACGCGGCCCGTCGCCTTTGCGGCGAAGACGTGCCGATGTCGATCCCGGGCGAGAAGCGGGGCCTCTTCGGCAAGTTCTTCGGCCGGAGGGCCGCATGAGCCTCTTCGGTTTCTTCCAGAAGCGCACGAGTGCGCCAGCCGCGCGCGAAAGGCTGCAGATCCTGCTCGCGCACGAGAGGACGAACGGTGAGCATTCCGATCTCGTCAATCTCCTTCGCGAGGAGATCATCCAGGTGATCGCCAAGCATGTGAGCGTCGACGGCGAGAAGGTCGCCGTCAAGATGGACAAGGGCGACCAATACTCGACCCTCGAGGTCGATATCGAACTCCCGGCCCATCTGGAACGCAAAAAGGCGGCTTAACAGCCGCCTTTTGGCATTAAGGGCCAGAACGCTTTGATTAGACCCAAAGTCATTCAGAACGCTCGGTGGCTTTGTTTTCAGACAGCTTCGCATGCGCCGAAGCTTTTTTGTCTTCGTTGAATTTGCGCCCCTGAACGAGACGGATCACTGAACCGCTCTTCAAGACAGGCCTCAACCCCTTTTCGGTTCACCCGGTCGAGAGTGAAAAATTTCACCTGTGCTTCGTAGGAACGCCTTGGGCGAGGTGTGACAATCGCCCAAGGTTTCGGTCGTACCCCTTTATCCGGCGCGGCTCACTCGGCCGCCTGAGCGCTGCCATGCGGACGGAACTCGACGCTCGTCTCCGTCGCCTTCGATACGACGACGATCGCGATCAGGGCGAAGAGGAAGCCCGGAATGATCTCGTAGATGCCGGGACCGCCGAGGAAGCTCGAATTCCAGCCGAGCGCGATCCAGACGATGACGGTCACCGCGCCTGTAACCAGGCCTGCGACCGCGCCGGCACCGGACATGGCAGGCCAGGTGAGCGCGAGGATGATCAGCGGGCCGAAGGCGGCGCCGAACCCGGCCCAGGCGTTGGAGACTAGACCGAGCACTTCCGAATTCGGATCGCTCGCGATGAAGGCGGCGACCACCGCGACCAGCACCACACACAGGCGGCCGACATTCACCATCTCCGTCTCACCGGCCTCTTTCCTGAGGAATAGCCGGTAGAAATCCTCCGTCAGCGAAGAAGAGGCGACAAGGAGCTGCGAGGAGATCGTGCTCATGATCGCAGCCAGCAGCGCGGCGAGCAGGAACCCGGTGATGAGCGGATGGAAGAGAAGTTCGGCAAGCACGATGAAGATCGTCTCCGAATCTTCGACATCGAGGCCGTTGCGCTGGGCATAGGCCCGGCCGAAGACGCCGACGCCGAGGGCGCCGATCAGCGAGACCGCCATCCAGCTCATGCCGATATTGCGGGCCGCCGGCACGTCCTTCACCGAGCGCACGGCCATGAAACGCACGATGATATGCGGCTGGCCGAAATAGCCGAGTCCCCAGGTGACCGCCGACAGGAAGCCGAAGAAGGTCAGTCCGTTGAAGAGCGAAAGGAAATCCGGGTCGACCTCGGAAAGTGTCTCGGAGGCACCGCCGAAACCGCTGCCTTCACCGGAATAAAGGACTACCAGAGGCATGATGATGAGGGCGAGCATCATGATGCAGCCCTGCACGAAGTCGGTGAGCGACACCGCGAGGAAGCCACCGACCACCGTATAGGCGAGGACGATGGCAAGCGTCAGCCAGATGCCGACCGAGTAGTCGCTCATGCCGCCGATATTGATGAATTCACCGAACGCGCTCTCGAACAGTTTGCCGCCGGCAACAAGGCCCGAGGCCGTGTAAACCGAGAAGAAGACCACGATGATGACGGCCGAAATCGTCCTGAGCGCCGTCGCCTTGGTCGGAAAGCGCTTGCCGAGAAAGGCAGGGATCGTCAGCGAATTGTCGTAGCGCTCTGTCTGTTCGCGCAGGCGCGGAGCGACGATGAGCCAGTTGAAGAATGCACCGACGAAGAGGCCGATGCCGATCCAGGCCTCTACCAGACCCGACGCGAAAAGCGCACCCGGAAGCCCAAGAAGCAGCCAGCCAGACATATCCGAAGCGCCAGCCGAGAGGGCCGCCACCGAGGGACTGAGTTGCCGTCCCCCCAACATGTATTCTTCCGAACTCGACGTCGATTTTCGCCAGGCATAGAAGCCGATGCCGAGCATCAGAATGAAGTAGGCTGCTAGACTGATCCAGACGCCGATTTGCATGGTTCGCTGCTCCGTCGTTTCGATCGATCGTTTGGCAGCTAGCGGGTTTCACGGATGCGTCAACACGATGTTGCCATCGGTATGACGCTATTCCGCCGCAATTGCAGCGCTCTCCTGGGGCGGCTCGACGCCAGTGAGGACAGCCGGCTTCCCGCCGCCATAGGCCCAATCGAGCAGCTCCGCGGTGTGGAGGATCGGGATTTTTGTGCCCGATGCGATCTGGGTGATGCAGCCGATATTGCCGGTGGCGATCGCTTGCGGGGCGACGCTCTCGATGTTCTTCACCTTGCGCGCTTTCAGCCGCGCAGCGATCTCCGGCTGGGTGATGTTGTAGGTGCCAGCCGAACCGCAGCAGAGATGGCCTTCGGGGATTTCGCGGACGTTGAAGCCGGCCTTCGTCAGCAGCGAACGCGGCGGGATCTTGATGCGCTGCCCGTGCTGCATGGAGCAGGCGGAATGATAGGCGACGTCGAGCCCTGTCGCGTTGACCGGCTCCGGCATTTCGAGCGTCGCGAGATATTCGGTGATGTCGAGCGTCTTCTTGGAGACCGCAGCCGCCTTCTCCTTGTAGTCTGGATCGAGCCGCAGCATGTGGGCATAGTCTTTCACCGTCGTCCCGCAGCCGGACGCCGTGATGACGATAGCATCGAGACCTTCGTCCTCGATCTCGCGCATCCAGATGTCGATGTTCTGCTTGGCAAAGGCGTGCGCATCGTGCTCCTTGCCCATGTGATGGACGAGCGCGCCACAGCAGGTCTCGCCCTTCGGCACCACCACCTCGACGCCCAACCTGTTGAGAAGGCTCACGGTTCGCTCGTTGATCTTCGGATCGAGCACCGATTGCGCGCAGCCCCGCAGGATCGCGACCCGGCCCTTCCGTTTCCCCTCGGCCTTGCGAACGCCCGGCTCGTTGATCTCCGATCTCGCCGGCACAGCGTCCGGGGCAAGCCGCAGCATCGCGCCCATGGGCTTCAGCGGCTTGATCCTCTCGATCAGCCCCGCCAAGGGCCGGCCTATCTTGGCGAGCGTCAGGCTCGCTCGGAAGCGGTCCGGATAAGGCAGGACGAGCGCCAGAAGCTTCCGCGTGATCCGGTCGATCAGAGGACGCTTGTAGGTCCGCTCGATGTGGTTCCGCGCATGATCGACGAGATGCATATAGTTGACGTCCGCCGGGCACGTGGTGATGCAGGCGAGGCAGGACAGGCACCGGTCGATATGCGTGACGATCTGCTTGTCCGCCGGCCGGTCGTTCTCCAGCATCTCCTTGATCAGATAGATGCGCCCACGCGGTGAATCGAGCTCATTGCCGAGCGTGACATAGGTCGGGCATGTCGCCGTGCAGAACCCGCAATGCACGCATTTGCGGATGATACCTTCCGAATGCGCGACCTCCGGATCGTCGAGCTGGGCGGATGTGAAATTGGTCTGCATGGGTCAGGCTCCTCCCGAAGCCGGTCTTATCGGACGAGCTTTGCGTTTATGGGCAAGCAAGAGTCGTTACAGGATGGATGCCGCTTACCCCATACGCCCCGGATTGAGCACGCCGACGGGATCGAATTGCTCCTTCAACCGCCGCGACAGACCTGCAAGCGCTTTGGGTTGTGGCTGAAACACTTCGGTCGCCGCACGTACCTGTTCGCTCGCGCGCACGAGCGTCGCATGGCCACCGCCAATCTGTTTCACTCCGGCGCGCACCAATTCGGCCTCCGGCTCGCCGCCTTCCATACGCATCCAGACGAGCCCACCCTGCCAGTCGTAGAAGGCGTCGATCGCCGCATGACGGCGAAGCCCCATAACGAGATCGTGGCCGGCGGTCGGAGCGACCGAGATGCGCCAGACCGGGCGGTCGGTCCCGTCGGCGAACGGGGTCACGTCCTTGATATCCCGCCAGAGCGCCTTCGATTCATTGCCGTGCAGGTGTTCGATCTTGCCGCGTTTTTCCAGCGCCTTGGCAAGATGGGTAACTCGCGCCTCGACCGACGGCCCGAATCCATCGAGCCTGATCGCCGTCGCCGGCTCGCCGCCGAGCGCGCCATCGAAAACCCGTTGGGCAACGAGCGCCGGCAGATGAGCCGCTCCGGAAACCTCGGCCGGCGATCCCGTCGCCTGTGCCATTGCAGCGCTTGCCTCCTCGTCGGAGAGCCCGCGTAGGATCAGCGTCGTCTCAGCTTCGGCCTTCGGGAGAACCTTGATCGTGATATCGCTCATCACGGCGAGCGTGCCGTAGGAGCCGGCCAACCCCTTGGAAAGGTCGTAGCCGGTGACGTTCTTCACGACCCGGCCGCCGGACTTGAAGGCTTCCGCCCGCCCCGAGACAGCCTGAACGCCGAGAATATGATCTCGCGCCGCGCCCTGTTTCAGCCGTCGCGGTCCCGCCAGATTGCAGGCAATCACCCCGCCGAGTGTGCCCAAACCCCGCTCACGGCCATGCAGCGGGCCGTAGTCGATCGGCTCGAATTCCAGACGTTGGCCGGCCTCGTCGACCATGGCCTCGATTTCGGCGATCGGCGTTCCGGACTTGGCCGAGAGAACCAGTTCGTCCGGCTCGTAGAGCGTGACGCCTGAAAGACTGCGCGTCGAAAGTGTCGCGCCGGCCTGAACTGGGCGTCCAAGACCGGATTTGGACCCCGTGCCTTCGACGGCGAGCGGTGTTTCCTCCGAAACTGCCGCAGCGATCACCTCGCGCAGCTCTTCGATCGAATGGGGCGCGTAGACACGGCCTTCGGGTTCGTCCGGTTGCTGGGCTTGTCGAAGCTGGTTCATACGAGGTCCGTCCAAGCATAAAGGTCGCTCAACAGAACGGAGAATCCGAATTCGGGAAGGTCGATCCGATCGTTGAGCGAGCGGAAGACGCGGCCCTTCCAGTCTTCGTTTCGCGACCAGACCTCTACGGCGATATCGGCTTGGGAAACGATCAGAACATAGAGACAGGACGGATGATCCGCGTATCGCGCGCGCTTGTTGCTGATAAATTCCGTCGTGTTCGACGCGGAGAGAATTTCAGCCGCGAGATAGAACCGTTCGGCGAAATAAGTCCCGTTCGGCATGCGATCGATAATCGCCAGATCAGCTTGCGGGCGAAACCCCGGATGGGCCTCGACGGAAAGCCCAACCTCGCGCAAGGCGTCAAGCTCCGAGCGACTCGCTTCGAGCGCATCGTTGAGCATCCGCTCCAGGTTCGAAGCGATCCTCTGATGCTTCAAAGTTGGCGGATGCATCATCATGATCGGTTCACCGTCGATCAGCTCCCATTTTTCGTCTTCCGAGCGCGACTCCAGAAACCGTAGGAACCGATGCTCGTCCATCGGCCCTATTTCCTTCAGCGTCGGAAGATGCTCGACCGCACTCATCATTAGAACCTCGGCAGGTCGGGGAAGGCGACCTCGCCCTTATGGACGTGCATGCGGCCGAGTTCGGCGCAGCGGTGAAGCTGGGGGAAGACCTTCCCGGGGTTGAGCAGGTGCTTGGCGTCGAAAGCGCACTTCACGCGCTGCTGATGCTTCATGTCCGTCTCCGAGAACATCTCCGGCATCAGGTCGCGCTTTTCGACGCCGACGCCATGTTCGCCGGTCAGAACGCCGCCCACCTCGACGCAGAGCTTCAGGATGTCGTTGCCGAATTCCTCGGCCCGCTCCAATTCGCCGGCATTGGCGTCGTAAAGCACCAGCGGATGCAGGTTGCCGTCGCCGGCATGGAAGACGTTCGCGACCTGAAGGCCGTATTTCTTCTCCATCGCCTTCATGCCGGCCAGCACCTTCGGCAGTTCCTTGCGCGGGATCGTGCCGTCCATGCAGTAATAGTCCGGCGAGATGCGCCCCACCGCCGGGAACGCCGCCTTGCGGCCCGCCCAGAATGCAGCGCGTTCCTCTTCGTTCTGAGAGACACGCGTCACCGTCGCGCCATTGTCCGCCGCGATTGCCTCCACCTCTGTCAGAAGGTGGTCGACCTCGGCTTTCGGTCCGTCGAGTTCGACGATGAGAAGCGCCTCCACGTCGCGCGGATAGCCGGCATTGACGAAATCCTCCGCCGCGTGGATTGCAGGCCTATCCATCATCTCCATGCCGCCAGGGATGATGCCCTTCGCGATAATAGAGGCGACGCATTCGCCCGCCTGCTCGGAAGATGGGAAGCCGATCAGCACGGCCCGTGCCGTCTCCGGGGCCTGAAGGATGCGGACCGTCACTTCGGTCACGACGCCGAGCAGGCCCTCCGATCCGGTCATCAGGCCGAGCATGTCGTAATGGCCGTCGGCATCGAGATGCTTTCCGCCGAGCCGCACGATCTCGCCCTCGATGGTCACGAATTCGATGCCGAGTACGTTGTTGGCGGTCAGGCCGTACTTCAGGCAGTGAACGCCGCCCGAATTCTCCGCAATATTGCCGCCGATCGAACAGGCGATCTGGGATGACGGATCGGGCGCATAATAAAAGCCGCGATGCTCCACCGCCTTGGTGATGCCGAGATTGGTGACACCCGGCTGCACGACAGCGCACCGGTTGTCGAAGTCGATGTCGAGCACCTTGTTGAACTTCGAAAGGACCAGAAGCACCCCGTCTTCCAGTGGCAGCGCGCCGCCGGAGAGCGATGTCCCTGCCCCGCGCGGCACGACCGGGATGTCGTTCTCGTGGCAGTATTTCAGAACCTTCGAGACCTGCCCCACATTGTCGGGCAGCACCACAACGAGGGGCAGCTGGCGGTAGGCGGTGAGGCCATCGCTCTCGAAGGCCTTCATTTCGTTGGTCGCATCGACGACGCCCTCGCCGGGAACGATCGAACGCAAAGCCGACACGATCTCCTCGCGCCGTGAAAGCACCGCCTCGGACGGTTTCGGCATCGCAATCGACATGGGCCAACCTCCTCAAATTTCTCGATTTAAACCTAAGCCGCAAGCAGAGGCGCGTCCACTGCGCGATAGCCGCACAAGCACATCCGGTCAGGAAGCCGACCGCAAGCCCCATGCGATCGACTTAATCGTCGTGGTGCTTTCGAATGCGTCGGACGACGAGCCAGACGGCGAGAAGCGCGACCGGTACGAAGGCCGCCGTCATTACGGTGGAGGAGACCGGAAAGCCTTCCTTTTCCAATGCTTTCGCCAGATATCCGAAGAGCCCGACCACGTAATAGCCAATCGCCGCGACCGAGAGGCCCTCGACGGTCTGCTGGAGGCGCAGTTGCAGCCGCGCGCGCCTATCCATCGAAGTGAGGAGGTCGCGGTTCTGGTGCTCAAGCTCCACATCGATCCGCGTGCGAAGAAGGTTCGCAGCCCGCGACAGCTTTTCCGAAAGGGTCGCGAGCCGGCGATCGATCGACTGGCAGGTGCGCATGGCGGGCGCGGTTCGCCGCTGCAGGAAGGCGCTCCAGCTTTCCGAGCCCGGCACCGGCTGCTCGCTCACCGAAGACAGGCGCTCCCGCACGATATCGTCATAGGCCCGGCTCGCGCCAAAACGATAGAGAACGCGCGCAGCAGCAGCCTCCACTTCGGCAGCGGCGAGCGTCATTTCCTGGAGAAGCCCACGGCTGTCCTCCGCGCCGCCCTTCATCTCGTTGGTGATGTGGACGAGCTGTTCCTCAAGACTCTGCACAGTCGGGCCGATATCGTGGGCGAGAGGCAGGCCGAGAAGGGCGAGCGTGCGATAGACCTCGATATCGATCAGCCGCATGGCGAGCGCGCCGGCACGGGCAGGCGTCAGCCCGTCGCTGAGAACGAGCATGCGGGTCAGGCCGTCGGAATCCTGCCGGAAATCGGTTGCGGCATAGGCGAGCCCGCCTTCCATCTCCGAATAGCAGAAGCTCGTCTTGTCGAACTGGCCGAGCGCGGTCTCGCTCTCGTCGTCCTTCGGGCGGATTTCCAGGTGGACGCCGGCGATCATGGGGCCCGGCGCGTCGAACTCGGCACCGAAGGGATGGCCTTCCACCGGCTCGCCGAAGCGCTCCGGCGGCGGGCCGTCCCAGGAATAGGTCGAGAACTCCGTGTGGCTTTCCCAGCGCAACCGGCCACGACCGAAGATGAGGGAATGCGTGCGGGCGTCGGCCGCAGGCGGCGGCACACCCTGCCGGCGCGAGAGTTCGGAGAGCGCTGCCCGGTCCCTTTCGCCGCCGTCTTCGGTCATGAAGGCGATGGTCACGATGACGCGCGGAAGGTTGATCAGCGGAAAGGGCCGCGCATGGATTTCGCCGAGCACGGTCGCGCGTCTCGGATCGGTCGGGAACCGGTCCCGTCCCATCTGTCGCAGCGTCCTGTCGCTCATGTGTCGTTCCGCCTCCCCATACCAGGATGCGATAGATTGAAAGCGCCCTCGAAGTCCATCGCGTTTGCGCTTTTTGCGCGAACGGGCCACATTCAAATCGACCCGGTGGTGTGCGACGCTCCCCGGACCCGCAGCTGAAAAAGGCAGCCCGTGACACGCGTTACACCCGATATCCGCCATCGCTCGGACGAGGCACCGGACGTTGCGCTCTTCGTGACCTGTCTCGTCGATCTTTTCCGGCCGAGCGTCGGATTTGCCGCGATCAAGCTCTTGGAGGATGCCGGCTGCACCGTCAGCGTGCCGGAAACCCAGACCTGCTGCGGCCAGCCGGCCTATAATTCCGGGGATCGCGAGGACACGCAAGCCATCGCCCAGGGTGTGATCGAGGCGTTCGAGGGTTTCGGATACGTGGTCGCGCCCTCAGGCTCCTGCGGGTCGATGATCAAGACCCATTATCCGCAGTTCTTTGCTGGTGATCCGACATGGGGCCCACGCGCGGAAGCTTTGAGCGAGAAGACGTTCGAACTCGTGAGCTTCCTGACCGACGTTCTCGGTGTCGAAGGGGTGACTGCGGCTCATACCGGCACGGTCACCTATCACGACGCCTGCGCAGGCCTGCGCGAACTCGGCGTATGCGAGCAGCCACGCAAGCTTCTGAAAAGCGTGAGCGGCCTCACCCTGAAGGAACTCCCCGACGCCAATGTCTGCTGCGGCTTCGGCGGTACCTTCTGCGTGAAATATCCCAACATCTCCAACGTGATGGTCACCAAGAAGGCGAACAGGATCGCCGAGACCGGAGCTGAGACCCTTCTCGCCGGCGATCTCGGCTGCCTGATGAACATGGACGGCAAGCTGAAGCGTACGGATGCGAGGATAGCCGTCCGCCATGTCGCGGAAGTCCTCGCCGGCATGACCGACGCGCCGCCGATCGGAGGCGAGAGATGAACACGCGGATCGAACGGAACGGCATCGCGATCGAGGTTCTGACGGGTGACATCACGACACTCGACGTCGATGCGATCGTCAACGCCGCCAACGAAAGCCTTCTCGGCGGCGGCGGTGTCGACGGCGCGATTCACCGCGCGGCCGGCCCGAAGCTTTTAGAAGAATGCCGCACCATCGGCGGATGCCCCACCGGCGAAGCCCGGATCACCAAGGCCCACGCCCTGCCCGCCAGACACGTCATCCATACGGTCGGCCCGGTCTGGCGCGGCGGCGACGCCCGGGAGCACGATCTCCTCGCCAGTGCCTATCGAGAGAGTTTCGCGCTGGTGCACAAGTACGATCTCGCCTCGATCGCCTTCCCGGCAATCTCCACCGGCGTCTACGGCTTTCCGAAAGATCAGGCCGCCCGCATCGCAGCCCGCGAATGCCTCATGGCTGCCGAACGCACGCCCCTCGCCCGCATCGTGCTATGCTGCTTTTCCGATGGCGACACAGCGGTTTACGCCGAAGCGCTCAACGAGGAGGCCGATGGATGAGTCTCGCGAAAGATCAGAGCCAAGTCGAGAACAGCGCTCGATACGAGGAAGATATCTATTCCTGGGCATCCGAGCAGGGTCGCCACCTGCGTCAGCTTCGGCCGACAGGACTCGATTGGGAAAATGTTGCCGAGGAGATCGAAAGCTTGGGCAGTGAGCAGCTTCATGCATTGGAGTCCTGCTACACGCTGCTGATCTATCATCTGTTGAAATGGCAATTCCAACCTGAGCGGCGCAGTCGGTCCTGGCAGCTCACAATCAACAATAGCCGCAGACAGATCAGACGACGCGAGGCTCGCAACAAGAGCCTCGCTGCGCGCAGCTGGAAAATCGTCGAGGAGGTTTATGGAGACGCAATCTCAGACGCCTCGTTGGAAACCGGCCTGCCCATCCTGACTTTCCCGGAAATCTGCCCCTACACGCTGGACCAGCTCCGCGACCGCGACTTCCTGCCCGAGTGAGCGAAGGCCAAAGATGCAGATCACCTCTCCCCAGTTCCGGCAGAACACCGTTACCGCCCTTGCCGACAAGGACCTTCAGCGAGCGTTGGCGAATGTCGAGAAGGGGTTCATCGGCAAGCGGCAGAAGGCGGTCGACAAGCTCCCCGAGTTCGATGCGCTGCGGGACTCTTCGGTCGCCATCAAGCAGCACACGCTGAAGCATCTCGATCTCTACATCGAGGCCTATGTCGCGAAGGTCGAGGCTTCGGGCGGCCATGTCCATTTCGCCGAGGATGCCGAACATGCCCGGCAGATTTTCCTCGATATCGCGCGGAAGCGGAACGCCAAAACAGTCACCAAGGGCAAGACGATGATCTCCGAGGAGATCGGACTCAACGGATTTCTCGAGGAGAACGGCATCACCCCGGTCGAGACCGATCTCGGCGAATACATCATCCAGCTGCGCGGCGAGCATCCGAGCCACATCATCGCGCCTGCGATCCATACCAATCGCGATCAGGTGGAGGCCGATTTCCGGCGCTTTCACACCGATCTAGAAGAGGGCCGCGATCTCACCGCGCCTGAGCTGCTGCTCGCCGAAGCGCGCGGCGTCCTGCGCAAGCGATACGGCGAAGCCGATATCGGCGTCACCGGCGCGAACTTCCTCATCGCCGAGACCGGCACATCGGTCATCGTCACCAACGAGGGCAACGGCGACCTCACCCAGCTTCTCGGCAAGTGTCACGTGGTGCTCGCCTCGATCGAGAAGCTGGTGCCAACCCTCAACGATGCCTCGCAAATCCTGCGCGTTCTCGGCCGTTCGGCCACCGGCCAGGAGGCGAGCGTCTACACGACGTTTTCCACCGGGCCCAAGCGTTTGGAGGACCCCGACGGCCCGGAGGAATATCACGTCATCCTCCTCGACAACGGCCGCACCAACATGCTCGGCACCGAGTTCGAGGACATGCTGCGCTGCATCCGCTGCGGGGCCTGCATGAACCACTGCCCGGTCTACCATGCGGTCGGCGGCCATGCTTACGGCTGGGTTTATCCGGGCCCGATGGGCGCGGTTCTGACGCCGGCGCTGATCGGCGTCGAGGACGGCAAGCTCCTCCCCAATGCATCCACCTTCTGCGGGCGCTGCGAAGAAGTCTGCCCAATGCACATCCCGCTGCCGAAGATGATGCGGCACTGGCGCGAGCAGGAATACGAAAAGCACCTTCAGCCGAAGCCCGCTCGCACGGGGCTCGGCATCTGGGCCTTCTTCGCGCGCCGGCCGAAGCTCTATCGCGTAGCCGTTTCCCTCGCGATGCCCACGCTGAAGCTGCTGGGCGGGCGAAAGCGGCGATTCAAAACCCTTCCCCTCGCCGGGGGATGGACGCAGTATCGCGATCTGCCGGCCCCCGAGGGCCGCACCTTCATGCAGGCCTACAGACAGGCGAACGGCCGCGACGAAAAGCCTGCGAGATCGGAGACCATGCATTGAGCCTCACCGCGAAGGACGCGATCCTTGAGCGCATCCGCCGCGCCAATGGCGCGAGCAGTGACGATGCGGCGCGGTGGAACGCCGTCGAGGAACGCCTCGCCGGTAGCCCGCGCGGCGTCATCCCCAATCGCGGCCAGCTTAAGCCCGCCGAGCGCGTCGATCTCTTTATCAAGATGGCGGAGACCGCCGACGCGACGGTGAAACGCCTCGCCACCATCGAAGACCTGCCGGAGGAAGTGGCCCGTTACCTGCGCGACCGCAACCTGCCGGCCACCATCCGCAGGGGTTCGGACACCCGCTTCGCGAACCTCGATTTTTCGGCCACCTCCGTCGAAGTCACCAATGGCCCGAGCGAAGGCGACGACCTCAACTCCCTCTCCCACGCCGAAGCCGGCATCGCGGAAACAGGAACGCTCGTCCTCACCTCCGGCCCCGCCAATCCGACGAGCCTCAATTTCCTACCCGAAAACCACATCGTCGTCCTCGACGCGTCGAGCATCGAAGGCGGAATGGAGGACGCCTTCGGCGCACTCCGGACAAAATGGGGCGACCCGATCCCGCGCACGATCAACACCATCACAGGCCCGTCTCGCTCCGCCGACATCGAGCAGACCCTCCTCCTCGGCGCCCATGGGCCAAAGGCGCTGCATATCGTGATCCTCGGATGATGCCACGGCGCCGATAGGGCCCATTACGATCATCCGTTGCCTCAAAGCCCTTCGCCGAACTCTTCGATGAGGGCGGAGACGACGCCGCGGATCGCCTCGTCTTCGCTCGCCCCCTCGCTTTTCAGCTTTTCGAAGAGCCGAGCCTGGCGGTCGGCGCTCGTTCCCTCGGCGGCGATCGTGCGGATGCGCTCGACCTCGCCTAAACAGCCGAGTTCCTCGGCATGAGGCCGCACCAGTTCGATCAGTTCTTCGGCGAGATCGGCGAAGGGCACCACCTCGCCGATGCCGAAATCGATCAATCCTTCCGCCATGCCGTAGCGCTGGGCGCGCCAGCGGTTTTCCTGGACGAGAAACCGGTCGTAGCAGCGCCAGGCCATATTCTTCGTGCGCAGCGAATAGAGCATTCGGAAGAGCGACTGGGTGAGCGCGGCGACTGCGAGCGTATCCTCCATCTTCGGCATCACGTCGCAGATACGCGATTCCAGCGTCGGAAAGTTCGCCGAGGGTCTCACGTCCCACCATATCTTGCTGCAGTCCTCGATCATCCCCGTATTGATGATGATCTGGGCCGAGCGCTGATAGTCCGCCCAGCTGTTGAAGCTCGGTGGCAGGCCGGTGCGGGGCAGGTTGTCGAAGACGGTGAGGCGATAGGATTTCAGCCCCGTTTCGTGTCCCTGCCAGAAAGGCGAGGAGGTCGATAGTGCCAGAAGATGCGGCAGGAAATAGGAGAACTGGCTGAGGAGATCGATCCTGAGATCGTCGTCCTCGATTCCAACGTGGAAATGCGTGCCGCAGATCAGCATACGGCGGGCGACGGCGGCGAGATCCTCCTCCAGCCCGCGATAGCGCTCCTTGTCGGTGAGGCGCTGATCGTCCCATTTTGCAAAGGGATGTGTCGAGACGGCAAGCGGAGCGAGGCCGTAGCGCCCGGCAACCGTCTTCACCGTGCGCCGCAGACGGCCGAGATCCTCTCGCGCTTCTGCGACAGTTTCGCAGACGCGCGTACCGATCTCCAGCTGGCATTTCAGGAATTCCTGGGTGACCTGCTCGCCGAGTTCATTTTCGCACTCGGAAAACACCGCATCCGGCACCGAGGCGAGATCGAGCGTGTCGCAGTCGACGAGAAGATACTCTTCCTCGATACCGAGCGAAAAGCTCGGCGGGTCCTCCCGCATGGTCTCGAACCCTCCCCGCCGTCACGGCCGTCGGCAATCCGATCACGCGGCAGGCAGCCTCTGCGGGCCGTTGGTTCTGCCGGATCGGATAATCTTTGCCAGTCTTGCGTGTTCACAGGATGAAAGGCAAGAGCGGTGCGTTTTCAGGCGCTTGAGCTCACCCGCCGGGAACGGACGCTCGCGAGGATTCGCGCACGGCGCTGCGGCGGCCCCGTTCCGGTCGGATGGTGCGAATTGTGAAAGCAACGACGAACACGGCCGTCATGGAAAGGACGATCGTCGGCGCCGGGGCGCTGTCGAGGAAGAAGCTCGCATAGACACCGAACAGCGAGCAGCCGACGGAGATCGCCACCGCCGTAACGAGCATCGCCGAAAAGCGCCGCACGAGGAGAAAGCCGATCGCGCCGGGCGCGATGAGTAGCGCGATCGTCAGGATGATACCGGTCGCCTTCAGCGCTGCGACGATGGTGAGGGAAAGCACGGTCAGCAGGCCGTAGTGGATAAGCCGCACCGGCAGGCCGATCGCGCGGGCGTGCATCGGGTCGAAGGTGTGGAGCAGGAGATCGCGCCATTTGACGAGGACGATCAGGCTGGTTCCCACCGCGATCACGGCGGCCTGCCATAGGTCGAAGGGCAGGATGCCCAGCATATCGCCGAAGAGAATGTGGTCGAGGTGAACCTCGGACTCGATCTTGGTGTAGAGCACCAAGCCGAAGCCAAACATGCCGGAGAAGACGATGCCCATCACCGTATCCTCCTTTACCCGGCTGTTCTCCGCGAGATAGCCGGTCGCCCCGGCGCAGACCATGCCGGCGGCAAAAGCCCCTAGGGCAAGCGGCAGGGAGAAGATGTAGGCGAGAACGATGCCCGGCAGCACGGCATGGGAGATCGCGTCCCCCATCAGAGACCAGCCTTTAAGCACGAGAAAGCAGGAGAGCAGCGCCGTCGGCACCGCGACGAGGACAGCGATCAGCATCGCCTCGCGCATGAAGGGAAAGCTGAAGGGCATCAACGGGTTTTCGAAGAGCATGCCGATCATGCCCGGCCCTCGCTCGCAAGAGCGCCCGCCTCATTGGCGAGCCCCGCACGCCGCTTGCGCCGGGCAGCAAGACGGCCATGCTTGGGCGCGAAGACGAAGGCAGTCAGGAAGATCAGCGTCTGAAGGCAGATGATGACGCCGCCGGTCGCGCCGTTGACGAAGAAGCTGACATAGGCACCGACGACGCTCGTCCCTGCCCCGATCGCGACGGCAATGAAGATCAACCGCTGAAACCGGTCCGTGAGGAGGTAGGCCGTCGCGCCGGGCGTCACGACCATGGCGATGACGAGGAACGCCCCGACCGTCTGCAATGCGGCCACTGTTGAGGCAGCCAGCAGCGCGAAGAAGACGACCTTCATCGCGGTCACTTGAATGCCCACCGTGCGGGCATGGTTCTCGTCGAAGAAGGTTGCAAGCATGTCCTTCCACTTCGCCGAGAGGACGGTGAGCGTGACGCCGGAAATGATGAGAAGCTGCCAGGTGTCGGCGGGCGTGATCGCCAGCACGTTGCCGAGAACGATGGTCTGGACGTCGACCGAGGTCGGCGAGAGCGAAACCATGAAGAGACCAAGGCCGAAGAAGGAGGTGAAGATCAGCCCGATAATCGCGTCCTCCTTCAGCTTGGTGCGCTGGTTGAGGAACAGCATCGCCGCAGCCGCGAGCCCGCCAGAAAGAAACGCCCCGAAGGCGAAGGGTAGCCCGATCATGTAGGCGCCGGCGACCCCTGGCACGATCGCGTGGGAAAGCGCATCGCCGATCAGCGACCAGCCCTTCAGCATGAGATAGGCCGAGAGAAACGCGCAGGTCGCGCCGACAAGGCCGCTCACGGCCATGGCGTTGACCATGTAGCCATAGGTGAAGGGATCAAGGAGCAGGCTCATCGGCCCTCCCCATCCGGCTCGGGCTCGCCGATCTCGGCGTCCGGATAGACGACGAAGGGCCGCTCGTCGTCGGTCAGGATGCCGGTCGCCCCGGCGCTTGAACGATCGGAAAGATCGAAATGGCGCAACACGCCGCCGAACGCTTTCTCCAGATTCGTTTTTGTAAAGACGTCGACTGTCGGACCGCTGGCCAGCACCGTGCGCTTCAGGAGCACCGTATAATCGCAGAACTCCGGCACCGAGCCGAGATTGTGGGTGGAGACCAGCATCACCCGCCCCTCGGCGGCGAGTTCCTTGAGGAGTTTCACGATCGCGTCCTCGGTGCCGACGTCGACGCCGGTGAAGGGCTCATCGAGCAGGATCACCCGCCCATCCTGCGCCAGCGCACGGGCGAGGAAGACCCGCTTCTTCTGGCCCCCGGAGAGTTCGCCGATCTGCCTCGAGCGATAGTCCGTCATCGCGACCCGTTCCAACGCGTCGCTCACCGCCTGCCGATCGGCCTTCGAGGGCCGGCGGAAGAAGCCCATCTTCCCGTAGCGGCCCATCATCACGACGTCCTCGACGAGGACCGGGAAGTTCCAGTCGACCTCCTCGCTCTGTGGCACGTAGGCGACCTGGTTGGCCTTGAGCGCATCCGAAACGCTGCCGCCCAGAATCTCGATCGTGCCTTCCGACAACGGCGCGAAGCCCATGATCGCCTTGAAGAGCGTCGACTTGCCGGAGCCGTTGACGCCGACCAGCGCGGCGATCGAGCCGTGCGGCACGGCAAAGCTCGCCGATTTCAGGGCCGTCAGCCCGTTGCGGTAGGTGACGGAGGCATTCGTGACGCGAAGGCCAGCCGGCTGTTCCACGGCGTGGATATCGGTTTCGCGGGCGCTCACTCGGTCAAGCATGCGGCAATCGTCTCGCTGGTGACACGGATGAGATCGATATACGTGGGCACGGGGCCATCTTCTTCGCTCAGGGAGTCGACGTAGAGGACGCCACCGTAACGCGCCCCGGTCTCCCGCGCGACCTGCTCGGCGGGCTTTGGCGAGACCGTCGATTCAGAGAAGATGCAGGGCACGTTCTCGGCGCCTATCGTGTCGATCACCTTGCGCACCTGCTGCGGCGTTCCCTGCTGATCGGCATTGATCGGCCAGAGATAAAGCTCCTTCAGGCCGTAATCGCGGGCGAGGTAGGTGAATGCGCCCTCGCTCGTCGCGAGCCAGCGCTTGTCCTCGGGGATCGCGGCGATCTCCTCGCGGATCGGGTTGATGGCGGCTTCGAGCTTGTCCTTGTAGGCCGAAGCATTCGACCGATAGGTCTCGGCATTCTTCGGGTCTTCGGCCGCAAAACCCTCGGCGATGTTGTCGACATAGGTCTTCGCCGCCTCGAGCGACATCCAGGCATGGGGATTCGGCTTGCCGTCATAGGGGCCTTCGGTGATCCCCAGGGGCTCGACGCCGTCGGAGACGGTCACCGTCGGGATGTCGCCGAGATTGGCGAGAAAGCGCTCGAACCAGCGCTCCAGTCCGAGCCCGTTGGCGAGGATCAAGTCGGCGTCCATCGTCCCGACGAGATCGCCTGGCGTCGGCTGATAGTTGTGGATCTCCGAGCCTGGCTTTGTGATCGAGGTGACGCTTGCGGCATCGCCGGCAACGTTCTTCGCCATGTCGGCGATCACCGTGAAGGTGGTGACGGCCTTCAGCTTTTCGCCATCCTGTGCGTTCGCCGGCGCCACAAGCGCGACGAACGCGCTGGTGGCGACGAGAAGCGGAATCCATCGCGGCATCACCATGGGCAGGCGAACTCCCTGTTCAATACGGAGCGCTTTTGGCGAGACGCACCAAGGCTGCCGTCTCGGCGCTCAATTCCTCAATATGCATTTGCAAATCATTCTCATTAAGTCAAGGATACAGCAGGCGATGGCCGGAGGTGCCCGCGTTCCGACGCCGTCCCGCACGCTTCGAACGCGTATTTGCGCTTGCCCCGAAATCCGGATTACATCGCCCCATGACGCGCGGCCCTGAGACTCACGAGACATCCGACACATTCGCGGAGCTCCTGCGCGATGCCGGCCTGCGCGTGACCAATCAGCGCGTCGCGATCATGCGCACGCTGTCGGGCGCCGAGGACCATCCGACCGCCGAGGAGATCACCGGCAAGGCGCGGGAACTCGATTCGACCATCTCTTTCGCGACGGTCTACCGCACCCTCAGCGTCCTCGAAGAGCTCGGCCTCATCCGCAAGCTTTCACTGGAAAACTCCCCGGCGCGCTACGAACTCTGCGACAGCGAGGATCACGGTCACATCGTCGACCTCGACGACGGCTCGATTGTCGAATTCGAGGACGGCGCCCTCACCGCCCGCTATGAGGCGATCGCAGCGGATCGCGGCTACGAGGTAATTCGCTGCGTGACGATCATTGAAGCGCGGAAGAAGAAGCCGGGATAAGACGGCGCTCTGACCGGCGCACACGGCGTCTACTTGCCGGAGGACGAAACCGATCCTTCCTTGATCCGAACCTTGTTTCGCCATCCCGTCAGCCGGTTGATCGCATAGGGAACGAACAGTGTTATACCGCTGAACATAAACCACACGACCTTGTCGATTTGATCAGGTACATTGTGGAAGGCGAACCAGTACATCGTTATCAGACCGAAACCGATGAACAGCATCAGAATGAAGAAAGAGCCCGTGAAGGCGATGAGCCGACTGGTGCTCAACTGGTATTCGTTCTTCAGGACCGGCTGATCGCCATTTTGGACGGGTCTGCCCTTGTCGTCGAATACCGGAACCAACGCGGTTTCCGACAGCGCCTTCGCCAGGGACCATTCCGGTGAATTGCGGAGCGCCTTTTCGATCAGCGTCCCGAGCCAAAGGGTCGCGACGATGATGATCGCGATAATCACATAGACGAAGATCACATTTGGACTGTCGCCTTCCGGCGGCGAACAGCACCATTCGCCCAATGATCTGCTTGCTCGCGGCTCACTCTCCGCTCCTTCACCGGCTGCTTGTGAAAGCGCCCGCAAAGGCGTGAAGAGATACGTTGCAAGGATGAGAACCGGCAAAACGGGCGACGCCGTCGTGCGCTTCACGCCCTTCGAACCTTTACCTGCCATCGTCGAGGCTCCATCGCCTTGGGCGCTGTCCGTCCCGCACCGCTGGCCGGTCAACAGCGCCCGTCACCCCGGCGCATGGTATTACGTAGCGTAATAACCGTAAATGGTTGATTTTATCGCTGCTCACACCTCGGCATGAGACGGCTGTGGACAACCGTCTTCGGCTTGCGGTCATGCCGCGCTCGTCTTACCAACAGGCTATTCATTGCGCCTCTGACCCGGCTTCGAGCGTCTTCATGCCCATCGTCCAACTCGACGAATTTCTGATCGATCAGATCGCCGCCGGTGAGGTGGTCGAGCGGCCGGCGAGCGTCGTGAAGGAGCTCCTCGAAAACGCTCTCGACGCCGGCGCGCGTCGCATCCAGATCGCGACGGCCGGTGGGGGCAAGACGCTGATCCGCGTCACCGACGACGGCAGGGGCGTGCCGAAGGACGAGCTCCGCCTCGCGGTGAAGCGCCACTGTACCTCGAAACTGTCCGGCGGGCTCGACAAGATCATGAGCCTCGGCTTTCGCGGGGAAGCCCTGCCCTCGATCGGCTCGGTCGCACGCCTCTCTCTCGCATCGCGCGCAGAAGGCGCCGAGGAAGCCTTCGAGGTGCGGGTCGCATCCGGCCATTGCGACGGGCCGATGCCGGCGGGACTCTCGAAGGGAACCGCGGTGGAGGTGCGGGATCTCTTCCAGTCCGTGCCAGCCCGGCTGAAATTCCTGAAGAGCGACCGCGCCGAGGCCTCGGCCATCACCGACATCGTGAAGCGCCTGGCAATCGCCTTTCCGGGCGTTCGCTTCGAACTCTCCGGCCCCGACCGCTCGCGTCTCGTACTGGAGGCCGCTGCGTCGGACGATCCCCTCGCCCGGATCGGCGATGTCGTCGGCAAGGAGTTCGCCGAGAACGCGGTCGCCATCGAGGCGGTGCGCGAGGAGGTCTATCTCTCGGGCTTTGCTGGCTTACCGAGCTTTGATCGCGGCAATTCGCTGGCTCAGTATTTCTATGTCAACGGTCGCCCGGTGCGCGACAAGATGCTGGTCTCGGCGCTCCAGGGCGCCTATTCCGACATGATGGCTAAAGGCCGTTACCCGGTTGCCGTCCTCTTCGTCGAACTCGATCCCGCCCTAGTCGACGTCAACGTCCACCCCGCCAAGGCCGATGTTCGCTTCCGCGATCCCCAGCTGGTGCGGGGCCTGATCGTCGGCGCGATTCGTGAGGCGATGGCGAACGAGGGCGTACGCGGCTCGACGGCGGCGGCGAGCGGCCTGATGGCGCGCTTTTCGGGTGGCTCGAAGGGCGAAACGCAGGAGCCTGCGCGCCGCTTCGACGGGTTCTCACCGGGTGCACCGGACATTGCCATGAAGCCGCGCAAGTCCTTCGGAGCATCTCACTTTGCCGGCTATTCCGCCCCGGAGCGGCCAAAGACGCCCTTCGATGCGGCGAGCGCCGCCTATCGGCCTTTCGAGGCCAACACCTTCACCGAAACGACGGAGCGGCCGGCTAGTTCGGGATTTGCCGAAAACGGCCAGACACCTTTCGATGCGAGCGCGTCGACCGACGTCTCACCCGGAGAAGCCGATGGTGCTGTCGAAAAAGCCCATCCACTCGGCGCGGCCAAGGCGCAGCTCTTCGAGAACTTCATCCTCGCCGAAACCGAGGACGGCCTCGTCCTCGTCGATGGCCACGCGGCCCATGAACGCCTCGTCTACGAACGCCTGAAAGCCGCGCTCCACGGAAAGCAGATCGCCTCGCAGATGCTGCTCATCCCAGAGATCGTCGACCTTTCGGAAGACGACGCCGACCGCCTCGCCGAAGCCTCGGACGGGCTTTCCGCGCTTGGCCTTCATCTCGAACGTTTCGGCCCCGGCGCGATCGCGGTGCGCGAGACCCCCGCGATCCTCGGCCAGTGCGACGTCAAGCGGCTGGTGAAGGACCTTGCCGAGGAACTCGCCGAATTCGGCACCGGCGACAGTGTCCGGTCGCGGATCGACTATGTCGCCGCGACCATCGCCTGCCACGGCTCGGTACGCACTGGCCGGCGCCTGAAGCCCGACGAGATGAACGCGCTCCTGCGGGAGATGGAGACGACGCCGGGTTCGGGCACCTGCAATCACGGCCGCCCGACCTTCATCGAGCTGAAGCGATCCGATCTCGAAGCCCTTTTCGGCCGGTAGCGAACGGCCTCAAACCGCGTTCTGCGCCCCGATATAGACGGCATAGAGCACGAGCATCGCAGCCCCCGCCCGCCGGCCGACCCGCCGATACCCAAAGAGGACCGCGACGCTCGCGAAAGACAACGCCAGCATCAGCGGTCCGTCGATCAGGGCGAAGCGCTCCGCGACGCCGATCGGCTCGATCATCGCCGTTATGCCGAGAATACAGAGAATGTTGAAGATGTTCGAGCCGACGACATTGCCGAGGATGACGTCGACCTCGCGCTTGCGCGCAGCGATGATCGCGGTGGCAAGCTCGGGCAGCGAGGTGCCGATCGCAACGATGGTCAGCCCGATCACGGCTTCGGAAATGCCGAGATGGCGTGCGAGCGACGTCGCTCCATCAACCATCAGACGCGCGCCGAGAACCAGCATCAGGATACCGGCGACGACCGCGACGATCGAGATCAGCGGCTTCATCTTGGGCGCGGCGACGGTGGCGTCTTCGCTCGCAGCACTTGCAAGCCGGCGTCTCTCGGCGAGATAGCTCATCGACAGGTACACGAGAAGCACGGCGAACATCGCGGCTCCGGCAACGCGCCCGATCATGCCGACCTGGAAAATCAGAACCAGCAGCGCCGAGGCTGCGAGCATTACGAGAAGATCGCGTCGGATCGCCGGATCGTCGTTGATAAGCGGCACCATTGCCGCCGAAATCCCGACGATGAGCAGGATATTGGCGATGTTCGACCCGACGACATTGCCGATCGCGATGTCCGGCGCGCCGCCGAGTGCTGCCTGCACCGACACGAGAAGCTCAGGCGAGCTCGTGCCGAAGCCGACGATCACCAGCCCGACGACGAGCCGCGAGAAGCCGGAGCGCTCGGCGATCGCGGTGCTGCCGCGGACGAGACCTTCACCGCCCAGAAAAAGAAGAACGAGACCGCCGGCCAGGAGCCCGATATCTCCGAACACTTCCACCTCGCTTCGTCCCTTTCAGCCCGCTCGTCGTTTTCATGGTTCGATAGGCAAGATGGGAACCGGAGCGCGGCAATGGTAGACGTCGGCATTTCGAAACCGATCGACCGCAATACGAATGCGCCCCTGCCTCCATGCGGCGCTACGCCATTTGCCTTCATCAGCAAAAGGCGTTAGCGCCTCTCGTGTCCGATGACAGGCAACGGAGTTCTTCGATGAACCGCATGGACGGCGGCGAAGCCAAGCTGAAATATGGAACGCCCGATTTTCAGGTCGTGCGGTCCGGCGCATATGTGCGCTGTGCTGTCACCCACGAGGCGATCCCGCTCGACCTCCTGAAATACTGGAGCGTCGAACGCCAGGAAGCCTATCGCGACGCCGACGCCGTCTTCGAGCGGGAAAAGCAGGTTCGCGCCGGCACGGCCTGAGCGCCTCGTTTCTCGACGCTCAAACGCCGTAGCGACGGCGGTGAAACTCAGCCAGCGCCTGCTTTACAATCGATCGCGCCGTGGTTTCGCCGTCAAAGGTGAGAGCCACCTCGAGCACCTCGCATTCCTTAAGGAACAGCCGGGCCGCCTCGTCGCCGGTGCGAAGACGTGCAGCATCCTTCGCGGTCGTCACCAGTTGCAGCCCGCTCTTCCAGGCCTCACCGGAAAGCGAGGAAATATCCTCGGCCGTATAGCGGTGATGATCCGGAAAGGCGCGGCTGCGCTCCACCTTAGCGCCGCAGGCCTTGAGGCTCTCGACGAATTTCTGCGGATCGCCGATCCCGGCAAAGGCGAGGACCCGCATGCCGGAAAGCCGTTCGCCATCCTCGGCCACCAGATGGGCGCGATGCACCGCATGGTTCGACCGTGCGGCTTCGCTGACGACCGCCGCACCCGCCTCGCCAGAGCCGATCAGCAGGACCGATGACGGATAGGCGAACTGTGTCTTCAGTGGCGCGCGCAAGGGGCCGGCGGGAAACACCTCCCAATTTCCGAGGCCACGCCGCGCATCGACCGCGAGAAGCGCATAGTCGCTCTGAAGCTGGGCGCTCTGAAAACCATCGTCCATGATGACGAAGTCGCAGCCCGCATCTTCGATCAGGAGGTTGGCTGCCTTCTGGCGGTTCGCGCAGACCGCTGTCGGCGCCGTCGCGGCAAGAAGCAGCGGCTCGTCTCCCGTCGTCTCGGCCTTGTGGTTATCTGGATCGACCAGCAATGGCTTGCGGCCTCGCCTCCCATAGCCGCGCGAGACGAAACCCGGTTTGCGGCCGAGCGCCTTGGCTGCCTCGGCAAGCGCGAGTGCCGTCGGCGTCTTGCCGGCGCCGCCCACGGTGAGATTGCCGACGCAGATGACGGGAATGGGCAACGACACGCGCTTGCCGTTCTTCAGATTGCGCGCGGCGATCCGCCCATAGAGATAGCCGAGCGGCGAAAGAAGGGTCGATGCCGTAGAGGGAGCCTGCCACCAGAACGCCGGTGCTTTCACGATGCACGCCCGTTCTGCGAACGTTTTTCCAGGCTGATCGCGAGCCGCAGGGGATTGAGATAGGGCGATAGCGCTTTCATTGTGCGCTCCTGCGCGCCGCGCATGGAGGCAACGCTCTCCTTGCCTGCCGCTCCCATGGCAGCCCGCCGATCGGGATCGCCGAGAAGCGCATCGACCTCGCGGGTCAGGCCCGCCTCGTCCTTGACAATGGCGCAAGCGCCATCCTCCAGAAGACGCTGGTAGACGTCCCGGAAATTCTGCACGTAGCGGCCGGAAAGGACTGCGCAGCCGAGAACGGCGGGCTCCATCGGGTTCTGCCCTCCCTCCCCCGTCAACGACTTGCCGATGAAAGCGATATCGGAAAGCCTCAGATAAAGCCCCATCTCGCCCATCGTATCGCCGAGGAAGATATCCGTCGCATCGGTCGGCACCTCGCCCATCGAGCGCTGGACGACACGAAGCCCGGTCGAGCGCAGGTTTTCGGCAATTTCGTTGCCGCGATCGGCATGGCGCGGCACGATGACCGTGAGGAGGCCTTTGTGCCTGCGCTTCAGCCCGATATGGCAGGCCGCCGCGGCCAGTTCCTCGCCGGCATGGGTCGACAACGCGGCCCAGACAGGGCGACTCCCGATCGCCCCCCAAAGCTCCGAAAGGGCATCCTGATCGGCGCTCGGAGCTTCGGAGTCGGCCTTGAGATTACCTGCAACACTCACCGAACCCGCCCCGAGCAGGCGATAACGCTCGGCATCGATCTCCGACTGCGCGACAATCAGCGCAAAATTCTCGATCAGCGCCTCGGCGAACCAGTGGGCCTTCTTCCAGCGCTCGAAAGAGCGGTCGGAAAGGCGCGCATTGACGAGGACCTGCGGCACGTTGCGCTCGGAGAGTTGGCGCAACGTCATCGGCCAGAGTTCGCTCTCGGCAAAGAGCGCGAGGTCGGGTTGCCAGTGGTCGAGAAAGCGCCGGACAGCCGACTTCACATCGAGCGGCACGTATTGGTGGATAACGCAATCAGAGAGGCGCTTTTCGACGATATCGGCCGAGGTGCGCGTTCCGGTCGTCATCAGCACCGAGAGCCCGTCCGCCGCGATATGCCGTGCGATCGGCGCGACGGCAAGGGTCTCTCCCACGCTCGCGGCATGAATCCAGACCAGCGGCACGCCTTCGGGCCGCTCGGCGCCGGCATAGCCGAAGCGCTCGCGCTTGCGGATGCCGTCTTCCTTTCCCTGCCGGGTGCGATAGGCGAGATAGGGGTGAAGCACCGGCGAAACGATTGAGCCGATGAGCTTGTATGCCGAAAGGGCCGCACGTGCCTTGCCTGCGTTCATGCCGCGCTCACGCTCCGGATCGCCTGTTCGTTGGCGGCTTCGATCGCCTTCGTCACCTCGATGCGCTTTTCCTCGAGCAGAGCCTCGTCGGCATCGGCCGGCACGTGGATCGGCTCGCCCACGACGACCGCCATGCGGCCGAACGGCAGCGGCAGCGTCGTCTTATCCCAGGAGGATGCGACGACCCGGCGCCGGCTCGTGACGGCAGCGCTCGGCAGGATCGGCCGGCCGGAAATGCGCGCCAGCGTCACGATACCGTAACCGGCATCGCGCGGTACGCCCTTGGGCACGTCAGCGATCATGCAGACACCGTAGCCGGATTTGAGAGCCTTGCGCAGAGCGATCACCGCCCGAGCACCGCCCTTGTCCGACTTCGTGCCGCCCTCGCGTCCGCCCGAGCCGCGCACGGTGTCGATTCCGAAACGGGTGACGACCTGCGCGTTGATCTCCGCATCGGCATTACGCGACAGAAGCGCGACATAGGGCAGTTCGACCGGCCGGAAGATCGGCGCCAGAAGATGCTGGCCATGCCACATGCCGACAATCGCCGGATGATGCTCGAAAATCCGCGCCCGGGCCGCCTCGAAATCGGTCGCCGGTTTCTGCGTGCGCTCGACGAAGCGCATGAGCCGGTAAATCAGGGTTCCCGCAAACCAGTTGACCAGTTTGGAGCGACCGATGGACTTGAAGGTCTTGCGGCGAAATCTGCGCACGCGCTTTGCGAGCCCGCTCCCTGGCGGATTCTTCACGCGCGGCTTTGCGATCTCGCCGACTCCCTCGTCCATGATCTTCGTCCCGGTTCCGGCCGCGGTCAGGTGCGTTCCGGGGTCAGCAGCCGGTGCATGTGAACGATGAAATAGCGCATGGCCGCATTGTCGACCGTCTGCTGGGCCTTGGAGCGCCACGCCGAAAGGGCGCTCGAATAATCGGGAAAGATACCGACGATATCGAGGTCGTTGAGGTCCTTGAAGTTCACCGACTGAAGATCGTCCAGCTCGCCGCCGAATACGAGGTGAAGCAATTGCTTTGGTTTCTGCTCGTCCATGAGATCTGCTCGCCATGTTTGCGTTTCGTCCGGCGGACACTATCGCGGTCGCCGCGTCTATCGCCAGCCGTTAAGGCGATTTAGCGACATTCTCACATCACCGCATCCGCGAGAGCGCGGGCATCAGCCATCGCCGCGTTCGAGGCTGCCACGAGAAGTCCATGCCGTTTCGGAAGACGTGTGTAAAGGATGGGAGCACCGTCCCCTTTGGCGAGCGCGGCATTCGCTTTTTCCAGAAGCAGATCGCCGGCCGCGACATCCCAGTCGTGCGCACGTGGGCGGATCAAAGTCGCGTCGAGCCGCCCGGCCGCGACCTGACAGAGCCGGTAGGCGAGCGAGGGCACACCGCGATGGGCATCGACCGGCCTCTGCCCGGAACGATCGAGACGCGAATAGGCCGCGCGGAATTTGTCCGGCATCGCGATCGCCAGCCGCTCGTTCAGCTGATTGTCCGTCAGAAGATGATCGCCATCGAGCCTGGCATGGCCGGAGCGCGTCACCGTGAACATCTCGTTCGGAACCGGCGCATAGATCGCGCCCGCAAGCGGCCGATTGCCGGAAATCAGCGCGATCGACACGCACCATGTCGCTTCGCCTCGCAGATAAGCGCGGGTACCGTCGATCGGATCGACCACGAAGAAACGGTCTTCATGGGTGGTCGACGCCGAACCGTCCAGAACGCTCTCCTCCGAGACCCAGCCATAATCGTTACGCGCTTCGAGCAGCGTCTTCTTCAGATAGCGATCTACGGCGTAGTCGCCTTCCGAAACCGGCGAGTTGTTTTCCTTCCACCAGATTTCCGGGTCCTTGCCGAAATAGGACATGGCGACACGACCCGCTTCGCGTGCCGCGTTTTCGAGAAGTTCCAGTTCGGTGTCTTCGGAAGGAAGGGACTGGTCCACGGTGTTCGTCAGCGCCCCGCGATCGTCATCTGCGCAACGCGCAGGGTGGGTGCGACGACGGAAAATCGCGTGTCGAGATCGTCGGCGGCGGTGAGCGAAAGGAGCATGTCCTTGAGATTGCCCGCGATCGTGATCTCGGAGACGGGCCGCGTCAGCTTGCCGTTCTCGATAAGGAAGCCGGAAGCGCCGCGACTGTAGTCGCCAGTCACAAGATTGGCGCCGTGGCCGATCATCTCGTCCACGTAGAGGCCGGTGCCGGTATCGGCGATCAGCTCTTCCGGCGACATCGCGCCGGGCGTCAGAATGACGTTGGTTGCGGACGGCGAGAGCCCTGCACCGGAACGAGATGCGCGACCATTGGTTTGAAGGCCGAGTTCTTTCGCGGTGGCCGTGTCGAGCAGCCAGGTCTTCAGGATGCCGTTCTCGACCAGCGTCAGCGGTTCGCCGGCGATACCCTCCCCGTCGAAGGGCTTCGAACCCGGTCGGCGTTTCAGGGTCGGCTCGTCAGTCAGCGTCATCGCCTCGGGCAGAACCTGTTCGCCCATTTTGCACTTCAGGAAGCTCGTACCGCGCGCGATCGCCGCGCCGTTGATAGCGGAGACGAGACTCGCGATCAGCCCGCGCGAAACGCGGGGATCGAAGACGATAGGCAGCCGACCGGTCGGCATGCCGCCGGGATCGAGCCGTTTGACCACACGCTCACCCGCCCGCAGGCCGATCGCCTCGGGGGCGTCGAGATCGCCATAATGGAGGCGGCTGTCGAAGTCGTAGTCGCGCTGCATGCGCGTCCCTTCGCCGCCAACGACGCTGACAGATCGCGAGAAGGAGGTGCGCGTACGATGTCCGCGAAAGCCGGTCGTGGTCGCCAGAACGAGGCTTACGCTGCCCGACCCGGCACTTGCGCCCCCCGAATTGGTGACGCCCGGCACGGCGCGCGCGGCATCTTCCATGGCAAGCGCTGCGTCGCGCAGCTGGTCAGAGGCGAGTTCGGTCGGATCGAACTGGTCGAGATCGATCATGTCCTTTGCGAGCCGCTCGGGATCGGCGAGGCTGGCGAACTCGTCGGGCGGCGAAACCTTCGCCATTGCGACCGCCCGCTCGGCGAGCATCGAGAGATCGGAGCGTGTATCACCCGAAACACTGGCGACGCGATTACCCACGAAGACCCGCAGCGAGACGCTCTCGGTCTCCGAACTCTCCGTCTCCTCGACTTTGCCAAGACGCACGTCTACGCCCTTGCTGGTCGCGGTGGCCACCGCGACGTCGGCAGCGTCCGCGCCCGCCTGTTTTACCCGTTCGAGCAGGCGTTCGGCGACGTTCAAGAGCCGCGTCGTGTTCTGGTCCATGAAAATGCGATCCGTCGTGAGGTCGTTCATCCGCATTTATTGTCCGGGCCCTCTGCCATCAAGGCTTCGCGTTTTTCGGCGAGCAATACTAGAATAAACGGTGACCCCTCGAATCGATGGACGAGTTTTGGAACACGCAAGCAGCTATTTCCTTGAGATCATCCTGCTTTTGGGCGGCGGCATCGTCGCCGGTACGCTGTTCAAGCGGATCGGGCTCGGGACCGTGCTCGGCTATCTCATGGCCGGCATCGCGATGGGCCCCCTTCTGGGACTGATCCGCGACGGGGAGGAAATTCTCCATATCGGCGAACTCGGCGTCGTCTTCCTGCTCTTCATCATCGGCCTCGAACTGAAGCTCTCCCGGCTCTGGTCGTTGCGCCGGCAGATTTTCGGCCTTGGCGCCGCGCAGGTTATGGTCACCGCGCTCGGCATCGGCGTCGTCGCCTATCTCCTCGGTTTCGAGATACCCGCCGCGATCGTCATCGGTTTCGGCTTCGCACTGTCCTCGACCGCTTTCGGCCTTCAGATTCTCGAGGAGCAGGGCGAAACCAATACGCGGCATGGTCAGTCTGCTTTCTCGGTCCTGCTGTTTCAGGACCTCGCTGTCGTACCCATCCTCGCAATCATCCCGTTCCTCGCACCCTATTCCTCCGATACCGAGATCAACATCACCCAGATCGCGATCTCGGTCGGAGCCGTCGTCGGCCTGATTGTCGGCGGCCGGTTCCTGCTCAATCCGCTCTTCCGCATCATGGCCTCGGCCGGTGCGCGCGAGGTGATGCTGGGCGCGGCGCTCTTCGTGGTCCTCGGATCGGCCATGCTGATGGCGGCGGCCGGCTTCTCCATGGCCATGGGAGCCTTCATCGCCGGCGTGCTTCTGGCCGAATCCTCCTATCGCCACGAGCTCGAAGCCAATATCGAGCCGTTTCGCGGCCTGCTTCTCGGCCTCTTCTTCATCGGTGTCGGCCTTTCGATCGACCTCGGGGTCCTGATCGACGACTGGATGATCATACTCCTCGCCGCGCCGGCCCTGATGATCAGCAAAGCTGGGCTGCTCTACGGCCTTTCGCGCCTTTTCGGCGAAGGCCATGACAGCGCCATTCGGGTCTCGGGGCTTCTATCGCAGGCCGGCGAATTCGGTTTCGTGATCTTCTCGGCCGCTGCGGCAGACAGTATTGTCTCTGCCGAAATCTCCTCGCTCCTGATCGCCGTCACGACCCTTTCGATGGCGCTGACCCCTCTCTCCACTTACCTTGCCAAACTCGCCCTCAGTCGGGGTGAGGACGAGGAGGAGGAGGAGATGGACGAGGACTTCGAGGGCGCCGGGTCCGACGTCCTCCTCATCGGCTTTTCCCGCTTCGGCCAGATGGTGGCGCAGGTTCTCCTGTCGAGCGGCCGGGACGTGACGATCCTCGATTCGTCGGCCGAGCGCATTCGAACAGCGACCAAGTTCGGCTTCCGCATTTTCTTCGGTTCGGGCATGCGCAAGGATGTGCTGGAAGCGGCCGGTATCCGCCGCGCCAAGATCGTCGCGATCTGCACGAACAAGCAGGAAACGACCAATCGCGTCGTCGATCTCATTCGCGAGGAGTTTCCGAACGTGAAGCTCTATGTGCGCGCCTATGACCGCAACCACGCTCTCGCCCTCAGGGCCCGCGGCGTCGACTACGAAATCCGCGAAACGGTGGAGTCCGCCCTTGCCTTCGGCGGCGCGACCCTCACCTCGCTCGGGGTCGAAGACCAGCTGGCGCGGCGGATCATCGCGGACGTCCGGAGCCGGGACGCCAAACGTCTCAAACTGCAGGAGTCCGAAGGCACCACCGCCGGGGCGGACATGGTGATGACTCAGGCTGTGAAACCCGAGCCACTCGTCGAGCCCCACGCCGCGCTCCAGGCCGTAGAGAACGCCGGCGACGGATCGGAGGATCAGGACGACGTCATCGACGATACCGCACCCCGGCGGCGGCGGCGGGGCCGCCCATTCCGTGGCCGCCGTCTCAGTTTCCGGAAACAGGCCCGACGTTAAAAAACGGCGCGTAAACAGCGGAGACTGGAGTTTCGGCAATCTGGCGCGTTTCGAAAAGAAACGACTGCATCAGGCTTTGCGCCTTTATCTCTTAAAGGCGTAGACCGCATTATGCGGTCAGCGAACAATGTTCCGCCGCGTTCTCCTGTCATCCGCTACCCGAACACGCATAACGCACGATGAGTCCCCGACTATGAACCGCATTTTCACGCTCGCGATCGCCGCGGTACTTTTGGCCAACTTCGCCTTTGCGCAGACGGCAATGGCGGAGGTTCGGTTCGGCGACAATGTCCGCATCGGAGGACATGACGTGTCGAACCAGACCTTCACGCGCGAACGCCGCGGCGAGTACTACATCTACGAAAACCAGCCGAAGAAGGCCGGATGCGTGATCCGGCAGAACCGCGACGGTTCAAAGACGAAAGTGTGCAGGCTCAAGCGCAAACCGGTCGACAAGAAACGATAAGCTTTCCCGAGCTCGGACAGCGGAGACGACCGCCTTCGAGGAGCGGAATTAGGCGCGCGCGGCGTGCGCGCATCAATCGTCGGGCTTGTGCAGTTCCGAAGCGAGCTTCAGCACCTTCGATCCATCGTCCTGCTCGATCAGATAGGCCTCGTTGCCCTCTTCGCCCTTGCGGGTGATCTCGCTGCCATCGATCGTCTTGGTGACCTCTTCGGCCCAGTGGTCCTGCACCTTGCCCTTGGCGGTGCCATTGCCCCAATTCCACGCAACGTATTGCCCCTTCTGAAATGCGACCATTGCTCGATGCCTCTCGTTGGTACTGAGGCATGAAAGCTTGGATCGTGGGCCATCGTTCCCAAACATGAGCGCTTTGTCGCAACTGCCACTTCAGTGACCTGCGGAAACCGACGCGGCATTTGGTAGCGTTCCGGAACCCGCGGCTCTGCGCAGGGTTTGGAGTCTCGTTTTCGACCTTTCAGAGATGGCCGCAACGCGCTCCATGAATCCTCGCCTCGCCCATCACGCCGAAATCGTCGGCCTTTCCATCGTCGATCCCGAAAGCTTCGAGATCGAGCGGCAGAAGCTCGACGACGGCCATCGCATATGCTTCCTTTCAGGTGAGGACGTCGCCGACGAACGGCTCAAGCAGAGGATCGACGAGCTCGTGCTGCCGCCGGCTTGGGAGGATGTTCGCATCTGCATCGACGGCAACGGCCATATCCAGGCGATCGGGCGGGACGAGAAAGGCCGGCTGCAATACCGCTATCACGACCGGTGGGTGGATGTGCGGAACGCCGTGAAGGCGGAACGTCTCATGCGCTTCGGACGCGCCCTTCCCAAGCTGAGAACCGTCGTTTCCCGGGACATGAAGCGGCGCAAGCGCGACAAGCGCTTTGCCGCAGCGACCGCGACCCGCCTAGTCGATCTCGCCGCCATGCGGCCCGGTCATGAGAAATACGCCGCCGACGGCGGGCGGGGCGTCGCCTCCCTCCGCCGCAAGAACCTGCGCATTTCGAAGAACCGCGTCGCCAAGCTCAAGTTCACGGGAAAATCCGGCAAGGAGCATGAGATCGAAATCCGGGAAAAGCCGCTGGTGAAGAATCTCGAAAACGTACGCAAGGGCCAAGGCTCGCGCCTTTTCAAGTTCCCCGGCAAGAATCGCAAGAGCCGCACGATGACCGCCGGTGTCCTCAACACCTACATGCGGGACGCCTCCGGCAAGCGCATCTCGGCCAAGGACTTTCGCACCTTTCACGGCTCGGTCGAGGCGCTGCGTTTTCTCTGTACGGACGACAAGGCGCTGGAGGCCGAGAGCGAGACCAAGCGCAAGAAGGCAGTTGCCGCCGCCATGCGGTCGGTCTCCGAGCGGCTCCGCAACACGCCGGCGGTCGCCCGCTCGTCCTACGTCCACCCCCGCATCGTCTCGGCTTACGAGGATGGCACGCTGTCGCCCGACCTGATGAAAGGTCGCCTGCGAAAAGGTCTCAATCAGGAAGAGACGGGCCTGATGCGCTTTCTCGAGGAGACGACGCCGCGATAAATCGGCCGGTCAGGAAGTTGTTTCTGCGAGCCTACCGCGCGATGGCGGAGTTCTCGTGCTGCACACCGGACCGGTCGGTGCCGATGACCTCTATGAAGGCGCCCGTTTCGATGCCGGTCTCTTCGGTCGCCACCGCATTCTCGATAGCTCGCTTCACATCGTCCTTGATCGGGCTGGTCGCATCCAGAATCTCCTGAGCTTTCAAGAAATCGAGTACCCTATAGGGCGAGACGCGGGGGCGGACGAGGATGCTCGGTGGGTCGGAACGAACCTTCAGATCGATCACCGACTGCATCATCAGCTGGGAGGAGCCGATCATCGCCTCCATCGTCGCCGGCACGATACTGGGATCGCCTTCCGGACCACCATTCACGTCGACCGCGACGGTGACCTCGCAGCGGCCCTTCAGCCGGTCGTAAGGCAGCGGATTGTAGATGCCGCCATCCACGAGGATGCGCCCCTCCCGGCGCACAGGCCGGAAGATTGCCGGCAGCGCGGACGACGCCGCGAGCGCCGAGACGATTTCGCCCGTATCGAGTTCGCATTCCAGGCGGCGGTAATAGTCCGTCGCCATGACGCCGAGCGGAAGTTCAAGCTTGTCGAAGGTCTTCGGCACCTGCGCCGGCAGGAAAGCCGCCACGATGCGTTCGACGTTCAACTGGCCGATACGAAAACCGCCATCGTCGAGGAAGTCGCGCAGGCTTGCCGGTCGCGTCTGCCAGAGCTTGGCGACGATATCCCGACGATGGGCGAAGGAGCCGACCATGAATTCGGCGATTTCCCGCGCATCGAGGCCCGAGCAATAGCCGGCACCTATGATCGCGCCGATCGACGACCCGACGACCCGGACAGGCTTCAGGCCCAGCTCGTCGAAGGCTGCGAGAACATGAATATGCGCAATACCGCGCGCACCGCCGCCGCCGAGGGCAAGACCGATGCGCGCCATGGTTTGCGTCAGGCTCCGGCGGGACCGACGGTGATCACCGTCGGCTCGACCGAGAGCAGTTTCTGCGCTGCTGCCTTCACCTGATCCATGGTCACCGCGTCGATCTGATCCTGCCGCGTATCGATATAATCCATACCGAGATCGTCAAGCTGGATACCGACCAGTGTGCTGGCAATGGAGCCGGAAGAGTCGAGATTGCGCACGGCGTAGGAGCCCTTCACGTAGGTCTTTGCCTTGGCGAGCTCCTCGTCCGTCGGTCCCTCTTCCGCCATGCGCTTGAGCTCTTCGCGGATGATGCGGATGCTCTCTTCGGCGGCATCGGCGCGCGTCGCCGTGGAGGCGCCGAGGACAGCCGCATGCTCGTAGCTTGCAAGCCAGGAACCCGCTCCATAGGCAAGCCCGCGTTTTTCGCGAATTTCCTCATAGAGCCGCGAGGTGAAAGAACCGCCGCCCAGCACGTGGTTCATGAGATAGGCTGCAAAGAATTCCGGATCGTCGCGTTTGACGCCCGGCAGCGCGAACTGGATGGTCGTCTGGGGCACGGCGAGGTCGATCGCGACCCGCTCTCCGAACTCCGGCTGGATATCGGCGACCTCCTCGAGCTGCGCCGTCTCCGGCAGGTCACCGAACACCTGATCGAGAACGCTCTTCAACCGCTCCGGCGTGATGTCGCCGACAACGCCGACGATGAGATTGTCCTTGGCGAACTTTTCGTCGACGAAGCGGTCGAGATCAATCGCCTCGATCCCTTCGAGGCTTTCGATCGTGCCCTTGCTTTCGCGGCCGTAAGGGTGGTCCGGAAAGAGGGTCTCGCTGAACGCCTTCGATGCAAGTTCGCCGGGATCGTTCTCGTCGGCGCGGATACCCGTCGCGATCTGTCCACGAATGCGCGAAACCGGTTCCTCGTCGAAGCGCGGCTGGGTGAGCGCCAGATTGGTAAGATCGAAGGCCTCGCCCGAGAACTCGGTGATCGCGTTGATCGAGCCCTTGAACTCGTCGCGGCTCGCTTCGAAGCTCAGCGACACGCCGAGATCGTCGAGCTTTTGCTGAAATTCGGCACTTTCGATATCACCCGCGCCCTCATCCAGAAGGCCGGAAAGGAGATTGGCGAGGCCGGCTTTGCCGTCCGGATCCTGCACGGAGCCCGCGCCTTTGAAGGCAAACTCCATCGCGATCAGGGGATTGGTGTGATCCTCGACGAGAAGCGCCTCGATGCCGCCCTCGCTCGTCACCTTCTGGATATCGACGGCTTCGGCGGTGGCGGGCAGAACGAGCGAGAAGGCGATAGCCGCCGCGCCCGCGATGGAAGAGGTCTTGAAGAATGTCATCATTCGGGTCCCATCCGGGAATGGTCGTATCTCAGGTGAACGAAACGCGCGCACTGCTCTCAAGGGCAGTCCGCAGGGCTAAGCGCGTCAGGAGGGGCTCTCTTCAACCGCGCCCTCTTCAGCCGGCGCCGCCGGCGTGGAAGATGGTTGCGCGGCAGAGGAATCCTCAGTGCCCGTCGTATTCTCCGGCGTCGCGGCTTCCGCGCTTTCCGTCTTCTCGGGCAGAAGATAGCCGGTCACCGAGCGCTGCGACTGGAGATATTTCTTGGCGACGGCCTGCACATCCTCGACGGTCACCGCCTCGATCCGCTCCGGCCAGGCCTCGACATCCTCGATCGTGCGACCCGTCGCGAGTGCCGTGGCGTAGCGCTGTGCCATTGCTGTCTGGCTGTCGCGCAGAAAAATGACGCCTTTGCGAACCCGGTTCTTCGCCCGTTCCAGCTCTTCCTCGGTGATGCCGTTCTCGATGAGTTCGTCGATTTCGGCCTTCACCGCATCTTCGACCGCATCGAGACTCGCACCGCCGCGCGGCGTGCCGTAGACAACGAAGACGCCCTCTTCGAGAGCCGAGTTCCGATAATAGGCTCCGGCCCCGGCTGCGATGCCCTTCTCGACGATGAGGTCGCGATAGAGCCGGCTGGTCGTTCCGCCGCCGAGCACGTCGGATAGAACGTCCAGGGCCGCCGCTTCCCCCTCGTCGGCCGTCGTCTCGGACGGCACGAGATAGGAGGTGTTGAAGGAAGGCTGGGTCACCCGGGCATCGCGGAGGGTCACGGTGCGTTCAGCCCGCGGCTCGGGCTCAATCGGGCGCTCGCGCTCGCCTACATCGGCGCGCTGCTCGATCTGGCCATAGGTCTTCTCGGCCAGCTCGCGCACCTCGTCGACCGTCACGTCGCCGGCGATCAGGAGGATCGCGTTCGAGGGCGTGTAATATTTGTCGTAGAAGGCGATCGCATCTTCGCGCGTCAGGGAGGAGATCTCGTTCTCCCAGCCGATCACCGGCGTGCCATAAGGCGAATTGGCGTAAAGCGTCGCCTGCACGATCTCGGCCAGCTGCGAGCCCGGCTCGTTGCCGACACGCATCCGGCGCTCTTCCAGGATCACGTCGCGCTCGGGCAGAACCACCTCGTCGGTCAGCACCAGATTGCTCATCCGGTCCGCCTCGTAGGTCATGATCATCTCGAGCTGATCGGAGGCGACCTGCTGATAATAGCCGGTGTAATCGTCCGTGGTGAAGGCGTTTTCCTGGCCACCCACTTCCGCGACCTTCTGTGAAAACTCGCCCTCGGGATATTTCTTGGTGCCCTTGAACATCAGATGTTCGAGGAAGTGGGCAACGCCGCTTTCACCCGGCGCCTCGTCCGCTGCGCCGACCTTATAGTAGATCATCTGCGTGACCACCGGCGCCCGCCGGTCCGGCAGGACGACCACCTGAAGCCCGTTGTCGAGGGTGAAACTCGTCACCCGCTTTTCCGGGATCGCGACGTCCTGAGCATCGGAGGTCGTTGTCTCGGTCTGGGCGGTTTCGGTCCCGGACTGCCCACTCTGCGCGAAAGCGCCCGGCGCAAAGGCGACGGAAAGGGCAAGAGCGGGAACGAGGGTTCGGCGCAGGGTCGCAGCGATCAACGGGCGGTCCTCATATACGTATCGAAATTTTCGTAGCGCAGATATGAGCGCCGGACCGACGCAATACCAGTTACGGTTTCGTTAGCCGGTCGGAATGCGTGGGCCGCCGCGCTATCTATCTTTGAGTACGACGGAGAGCTCTCCGATTGTCGGGTTTTGGTCAAGCTGCTCCTCGGCGACTGCTGCGAAATGATCTCTCGCGGGGTCGAGAGGCACTGGCTCCGCACGCACCAACTGGCACTATGGTTCGCATCGATACGACCGGCTGGTTTCGGGAAGATACCATCGGGAGATACACTTTCAGGGGAGGCGCTTTCAGCGTAAAGGACCCGATAGGGCGTGCAGGTTTCCCTTCTCCGCCGCGTCTGACAAACCCGCGCCGCCGAGCCTTGGCCCGCTCGATTCCCGCACCTTCAGCTCCACCGGTACGATTGTCTCGGCCGCAGTCTCCGCACCCTCGATCCGGGCGACCAAAGCCTCTGCCGCGATCCGGCCAAGACGGTCGATCCCGACATCGACGGTGGTGAGCGGCGGCGCGTTGTGGCTCGCTTCGGCGACGTCGTCGAAGCCCGTCAGCGCCATATCCCGCCCAGCCCGAAGCCCCGCATCGACGAGCACCCGGTTTGCCCCGAAGGCGACCACGTCGTTATAGGCGACCAGAGCCGTAGGCCGCTCGGCCGCATCCCTCGCAATCGCTCGAAGCGCCGCGTCCTGCCCGCCGGCGCGGGAGGGGAGGCTCTCATGAATCGGGGCTGCCTCCGGATCAAGCCCCACTTCCGCCAGCGCTTCCTGAAAACCTCTCAAGCGTTCGCCGAGCGTCGACATGTCCTGGTAGCCGCCGAGAAAGGCGAGTCTGCGATGGCCAAGTTCGATCAGATAGCGCGTCAGGGCGCGCGCGCCGGCCGTATTGTCCGGCCCGATATAGGGAAGCTCGTCGGAGAGACCGTCCGTCAGCCGCCGCATGACGCCGACAGCCGGAATGCCGAGCCCTGCGATCTCTGCATAGGCCGTTCCGTGCGCAGGGCTCATGATCACGCCGGCAACGCCGTATTCGCGCATCGTGCGCAGGACGTCGGTCTGCCGCTTGCGGTCGTCGCCCGTATTGGCCAGCAGCGGTACGTAATCCTTCTCCGAGAGCGCCGCCTCCACCGCAACGGCGAGCTGGGCGAAGAAAGGATTGGTGAGATCGGGAATGACCAGCGCAACGAACCGGCTCTGCGCCATCCTGAGCGAAGCCGCGCCGCGATTGTAGATATATCCGAGAGTTTGCGCGGCCGCCCGAACACACTCCTTGGTCTCCGCACTCACCGCCGGCGAGCCGCGCAGGACGAGCGAGACCGAAGACTTCGAAACCCCCGCCTCCCGCGCAACATCGAGGATCGTGACCCGTCTACGCTCGACCGGCGGCTTCATCGGATCTGGCGTCTCCCTTTCAGATTGCAGCCAGTCCATAGCCGATCCGAGCCTGCCGGGCGACCGGATTTCACTCGAAACCGCTTCGGTTCACCGCCAGTTTGACTGAAACGCCGTGACAAATGGGAGCGGCTCTCTTGCCGGAAACCTCTCCCCTCGTGATGTCGGAACCGGTATCGCCGCCTCAGAGGATCGCGATCTTGCGACCTTCTTCGGCGCTGCGGCGGGCGGCTTCGAGCATTGTCATCAGAGTGTACGCCTCGTCGTGGGTGACCGGCGTCGGGGCCCCGTCGCGGATCGCGGCGGCGACGGCTCGATAGAAGTTTTCGTAAGAGCCCGGCTTCGGCGCGACCTGGCGCTCGCTCTCGCCGTCGCTGATCGTCACGGAGACCTCCTCCGCCTCGCCCCAGCCGGGCTGGCCGGGCCTTAAGCCCTCGATGAGCTGAGGCTCCTGCTGGTCCATCCCGTACTGATAGAGACTACCTTTCATGCCGTGGGCAATGAGGCGCGGGCCCGTCTTGGCCGTCAGCGTCGAGGCGTGGACGACGACGCGTGTGCGGTCATAGTCGAGGATGATGTGGAAATAGTCGTCCACCTTGGCGCCATCGCGCTGGGTAGCGACGTCGGCAAAGAGCCATTTCGGCTTGCCGAACAGGCAGAGGGCCTGATCGAGAAGATGCGGTCCGAGATCATAGAGGACACCGGAGCCGGGCGCGACGGTTTCCCGCCAACCTTCCTTGGGCTTGGCTCGGAAGCGGTCGAAATGGATCTCGCAATAGCGCACTTCACCGACCGCGCTCTCATCGAGAAGCTCACGAACGGTGATGAAATTGCCGTCCCAGCGCCGGTTCTGGAAGACCGAGAGATGACGGCCCTGAAGATTGGCGAGATCGATTAGCCCTTGAGCCTCGCGGGTGTCGATGGCGAAGGGCTTGTCGATGACCACATGCTTGCCGGCCATGAGTGCGGCGCGGGCAAGCGGCGCGTGGCTGGGGTTCGGCGAGGCGATCGCGACGAGATCGATCTCGGGATCGGCGATCAGTTCCTTCGGGTCGGCATAGGTGCGGGCAGAAGCGAACTCCTCCGGAAGATCGCGCGAGGTACTGACGGCGGTGAGCTTCATACGTGGCTCGGCGGCGATCAGCGGCGCGTGAAACACCGATCCGGCGAGGCCAAAGCCGATGAGGCCGACATTGAGTTCCGTCATGCGTCGTTCCTTTGGTTCTCGTTCTATCCGCGAGCGTCAAGTCGGGCGACTCTCGTCCGCCCCTGCGCCCGTCAGCCCGTGCGTTTTTCAATGCAGGTTTTCGAACGATAACCGCATAAGTCAAGCCGATTCCCCGCAGATTAAAGGTCTTTTTGCCGAATACGATGGCGAATTGTGCGGGTTTCTTGCCGTAATCCCGCGTCTGGGCTATGAATTCGGCATGAAGCTGGAACAGCGCCGCAAGACTATCCTTTCCCTGCTCGTCGACGAGGGGCGGGTCAGGGTGCGTGATCTCGGCCAGCGTTTCGCGGTTTCGGACGACACGATCCGGCGCGATCTGGAGGCTCTTTCGAGCGAAGGCTTTCTGCAGAAGACCCATGGCGGCGCCGTTAGCCTCGACGTGCCCAGCATGCGGCGCGATGTGCGCGGGCAAATCACTCCGGATGCGAAAGCAAAGATCGGCGAGGAGGCTGTGCGTCATCTGTCGCCGGGCTCGACCTTGATGATCGATGCAGGCCAGACGACGCTGGAGGTGGCAAAACGGTTGCCGCCGGGCCCGTTCACCGTGATCACGCTTTCGCTCGACGTCGCGGTCGCCCTCTCCGCCCGTAAGGACGTGCGACTGATCATGCTCGGCGGTGAATGGGACGGCGAGCAGCGGCTGTTTCGCGGGGCTGCGACGGTGGAGGCGATCCGCTCCTATCGTGCGACGACAAGTGTGATGGGAGCTTGCGCCGTCGAGACGGCCTTCGGCGTTACCGCGAGCGAGGAATGGGACTGCGCTGCCAAGCGGGCCATGATGCAGGTGAGCGCGAAGCGAATGCTGGTCGCCGATCATACCAAATTCGGACGCCGTGAGCCCTTCTTCGTCGCCGGCCTCGAAGCCTTCGACACCATCGTCAGCGACGAAGAGAGTGCGCCGTCGAGCGCGGCCAGCGGCCCGGAACCGGATGGATCGGAACCCGGGCCCAACCTCGATGCGGCGTGAGTGTTTCCCGGATCGAAAGATCATCCCGCGGCCGCGTGAGAAGCGCCTGAATCATCATCACAAAAAGGAACCTTAGGCATGGCGAAGACGGATTTCCCTTCCGAGGACGAACTCAAAAAGCACGAGGCCGATCTCGTCTTCCCGTCCTTCGACGAAAACACCGCCATCGCAGTCGGGATGTCCCTTGTCGAAGCAGGCCTTTCAGCCAAGGCGCCGATCGTCATCGATATCCGCACCTCCGACCGCACGCTCTTTCATGTCGCGCTCCCGGGCGCTGCGCCCGACAACGATGTCTGGGCGCAGCGCAAGAGCAATTTCGTCCTGCGCATGCATTGCTCCTCGATGCTGGGCGGCGTGCAGTTCAAGCAAGCCGGCAAGACGGTGGGACCGGAGCTCGGAATGGAGACCGCTGCATATGCCAATCACGGCGGCAGCTTCCCGATCCGCGTCGCAGGCACCGGCGTCGTCGCGGCCGTGACTGTGTCGGGTCTTGCCCAGACCGAGGACCATCGCATGGTCGTCGAGGCGCTGGCATCCGTTCGGGCACGATCCCGCTAAAGCCTCTGGCCGGCGCGGCGGTCAGTGCGGCCCTGCCAGTGGGTCTCCCCACTGCTCTGAGGATCGTCAGTCGAAGCGAACACGGAACGCCGCTCCCTCGGCGCTCGAAACCAGCTCGATCGATCCGTCGTTTGAGCGCAGGAGCGCGGCGATGATTGCGAGGCCGAGGCCGGTTCCGCCGGTCTCACGGCGCGTGGTGAAGAACGGCTCGAAGATCTTTTCGACATTGCCGGCGCTGATGCCGTTGCCGTCATCGGCGACAGTGAAGCCCCGACCTTCTCCGGTGATCACCACCTTGCCTGCGCCGTTCTGGACGGCGTTATCGATCAGATTGTCGAGTACGATGCCGACGGCTTCCGGCGACAGTGGGAGAACAGCATCGCCGGTCAGACTCAGGCGAAGATCGGGATACCGGGCCGCCGAGCTTTCCGCCGCGCGGCGAAGATCGGTGCTGCCGGCGCTGGTCGCGTTCTCGGCGCGTGCCAGATCGCGCAATCGATCGAGCAGACGGTTCATGCGCACTGTGTCGGCGAGGATGTTCTCGTGGAATTTTCGGCGCCGCCCGGCATCCATCTCCTCCCCACTCTCGGCGAGGAGTTCGGCCGCGCCGCGGATCGCCGTCAGCGGGGTCTTCATCTCGTGCTGGACGTGCGCGGCGAAGGCCTCGATATAGTCCTTGCGGTCGAACAGCTTGCCCGCATTGTCGAAGAGGTCTTCGGCGAGGCTCGCGATCTCCCGGCTGCCATAGCGCTTGAGCGGCGCGATCGCACTGCGGTCGCCATGGCCGATCCGGTCCATCCGCGCGGTCAGAGCGTGGATCGGCAGACCGATGGCGCGCGCGAAAATGATGCCGATGACGAGTGAGAGAGCAAGGACGGTGAGGCCGGCATAGGCCACCCGCTCGCGCTGAAGATAAAGCTCCTTCAGGATATTACTCGGTGTGCGCGAGGCGTAGACGGCGCCGGCTACGGTGCCGTCCAAAAAGAACGGCAAAGCGGTGAAGACGCGCACATTGGTGCCCCGGCTGATCGAATAGATCGGCTGCGGATTGTCGACCGTGCGTGTGCGGAGCTCGCTGGCATAATGCCCTTCGAGAGCGGTCTGAACGGTCGCGATATGAGCAAGTGACTGGCCGATCTCGCCTCGTCCCGCGATGACCGTGCCGTTCGCATCGACGACACGAAAGCCGGCGAGCGTGACGCCTTGCGTCCCCCGAAGGATGGGATCGAGCGCTTGGCCGATCGCGCGCATCCGGGCTGTGGCGGGAGTTTGCGCGGGCCGTGCATCCGGGCGTTCGCCAAGGATTGCCGAACTGCCGAGGCTCAGCAATGGCGTGACATAGCGGGCCTCCAGCGTGCGCTCTGGCAAAGAGGATGTAGCCGGGGCTGGCTCCGCGCCCGCTTGCGTTTCAAGCATCGCGCTTGCCGCCGCCGCGATCGCCGCCGATTGGGCGATCAGTTCGCCTTCGGTCGTTGAGACGAGATGGTTCTCGTAGATGCGGAAGAGGCCGACGCCCGCGAGCGGCAGGAAGAGCACAGCCCCCATCATCAGGAGAAGGATCTGCGTCAGGCTCGGGCGCCACTTGGCTTTGACCTGCCGCGCCATCTATCCGCCGCAGGCCCCGAGCCGGAAGCCGACGCCGTGCACGGTGTCGATCGCGTCCGGACAGCCTGCGCGCGCGAGCTTGGCACGCAGGTTGCGGATATGGCTGTCGATCGTCCGGTCCGACACATGGACATTGTCCGGCCAGGCACCGTCGAGCAGCTGGTTGCGGCTGAACACCATGCGCGGCCGCTCGATGAGAAGGGTGAGAATCGAAAACTCTAATCCCGTCAGCCCGGCATCCTGCGTCTCGACCGTAACGGTCCGGGCTTCCCGATCGAGGGAAAGGACGCCATGTCTGACGGCGTTTGGCGCCTTGGCGGGGGCGCCGGAGCGCTTCAGGATCGTCTTGACCCGCGCAACGAGTTCGCGCGGGCTGAACGGCTTGGTGACGTAGTCGTCACCGCCGATTTCGAGCCCGAGAACCCGGTCGATCTCCTCGGACCGGGCGGAGAGGAAGAGGATCGGCGTCTCGTGATCACGCCGGATGGCGCGGCAGACTTCGAGCCCATCCTGTTCAGGCAGGCCGATATCGAGGACGACGAGATCGGGCCGGAAGCTCTCATGCCTTTCGAGCGCCTCGCGTCCGTCTTTGGCGATCTCGCTGGCGTAGCCTTCCCGTTCCAGTGCAAAGACGACGATCTCGCGAATATGGGGATCGTCGTCGATGACGAGAATGCGCTTCATCTCTCCCCCTACCCTTCCAGCCACCAGCCGTCCTTGCGAATACGGTAGGGGATCGTGTCTTTCAGAACAATCTCGTGGGCATCCTCGGGCCGAGCCTGCTTCGCCCGGCGCGTGAGCCATTGCGGCCACATCCCGGCGAGCGCGCCATGCCAGCGTGCGATAGCGATCGAAAGAAGGATGAGAAAGCCCAAAATACCTTCGGGTTCGGGTGCGGACGAACCTGCGAGATTGAGCGACGGATAGGCGTTCACCGTCACGTCCTTCACCTGCGGTACGGGCACGTCGGCGTCTTTCGTCGTTGAGCGATCCGGATTGACGACCTCGTCGTGGACGGCGACGAAGGAGGTGAATTGTGTCTGCAGGGAAAAGCCGAGGCCGAGCTGCGTGACGTGCTCTTCGAGGGCCGCATCGCCGGGGCGCAGCGTCAGATGGCGCGTGGCCTGCGCAATCCGCTCGCGCGCCCAGACGAGGGGGATGGGGTTGGCGTCATCGCTGGATGACGCATGCGCCGGCAGCTCGATCTCGACCGGCATCGAGGCGGGCCGACCCTGCAGCTTGCCCTCAATGCTGATCGTATGCGTACCGGCCTCGGCCCGATCAGCATCGTAGCGTGCGGCGACCCGGATCGAATCGCCGGCAAAGAGATCGCGCGGGCGCTCCGGTGTCGCTTCGCTGACCGGCAAGCCTTTCCAGTCGATCTCGATGTCGGTCAGAAGCGGCGTCTTCAGGTCCCGCGCCAGGGTTTCCGCGGTCTCCAGCGGATCGTCGCCAGGCTGGACATAGCGCACATAGCCTCTTCCTTCTTCGGCCATGCCTTCGAGCAGATAGCGGTTCACCGCATTGCCGATGCCGAAGGCATAGATCCGGGACTGGCCGATCCGGTGCGCGATCGAAAACAGCACGGCTGCCTCGTTGCCGATGTAGCCGTCCGTGAGAAAGACCACGAGCCGCACCGTGTCCGCCGGCTGCTCGGTGTCGAACGCATCGTTGATGGCGCGGTCCATCTCCGTGCCGCCGCCAGCGTCGAGATTGTTCACGTAGCGAACTGCGGCGGCGATGTTGCCCGGAGAGGCTGGAAGCGCTGCCGCCGCCATCTGGCTGGTGGTGTTGGAAAAGCTCAAGATCCGGAACCGATCGTCCGGCCGCAGCCCCTTGAGGGCGCTGGCCATGAACTGCTTGGAAGCGTCTATCGGCGCGCCGGTCATGGAGCCCGAGGTATCGAGCACGAAGACCAGTTCGCGCTTGGCGATCATCTCCGCATCCGGCACTTTCGGTGGCTCGATCATGACGGAAAGAAACCCGCCGCGCTCGTCACGGTGAACGAGGGCGGCGCCGGCGATTTCGGCCTCCTTCGCCAGCGTATACCGCAGGACGAAGTCGCTGTTGTCGATCACCTTCCCCCTCGCCAGCGTGATGTGCCGCATCTTGCGATCGGATGCGATGTCAAGCTCGTGGGTCGGGCTCGTGATTTCGGCCGTGCCGCTCGGAACGGCGAGGTCGATGGCGAGCGCAACGCGTTCGGGATCGATACCGGCCGGGGCATTCTGGCCGATCACGGGCGGATATGCGGGAAGCGGCCCGACCTTCCAGGCTCCGATCTGGACGGCTTGCCCATCGGGTGCCGTTTCGGTCGGGGACTGGTTGTCGGTTCCGGTCGCTTCCTGATTGCCCGAGGTCAGAAGCGAAGCGCCGCCGGATTTTCCCTCGTAGCGCGGTCCGACGACCATGGGCACGATCAGCTCGTAGGCATCGTCAACTTTCGGAACGGTCTGGACATAGGTGAGCGTCACAGAGACCGGCTTACCCGGCATCAGATTTGCGAGCTCCTGCGTGAACATGTTCGGCCGAAGCTGGGTGAGAAGCGCTGCCTGCTGGCCATTCTCCTTCGCGGTCTCGAAGGTCTCTTCCGCCTCATGCTTGCGCTTGATGACGGCGCGGACGATGTCGTCTCCGGTCCGCATCGTCACGGCATTGACGGCGGCTTTGCTGTTCAGGGGGAAGAGATAGGTCGCATCGACCGGCGTCTCGGCTTGATTGACGAAGGTCTGTTCGAGGGTGACGGTCGCGACATCGCCCTCGATGCGAACCCGATAATCGCTTTTCAGCACCGGGAAGGAAACGGTTCGCCCGCCGATCCGGGCCGTCAACTCGCCAGCGCGGTCCTGTTTGGCAGGGTCGACAGGCATGAGGGGTGAAGCCGTGGCGGCAAAGGGCATGACAAGACACAGAACAAGCGTGGCGTGGATCGGTCGCATGGGTCGGTTCTCCGTTGATTATTCGGTTTCGGTGATCGAATTCGCGGCGGTCGCGTCGCCACTCGGGCTGAGGTCGAGCGCGGCGACGAGGGCTGCTTCCCGGCGTTCGCGAAGGGCCGGCGGCAGCTGCCAGGGGGTGATGCGCTGGATGCTGGTCCAGCGGGTTTGCGGATGCCTGAGCCAGCTCCAGATGGCGGCAGCGACGCTGGAGGTGATCTCGCCCTCGCTGGAGGCATAGCTGACGGCGACCTGCCAGCTGCGGCCCTCCGCATCCTCAGCGCGATAGAGTGCGGTCGGAACCGGTTCGAACCGGCTGCCGAGAAAGGTCACGGTGAGGCCAAGACCGCGCAGGCAATCGTCCGGCGCATGGAGATGGCGAAGCGGAGATGCGGTGCGCACGAGGGTCAGCGTCGTCTCACCATAGGCGGCCTTGAGGGCCTGCCCGCCGAAGCGCTGGAAATAAGCTTCCTCGATGGGTTCGAGCGGCAGGGTCCGAGCGACCTCACCGTCGATGATCGCGGGCATTTGCAGCTGTGCCACCGAAGCGGAGACGTCGATCGGGGTCTTCGGCAGGGTAACGATGACCAGGGCGAAGATGCAGAAGGCCGCGGCGAGGATCGCTCCGGTTCGATAGGGGATGGCTGGCGCAGACGCGCGGAACCGGGGCAGGACGGCGGGCCGCCTGCCCTTCCTTTGTGTAGGTCCGGCGGGAACGAACAGCACCGGCAGGACCGAGACCGCGAGGGTGAGATAGCCGACCGCATCGTGCCAGGGCGCGGCCATGACATCGACGCCGATCAACTCGCGATGGTTGATACCTGCGGCGATGAGCGCAATGCGCATCCCGTTCGCGAGAATTGCCATCGCAAGCGTGGCGACGATCGCAGTGAAGGTGTGGAATGCGGCCGGGCGCCGTATCGCGATGACAGCGACTGCAAGCGCAAGCGCAAGCATCAGGCTTTCGGTGCCGGAACAGGGCAGGTCGACGAGAACGTCATTGCCTTCAAGGCGGATGCGCACGGTCTCGCAGAGAAGGTCGTCATAGGCGAGCCCGAGGATGTCGCAGGCGAGCGACGCCGAAGCCTCCTGCAACGGGTAGCCAGCGATACGTTGAAGAATGCGCTCGAACGGCATCGAGAGGGCGAAAAGGCCGGTCAGCCAGAAGGGCGAGACGGCGCGCTCACGTTCACTGAGCCGCAGAAGCAGGAGGATCGCGTAGACATCCAGCGCAAGGGCGAGCCCACCGATGATCGAGATCGCGAGGATCTGGCTCGCCAGTCTGAGAAGTGCCGATACGATCAGAATGAGAAGGGCGGGCGTCCGCGAGGCGCGGTCGTCTTCTTTCAGCGGGCTCGTGAGCGACCAGATCGCAATGCCGAGGGCGGACACGGCATAGGCAAGGCCATTGGAGGCATAGGACGGATCGAGCCAGGTCTCGACGAGCCACAGGACCGGCTCCGCTGCCAGAATCGCCGAGGCCAGGGCGAAGCCTGCGGCCACGAATAAACGGGCGGAGACATGTGAGGCGATGGGGAGCGACAGCTTCGACATGCCGCCAGACTGCCGCCCGGCTTTGCACGGTTTATCGAGCCCGTGTGCAGATTTTCAGCATTTGCGACGGCGCGTTGTAAGTTTCGCCAATTCCACGCCCGGCCTGTTCCGATCGAGGCAGCGCGCGAAAGCGACCCTGCCAATCTTCGCTTTGATCCACTCGTAAGAAATTGCCGATTGTGCGGATAAATACCCTCAGCGCTCCATTCCTGCGAACGAAGTCAGCTCGCCCTTCGGACGTATCGCTGTGCGCCAATGGATCGATGTGTCCGGTTGTCCGGTGGCGTGATGATGATAGTGAGGTGCGTGATCGCGCGGACCGTCAAACCGACCGGGTGCCGCGCTTATGAACGACCAGCGAATGTCGGGACCAACAGATTGATGAATTCGACGCCCGCCGACATCCTCAAGTCAGTCTATGGCTACGACGCGTTTCGCGGCGCACAGGCGGCGATCGTCGAGCATGTGCTTGCCGGCCAAAATGCGTTCGTCCTGATGCCGACCGGCGGTGGTAAGTCGCTTTGCTATCAGATCCCAGCCATCGCGAGAGCCGGAATGGGCCTCGTCGTATCGCCGCTTCTGGCGCTGATGGCCGATCAGGTAGCGGCTTTGAGGCAGGCCGGCGTGAAGGCCGCCGCGCTGAATTCAAACCTCTCGCCGGATGAACGGCGCGAGCTGTGGGACGCTGTGGAGGCCGGCTCACTTGACCTCCTTTATGTTGCGCCGGAAACCTTGCTGCGGGCGGATGTGCTGGAGCGGCTTGATCGCGCGCCCTTGTCGCTGATCGCCATAGACGAGGCCCATTGCCTATCCCAGTGGGGGCATGACTTCCGCCCCTCCTATCGAGAACTCGAAATCCTTACGCGGCGGTTCCCGGACACCCCACGCATGGCGCTGACGGCGACGGCCGACGAGCCGACCCGCGCCGAGATACTGGCCCATCTCGATATCGCAGAAAGCGATGCGTTCATCGCCGGCTTCGATCGCCCCAATATCCGCTACGCAATCGAGGAAAAGAACAATCCGCGCGCTCAGCTAAAGGACTTCCTCGGGCGTCATCAGGGCGAGAGCGGCATCGTCTATTGCCTGTCGAAACGCAAAACCGAGGAAACCGCCGCCTGGCTTTGCGCCGAGGGCTATGACGCTCTCGCCTACCATGCGGGCATGGACAGAGACACGCGAGAGGCGAACCAGACCCGGTTCCAGCACGGCGAGGCGGTGATCATGGTCGCAACCATTGCCTTCGGCATGGGTATCGACAAGCCAGACGTGCGCTTCGTCGCCCATCTCGACCTGCCGGGCAGCATCGAGGCCTATTATCAGGAAACGGGCCGGGCCGGGCGTGACGGTCTCCCCTCCGACACGCTGATGCTCTACGGGTCCGAAGATATCGCGCTACGCCGCCGTTTCATCGAGGAATCCGACGCCCCGGAACAGCGCAAGCGCATGGAGCGCCAGAAGCTCGACTCGCTTCTGGGTCTCGCCGAAACCGCCGGCTGCCGTCGACAGAGCCTCCTCACCTATTTCGGCGATCACTGCGAGCCTTGCGGCAACTGCGACACCTGCGCCGAACCGCCAAAGCTGTTCGACGGGACGATCGCGGCACAAAAGGCGCTCTCCTGCATCTATCGCACGGGCGAGCGCTTCGGGCAGGCCTATATCGTCGATGTATTGCTCGGCCGGGAGAATGAGCGCATCGTTCAGTTCGGCCATGACAAGGTCTCGACCTTCGGCATCGGAACCGAACATGACAACAACACCTGGCGGGCCATCCTGCGCCAGCTGATCGCCCTGCGCTTCGTTGACGTCGATCTCGCCGGCCATGGCGGTCTGTCGATCGCCTCAGCAGGGCGTGACTTCCTGCGCGACAAGCCGGACCTGATGCTGCGCGTACCCGCCGCCCCGCGAAAGGGCCGTCGCCAGGGTGTAAGGGGACAGGCGCAGCCTGCCGTGCCAGAAGCCGATCATTCCCTCTTTCAGGCCCTACGCCAGAAACGCATGGAAATTGCGCGCACCCAGAATGTGCCGCCTTATGTCATCTTCCACGACAAGACCCTTATCGAACTCGCCGCCGCGCGCCCGATCTCGCGCGCAAAGATGGCTGAAGTCCCGGGCATCGGCGAGACCAAACTCGATCGCTACGGTCCAGCCTTTCTCGCCGTAATCGCCGAGCACGACTGACCCCGGCGCTTTGGAATAACTCGCGGAAAGCCGAAGGCATAAGCTAAGCAGAGCGCAGAAACTCACCGACCTTCTTGTGCACTTCGCTCCCTTCGTCGATCCAACCCGCCATCTGAAAGACGCCGTGGATCATGCCGTCGAGCCGTTCGCTTTCGAGCGGGACACCCGCCTCGGACAGACGCTCACCGAAAGCCTTTCCCTCATCGCGCAGGGGATCGTGCTCGCAGGTGACGAGTAGTGTGCGCGGGAGGCCGGAGAGATCTTCGGCTATCAGCGGCGAGACCGTCGGAGATCCACGGTCCGCGGCATTCGGTACGAAGAGGGAATTTTCGTAGGCGAGGGATTCCTCGGTCATGACGTGACCGGACTCCGATTTCAGCGACGGAAAATCCCGGTCCTGGCGGAGATCGGTGTTCGGATAGAGCATGATCATCGCCTCGGGCATGGTCTCGCCCGCATCGCGCAAGGCGATTGCGACGAGGGCGGCGAACATGCCGCCGATGGAGTCGCCGCCGATGGCAATACCCTTGCCATCGCAGCCGAAATCGCCTGCGTTCTTCATCAGCGCCCGCGTCGCTGCGATGCAGTCCTCCTGCGGGGCGGGCGAAACATGCTCCGGCGCGAGGCGATAGTCGACGGAGGCGATCGTCCGCTTCGTGGCCGCGCAGAGCTGCCGAAGCGCGGTATCGTGGCTATCGAGGGAACCGGCCATCGCACCTCCCCCGTGATACCAGACCAGCAGCTTCGTGCGCTCCGCCATTGCGGGCTTATAGAGCCGAACCCGAATATCTCCCGCCGGTCCCGAAACCTGGGTATCCTCGGTCAGGATACCGTCCGGCGCGGAACCGGAATAGTCGGCCATCGCGCCGGTGAGGGCGCGGGCCTGTTCCAGCTTCTGCGCTTCGTCGCGCGCTGCGATCTGAACGCCTGCCTTGCGCGCCAGATCGGCAAGTACCTCTTTGGCTTTATCACTCAGCATCTCAGATCCAGCGCTTCTTCTTGAAATAGATGAGGAGACCGACGGCGATCGCGGTCATAAGCCCCAGCGCCAACGGATAGCCGATCGGCGACTGGGTGAGCGGCATGTTCCATTCGGAAATCTCCGGATTGAAGTTCATGCCCCAGAGCCCTGCCAGAAAGCCCAGCGGAATGAAGATCGTCGAGATGATCGTCAGAAGGTTGATCACCTCGTTGGTCTGAGCCGCGGACAGCGTCATGTGGAGGTCGACGAGCCCACCGGCCGTGTCGCGATAGGTGTCGTTGAGGTCGATCAGCTGGTCGCAGTGGTCCTGCACGTCGGCGAGATAGACCTTGGTCTCCTCCGACAGCCAGGGCCTTTCGAGCCGGATCAAGGCGTTCAGCGCATCGCGCGTCGGACGCACGAAGCGCTTGAGGTAGAGCATCTCGCGGCGCATTGCATGAAGTTCCGGCACCTGGACGGCATCCACATCCTCGAAAATTTCCTCTTCCAACTGGTCGATCTTCTCGGTCTGCCGGTCGAAGATCGGGAAATAGGCGTCCACGACCGCATCGATCAGCGCGTAGGCGAGATAATCGGCTCGGCCGGCATGGAGACGCGGAGCCCCCTTCTGGATCCGCTTGCGCACCGGGTCGAAATTATCGCCCGCACGCTCCTGGAAGGTCAGGACGAAACCATCGCCGAAAAAGACAGACAGCTGTTCGGATCGACCCTCTGCGTCCAGCATTCGCATCACCAGAAAAGCGTGGCCGGCAAAGGCGTCGCATTTCGGACGCTGGTCGGTGTTGACGACATCCTCGAGCGCCAGTTCGTGAAGGCCGAAGGCAGAGCCAATGCGCTTGATGAGTTCGATATCCGAAAGCCCTGTCAGATCGAGCCAGACGACCGGCCATTCATCCCGCTTGGAAAGCGCGGTATCTAGATCGATGTCCGCGATCTCCTCGTGGCGCCCACTGCCAAAGCCGCAAAAGCTCAAGCGGGATCGTTCGGCCTCCGGATCGGCGACGAGCTGCCCCGGCGGCGCGCCGATTTCCGACCGCTTGGTCTTCTCCGCCTTGCGCCTTCGATCCTTGCCGAATGGTATCTTCGCCATGCCGTCCCTTCGATCGCCACTGCCCCGCAACTGCGGGGGCTTTCGTCCGTAGACGTAAGGCGGAAGTGGACAGCGGGTTCCGACCTGTAGGCCTTCGTCGAATGCGCCTACCCCTTGCCGCCGAAGACACGCTTGGGATGGAAAGAGCCCTGATCGATGGCGCCGAGCGCGATCAGGCGGCCGTGGCCGGTGGCAAAGGCCTCGTCGCAGAAGGCAGGCGCATCGCGTCCGCGCAACAGAACCGAATTTCCGGCGAGTACCCGCCCGGCCTGATCGTCGTTCAGCATCACCTCGTAGAGTTCAGAAAGCGCCGCCTCCGGCTCGATGATGTATTCGTCGAGAGGGCCGAAATCGAGGATGCGCGCCTTGGCGCCGGACTCGATCGCTTCTTCGTCCAGCTCCTCGCGGTTCTCGTCGGCGACGTCGATCAGCTCGTCGAGGGGCACCATGTCCTCCTCGGTGAACGCGCCGACTGCCGTGCGGCGCAGTTCCGTGATATGGCCCTGGCAGCCGAGATCGCGGCCCAGATCGCGGGCGATGGCGCGCACATAGGTCCCCTTGCCGCATTCGGCCTCGAAGACAGCGGTGTCGGCATTGGGCATTTCGATCAGGTCGAGACTGTGGACGGTCACGACGCGGCTTTCGATCTCCGGCGCCTCTCCGCTGCGGGCAAGATCGTAGGCCCGCTCGCCTCCGATCTTGATCGCCGAGAACGAAGGCGGCACCTGCTCGATCTCGCCGGTGTAGTTCGGCAGGAGCTCGCGGACTTCGTCCTCGCTCGGGCGCAGATCGGAGGTCTCCATCGCCTCGCCCTCGGTGTCGTCGGTCGTCGTGCGAACACCCCAACGCACGGTGAAGCGATAGGTCTTCCGGCCGTCCATCACGTATGGCACGGTCTTCGTCGCATCGCCGAAAGCGATCGGCAGCATGCCGGAGGCCAGCGGATCGAGCGTGCCGGCATGGCCGCATTTCTGCGCGAAATAGAGCCATTTCAGCTTGCTGACGCAATCAGTCGAGCCCATGCCCTTCGGCTTGTCGAGGATCACCCAGCCGCTGATCGGCCGGCCCTTCGGCTTCTTGCCCCGGCGCGCCATCAGTTCGTGCCTCCCTGATCGTCGTCCTCGTCGCCATGAAGATCACGCTGGACCTCCGGCGATTTCAAAAGCGCGTCGATCTTGGCGAAGTTGTCGAAGGAGGTATCCTCGCGAAAGCGTATTTCCGGCATGTATTTCATCTGCTTGAGGGATGGCGTCACGCGCCCGCGAATGAATTTCGCGTTATCGTTCAGCGCCTTGATAAAGGGCTGGATGTCGTCCTGGCCGAGTACGGTGACATAGGCCGTCGCGATCTTGAGGTCTGGCGACATGCGCACCTCCGAGACCGAGATGACGGCGCGCTCGAGCAGAGGATCGCGAATCTCGCCACGTTGCATCACCTCGGTCAGCGCGTGGCGCACCTTTTCGCCAACGGACAGCTGGCGCTGGCTCGGGCCTGCGCCGGATTTGGATCGGGCCATAAAGGGCCTTTCAGTCGTTCTGTTCGATCGAATGTCTACCTTGGCTCGCTCTTCTCAGAGCTTTGCTTCAACGGCAAGCGGCGGTCCCTTTCGGGGCCGCGCGGGATATTCGATCGGTTCTGGTTTCGATGCGGCAGCCGCCAAGGGTGGGACTTGCCCGGCCGCTCGTGTTTCAGGCTGCGCTAACTGCTGATTTCAGCCCTAAATGTCAACCGCTCTCACGTGTCATCCTCGCAGTGCAGCCATTCGATATGGCGCTCGATCGAGGCTTCCATGATCGCCCGGCCGTTGTCCGTGATCGAGCGATCCCAAAACGCGCCATAGACGCCGTCGAACTCGACTCCTTCGAGAGCACGTCCAATCCGCCGGACGAGCTTCTCGCCCAGTGGAATGAAATTCGGATAGGATCGCATGAAGCCGAGCTTGTCGCAGCCGGGCGTTACTTGCAGCACGTCGCCGACCATCAATGCGCCTTTGCCGTCATGGGCCATCGCAACGTGAAGCACGGACGCGCCGGCGAAATGCCCGCCGCAGCGGATCATGGTCACGCCCGGCAAGAGCTCCCTGCGCTCGCCCTGCCAGGCATCGAGGTAGGAGCCGCGCCGCATCACCCACTTTTCTTCGTCTGCATGGATATGGACCGGAATGTCACCAAACGCGGCCGACCATTCGGCCATCGCGGAATAGTAATGTGGATGGGAGATCGCGATACCGGCAAGCCCGCCGAGACCTTCGATGATCTCGACGATCGCATCATCGACACAAGGTACGCAGTCCCACAGCAGATTGCCGTGAGGCGTTCGAACCAGAAAGGCCCGGTTGCCGATACCGAAGGCCGGCAGCGGCGACAGGCTGAGAAACTCGCCCTCCCTCGCAATCTGGAAGCGTCGCCCCGCCCGCATCGCCTCGAACGAGACCCAGGACTGCCCCGCCGGCGGCACGAATTGCCGGTGATCCTCACAGATCGGGCAGTGTTTTGGTGGCGCGTCCGAAGGCGGATACTGCGTGCCACAGGCGGTGCAGAGAAACGTGGTCGTCATCGCCCGGCTCTCGAAATGCGGTTCGCAGGACCCTGGCGCATCAGGCCATGTACCAGCCGTGGCTCGCCGTGATCGACTGTCCCGTCAGCGCGTTCGTCTTGAAGGCCGCGAGGAAGACCGCGACGTCGGCGACGTCCTGCAAGGTCGTGAATTCCGTATCCACGGTCTCGCCAAGCATGATCTTCGAGACGACCTCTTCCTCGGATATGCCGAGATTTTCGGCTTGTTCGGGAATTTGCTTTTCGACCAGTGGCGTCTTCACGAAACCGGGGCAGATGACGTTGGACCGCACGCCATGCTTGGCACCCTCCTTAGCCATAACCCGCGACAGGCCGAGAATGCCGTGCTTGGCCGAGACATAGGCCGTCTTCAGAGCGGACGGCTCGTGGCTGTGGACCGAGCCCATATAGATCAGCGAGCCGGACTTCTGTGGGTACATGTGCTTCACGCAGGCCTTGGTGAGCAGGAATGCGCCGCCGAGATGGATGTCGATCATCTTCTTGAACTGATCGTAGGGAAAATCCTCGATCGGATGGACGATCTGAATGCCGGCATTGGAGACCATCGTGTCGATCTTGCCGAACCGCTCAGCGACCGCATCGACGCCGGCATTCACCGCGTTCTCGTCGGTCACGTCCATTTTCACGGCCATCGCCTTGCCGCCCATCTCCTCGATCTCGGAGACGACCTTGTTCGCACCCTCCATATCGATATCGCCGATGGCGATACTCGCGCCTTCCTTGGCGTAGCTCAGCGCGATCTGCCGACCGATCCCGGAAGAAGCGCCGGTAACGACTGCGACATTGTCCTGAAGTTGCATGATGATGCCTCCTTGCCGTTCCATGTCCGCAAAGCGCGCGATCCGGAAGCGTCAGAGGAAAAACTTCGGATAGCTCTCGCCCTGCCGGACAGGAGATTTGTGCTCTGCAGCATGAACGGCCAGTCTTTGCCGCCGGTTGCATGAATTTGGCTTCATGCCGGCAAAGACAAGCTACGGGCTCGCATCTTCGCTTTCGAGAAATTTCGCCTCGGCGGCTGCTTGAATGCGGCGCCGTTTGGCGTTATCAGGGCGCAGTTCAGCCGGCAGTGCCGGCCGGGCCGCTTTAGCTCAGTTGGTAGAGCAACGCATTCGTAATGCGTAGGTCGCGTGTTCGAGTCACGCAAGCGGCACCACTCTTTTCAAGCCCTTAGCTATGATTTTGCCGCTTCGCTTGTCGCATCCGTGTTGCGCTCAGTTCCCTTGATTTTCGGGGTTTTCCCGGTACTGTCGGCGAATACGTGCGACATGAAACGCGACATGAGAAACAATGACTGAAGCGATCGGATGCCGCTCTACATCGTTTTGGTTGCGGGTTACGGTGACAACCGTTGAGCGATAAGCCTTCGTTTGGGGACGCGTTCAGTTCGGTCGACAAGCTCGACAAAGATGATCGCATCTACGCGTTCATAGTGGTGTGTGCATTCATCGCTCTCGCCTTTGGGGTCGCTTGGTACCATGTTTTAGCCTCAGCTTTCGGGCTAGCTGTGCTTTGGCCCTTTGTGCGATGGTTGCGTTCCATGCTTGAAGCGAATTCTACACACAGGCGTCAGAAAGTAGCCTGGCAGGCGAAAAGCAAAGAAATCGCCGGGCAGTTCGCAACGCAGGCAGAGAGCGAAGCGGTCAAACAGAGCATTCTCGATTTTGACCGAGGAGAACCAAATGATCACGATTGAACTCTCGACCGCTGCATTTGCCTTGTTCATCGTCGCTGTCGGTCTGCCCGCGGTGATTTTCCTGCGTGATCGCGCACGTCATGCGCGTATGACACTTCGGTTGCTTTGCGACTTTGAACGTGAGGTCGATCTTGGTTTTGAGGCGGCCAAAGTTGCGCTCGAGGATAACCGCCTACCTGCTGGAGCGCGCCGGACGTTAATCCTCATGTTAAATCTTATCAGCCACGAAAGCGCTGCCCGCAAGTTTGTCACGTACGACTTCGACAGGTCGAGTGTCGGCCGGAACGCGCGAGAAGAAATTCAGAAGGAAGTAGACTACCTTCGCGCATATGCGCCAGATCTTCATAAAACGGTTGCTGTTGCGATGTCAGGCGTGTTTCTTGCCATGGCCACTTCGCACGTCGATGGAACGCGTGTCGCTGCTATTCTCGCTCGAGAGATGCTTGAGCCCGACCGGGTGACAGCGTTCATGAAGCGTTTCTTCGGATCTGACCGCAATCCGATAGACGGCGATGGGCAAGGTCTCGTCCCAGCGTAGCGGCTGTCTCATTATGAATAATTGCTCGGAAAGTTGGCGCTCAGCCTATACAAAAACTCGTCCAGCAAGCGCTCGGCTTCTGAATCGTAGACCGCAACGGACAGAGTGATTGGCTTCGCGCCTCGTCTTTCTTTGAGATGGTTCTTAACCTCGCCGGACACGTAGGCTCTCACTGCATGGGGGCATTGCCGGATCCACATTTCGGCTTCGGGTGTCGCTGTCATAATGCGTAGGTCGCGTGTTCGAGTCACGCAAGCGGCACCACTCACCAGCCTCTTGTTTCCCGATAGTTTCAAAACTCCGCGTGTAAGGACCCAATTCCGACTGTCGGATTTTTTGAGCCCTGGCTGTCGATCTGATGTCAGGGCAGAGACCAAGCCGCCTCCGGACCAAAGAAATGCGGAAAACTCGAATGTCTCGGCCGTCACCCGAGATGCGCCGCGATGATTCTCGGGACGCCTACTGAAAACAAAACGTCTTGGCGAAGCACAGGCTTCGCCAAGACGTGTCGTAAAATGGCTCTTGGAGCAGAGCCTTAGAAATATTCAGACTCGCCTGCCTCAGGTGCGGCAACATTCGGGTCTGTCGTCATCAGGAGACGATGGCACAGGTCGCTCATGAGCAGTGTCTGTTGCACCATGTCTATCTCCACCTTCGTCTCGGTGGGGATCGACAGTGACACACATTCCAGCAGGCGCGAGAGATTCGTCAGAATTTGCGCGTTCCGGTCGATCGCCTGAAGCTTCACCATGGCGTTCGAATCGAGGTCGCTGGCTCCGCCGAAGACATCGCCGAGATCTTCGACCGCGCTGGCGGTCGAGCTCATCTCGTCGGCAATGGCGACGATCAGATTGGACAGGAAAACCTTGCTTTCCTCCATTGAAACCGCGTCAGAGTCGAGCTTTTCGGCTGTTGCGCAATTCATAGAACAGGCCATCCATTCAAAATCAGAAGAATTCGACCTCGCCGAGAGACGACGCGGGCGGAGTGGAAAAGGTCGGCGGCACTGCGACTGGCGCGCTCTTGTCGTTCAGAAGAAGACGACGCGAGCGGCCGCTCAGCGGCCAGTATTCGATACGTCTGCCACGCACGCCACCAACATCCACGCATGCGGTCGGAATGCCTTCGGTCGCCAGAAAGCGCACCGCGAACTCGGCGTTCCGCGAGCCGATATCGGTTTGAAGATCCATCGTCCTCGCCCCACCGAAGACCTTGGCTTCGAGCGCATGGCGTCGGGCCCCCTTCTTCAGGAGACCATTGACGAGAACCTCCATCAGGTAGGCGCCGTAACTTTCCGATCGGCTACCGACACCGTTGTTCGCATCGCCGGGAAGCAGGAAATGGTTCATGCCCCCGACGCCCGCATCGCGGTCGCAGATGCATGCAGCAACGCAGGATCCAAGAAGCGTCGTCAGGATGATGTCCTGATTGGTGACATAGGCCTCGCCCTGGATGACGTTGTGCTTTCTTTGGGCAGTTTGCAGCAAGCTCATTGTAAACGACCAACGACCGCTTCGATCGTCTTCTGGAGAACAGGAACCGTAATCGGCTTCAACAGATAGTTGTTGGCACCAAGCGTGATCGCCTTCTGAACCAGTTCGCGGTCGCCGCGACCGCTGAGAATGATGAAAGGCGTCTTCGCCGTCGGGCGGTAGCTCCTGAGCGCCTTCAGGAGTTGAAGCCCGTCGAGCTTGGGCATGTTGAAGTCGGAGATCACCATGTGCGCCGGGCTCGCCATCATCATCTTGAGGGCTTCCTCCCCGTCGCCGGCAAAGGCCACGTTCGGAATACCGAGCTGATGAAGGGCATCCACGACGATCATACGACTTGTCCGGTGGTCGTCCGCAATCAGAACTTTGAACTCTTTTTTAGAGGCCATTTTTCACCCACCATCCTTGTCTCGTGTCGGGTATCTTCGAGCCGCCCGATGATTCAGCGTATATTTCATCAACATTTCTATCTTCTTGAGACCACGTTCCCTTTTTCGGCGGAACGCGCTCTAGCCGAATATCTCGGCTGCTATCTTCTTGAGTGGCGTTCCCTTATTGACTGCACCGATATCATGGGCAGCACGCGGCATTCCGTAGACGAGAGAGGTTGCCTCGTCCTGTGCGACAGTCCGTCCGCCAGCCTCGCGGATCGTCAAAAGTCCCTCGGCGCCGTCCCGTCCCATACCCGTCAGCAGAATGCCACTCGCCGTATTGCCGTATTGCTCGGAAACGGACTTGAAGAGCACATCGACCGACGGGCGATGGCCCTGAACCGGATCGTTGTCGCGATAGACACAACGGGCGACACCGGTCTTTTTGACGACCAGATGTCTGCCGCCGCGCGCAAGATAGATATGGCCGCGAACCAGCGGATCACCTTCCTTGGCTTCCGAAACCTTGGCCTTGCAAGCACGGTCCAACCGGCTTGCGAAGGATGAGGTGAAGGTCTCCGGCATATGCTGGACGATCACCGTCGGCGGACAATCTTCCGGGTAGTCGGACAGAAGCGCGATCAGCGCTTCCACGCCGCCCGTCGAGGCGCCGATCGCGACGACGTCCGGCCAGGCCGCCTTGCGCTGGAGATCCGGCGAAGTCGGCGCGGGCCCTTGCGTGGTCGTCGGTGTGCGCTGGCTGATCTGCCGACCGGCGGATGAAGCCTGACGGATCAGATTAGGCAGCGACTCAAAGGTCGAGCCGTTCGTTCCGTTGGGCTTTCCAACACAGTCGAACGCGCCGTATTCAAGCGCGGTAATAGCCGCTGCGGCGCCAGGTGCCGTCAGGGACGAGACCATGATGACGGGCATCGGCCTGAGGCGCATGATCTTTTCGAGGAACTCAAGGCCATCCATTCCCGGCATCTCGACGTCGAGTGTGACGACATCGGGATTGAGTTCCTTGATTTTCTGACGGGCATCGGCCGCGCTTTTCGCCTCGCCGACGACGGAGATACCGTCGTCCTGCTTCAGGGCGTTGCGCAGAAGCATCCGCATCGTCGCCGAATCGTCGACGATGATGACCTTGACTGGAGTCATCACGATGCCCCCTTCAAGCGGTAGGTCGTCGAGGCTTCGACGGCCAGATGCTGCATCGCCGCGCCGCTTACGCGCTCGGAGTGACCGACATAGAGATAGCCGGCCGGGTCGAGCTGGTCGCAGAAGCGGTGCCAGATCGCCTCGCGGGTGGCTTCGTCGAAATAGATCAGAACATTGCGGCAGAAGATCGCGTCGAACCGTCCGCTCATCGGCCATGGACCGATGAGGTTCAGTTCGCGGAACGCGATCAGGCTGCGCATTTCGGCCACGGCCTCGTACTGCTTACCGCCGCTTCTCGGCGTGAACCAGCGCTTCTTCAGATTCGGAGCGACCGGCTCGACGGCAGCGTCGTCGTAGAGGCCGGCCTTGCCGAAGGCGATCACATAGGGATCGATGTCGGTAGCCAGAATCTTGATGTCGTATTTGGGGGCGTCCGGCATCATGGACAGGATCGTCATCGCGATCGAATAGGGCTCGTGTCCGTTCGAGCATCCGGCCGACCAGAATCGCACGCGGCCGCCGTTCTTCGCCGCTTCGATCAGAGGCGGGAGGGTGACTTCGCGCATATGCTCGAAATGGTGATTCTCGCGAAAGAAATGGGTGACGTTCGTTGTCAGGGCCGCGAGCATCTCGCGCCGCTCCGCCTTCCCGGCATCACTGGAGATCAGGTTGCAATAATCCTGAAAGCCGGCAAGCCCGAGCCTGCGCACCCGCTTGGCGAGCCGCGAATAGACGAGCGCCATCTTGAAGGGCTTCAGGACGATACCCGCATCCTCGTAGATGACTGCGGCAATCGTCTTGAAGTCCTTTTCCGAAAGCTCGAATTCGCTCGCGCGTTCGCCTCGGGCCGCAACCGCACCGGCCGTCTGCCCGCCTGCGGCGTTCGAACGAAGAGCCGGGGCAGCCGTTGTCATGCCGCGATATCCATACGCTGGGGATGAATGCTAGCCGCTTCGATGATCGCGATCATCCGATCTTCGATCGTCATCATGCCTGACACGAAGGACCGCGCACGCTCGTTGTTGAGATCGGGGTTCGGCTGGATCATGTCTTCGGTCACGTTGAGAATGTCGGAAACCGCATCCACGAGCAGGCCAAAAAGCTGCTGGCCGAGCTTTACGACGATGATGACCGAGCGTGCCGTCGGCTCGATAGGCTTCAGGCCCATCCGCAGGCCGAGGTCGATGACCGGCAGAACCGTGCCGCGCAGATTGATCACGCCCACGATGTATTCCGGTGTCTTCGGCAGTGGCGTCGCTTCCGTATAGCCGCGAATCTCCCGCACCGTGCGAATGTCTATGCAGAATTCCTGCTTGGCCATCCGGAAGGCGATGAGTTCGCGCTTTTCGCTGCTGTCCTTGCTCACTGTATTGCTCATCACACTTACTCCGCCGCTATCGACATGATTTCTTTAGGAGGACCACCTTCGGGGCGTCCCGAAGCTGTCAAAGCATCGACGTCTAGGATCAGGGCGACACGTCCGTCGCCCAGAATCGTCGCCGCCGATACCCCGTCGACCCGTCCGTAATTGGTTTCGAGGCTCTTGATCACGACCTGCCGCTGGCCCTGGATCGCATCGACCAGAAGCGCCTGGCGCGTGCCGTTCTCGCTCTCCACAAGCACGGTGACGCCGTCGCTTGGCTCTTTCTGTTCGCTACGGAAACCGAGGCAGCGCGCGACGTCGATGACAGGCAGGAACTGATCGCGCAGCCGGATCAGGTTCGTTTCGTTGCAGAAGTTTTTCACGTCCGTCGTGTTCGGCTTCAGCGTTTCCAGCACCGCTGTCAGAGGCAGCACGAGCGTATTGTCGCCAGCCGAGACGATCATGCCGTCAAGTACCGCAAGGGTCAGCGGCAGGCTCAGGGTGAACTTGGAACCGAGGCCCGGCTGAGAGGCGATCGACACCCGCCCGCCGAGAGACTGAATGGACTGTTTGACGACGTCCATACCAACGCCGCGTCCCGAAAGCTCCGACGCTTCTTCCTTCGTCGAAAAACCCGGCCGGAAGATCAGATTGTCGATCTCTTCGTCGTTAAGATTTGCGCCGGCGGGGACAAGGCCCTTCTTCACGGCAATGTCGAGAACCCGCTCGCGGTTGATGCCGGCGCCGTCGTCGCTGATCTCGATGGCGATGCGGCCTGAGCGATGGGCCGCGGACACCCAGATCGTACCCTCGGGCTTCTTGCCCTTTGCGATGCGCTCTTCCGGCGCCTCGATGCCGTGATCGATCGCGTTACGGATCATATGGGTGAGCGGATCGGACAGGCGCTCGATGACCGTCTTGTCGACTTCGGTATATTCACCGTCGGTCATGAGCTTCACGTTCTTGCCCGTGGCGCTGCAGACCTCTCGAACGAGCCGGGGAAGCTTCTGGAAAACCGATTTGACCGACTGCGCGCGGATCGCCATGACGCTGTCCTGCAGCTGGCGCGTCAGCTGTTCCAGATCCTCAAGCCCGAGCGTCAGCTCCGATGCCGGCGCAAGACCAGCCTGCTGGGCGCGCTGCGAGAGCATCACCTGGTGGATCACCAGTTCGCCCACGAGGTCGATCAGGCGATCTACGCGCTCCAGGTCGACGCGAATGCTCGTCGAAGCCGGCGCATTGCGGCTTTTCGTTTCCCCCGAAGCAGCGGCTGCAGGTTCATTTGCGGGCTCCGCCTGCGCGTTCGAAGTCTGCACTTCAGCGTTCGGCGTTTTTACCTCGGCCTCAGCTTCGGCGCTCGGTGACTCCGTCTCGTTCGCTTCGTCGTCGGTCGAAGGCGAGTCCGGACCACCGTCAGGATCGTCATCCTCGGGCGCCTCGTCCGTCGCCGGTTCGCCGAGATTGAGCATCGCCAGCAGGCTGGCCACGTTGTTGTCGAGGTCCTCACCGGCAAGCGGCGGTGCGTCTGCGCCTCCCTCGTCCGACGACACCTTCTCGATGGAAAGTTCACAATCGCCTTCGACGAATTCGAATATCTCCTCGATCGCGCTGCGGGGCGCGCTGGTCTCGAGCGTGATGTCCCAGGAGAGATAGGCAGCTTCCGGATCAATCGTGTCGAGATCGGGAATGGAGCTTCTGTCGCAACGCACCTCGGCAGTGCCGAGCGCAACTACTTCGCGAATAAGCCGCATGCTCTCATTGGCATTGGCGTAGAGTTCGGGAAGCGGCTTGAACGCGATGTGGAAGACGTTCGTGTCGCTATCGTCGTCGTCGCCGCCAATCAGATCGTCGAGCGAAACCTGGACGGGCGTGAAGTCGAGATCGCCCATGCCGTCATCGTCTTCGTCCTCGGGAAGAGCGACGGCACCCGGCACGGTGCCTTTCAGGCTGTTGAGAGCCTGGGCAACATCTGCATAGCTTGCCGGATCGACGGTCTCTTCATTGCGAGCCTGTTCGACGAGATCGATGAGGACATCCGCCGAGCGAAGAAGAATCGCAAGCACTTCAGGTGTCGGCGCGAGCTTGTCGGAGCGCACGGCGTCGAGAACATTCTCGAAGGTATGGGCGAACCCGACCAGTTCGGTCAGGTGGAACGCGCCGGCACCGCCCTTGATCGAATGCACGGCGCGGAACACCGCATGAACGGTTTCCGAATCAGACTCGCCGTTCTGCATGGCCAGCAAGCCCTGCTCGAGCTCCTCGAGCTGCTCGGCGCATTCTTCGAAGAAGGTCTGGCGGATTTCATCCATCCCACTCATCGTCGATCCTTCGGTTCAAAGGCAAAAAAGATTGGTACGGTGCGGCAAACGGTTTGCGCCGTTCAGGCGGCAACCCGATTGATCGCGCTGACGAGTTTGGGAGGGTCGAACGGCTTCACGATCCAACCGGTGGCACCGGCGTTCTTGGCCCGCGCTTTCTTCTCGGCGTCACTCTCGGTCGTCAGAACGAGAATGGGGATGCCGCGATAGGTGTCGTTGAGGCGGACATTCTCGATGAAGGTCAGACCATCCATGCGCGGCATATTGACGTCGGTAATGATGACATCCGGGCGCTCCTCGGCGAGCTTTTCCAGGCCGTCCACGCCGTCTTCGGCCTGTTTGACCTCGAAACCCGCCTCTTGCAGGGTTCGCCGCAGCATCTCACGCATCGTGCGCGAATCGTCGATCGTCAGAATCATCTTCATTTGTCATCGCTCTCCGAACCAGACGGCTCTTCGTGGAAATCATCAATCGTCAGACCAATCAGTTCGAGGCTGGTCACGAATGGCTTCGAGGCCTGCGCGATCTTGAATTCGAGGTTGTCGGCTTGCCAGGTCTTTGACGCGGCCAAAAGCACCTGGATCGCTTGGGTCCCAGCCCGCTCGACCAACGAGGCGTCGATCGCGAGGGCCGATCCTTTCTGGGCCTGCAGCTGGGCTGCGAGGGGGCCAGCCGAGGCGATATCGAGAGTCGGTGGAAGCTCGATCCAGCGCAAATCCAGGTCATCAGGCGCCGGTGTTTGCGTCATCGTCATCAAAACTCCTCCCAGCTCTCGGTTTCGGCTACCGCCCGCGGCTTAGGCTGGGCACCGCCGCGTCCCACGGTCTTCATTGCAACGACAGTCTTACTGTCTTTTGCTTTCGACAAGCTTACAGGCGCGTCCTTGCGGACGCTCTGCTGCCTGGCATTCTTGTCCATTCGGAACTGGCTCACAGCTTCGTTGAGGCTTACCGTTTCGTCGGCGAGACTTCGGCTGGCGGCAGCCGTTTCCTCGACCATCGCCGCATTCTGCTGTGTGACCTTATCCATCTGGCCGACTGCGACGTTGACCTCTCCGAGACCCGTCGACTGCTCCTGAACGGAGTTCGCCATATTGGACACAAGAGAGTTAATATTGTTTATCTGCTCGACGATTCGCTCGAGTGCGCTACCGGTTTCCTTCACCAGCTTGACGCCAAGACCGACCTGTTCGCCAGAGGTCGAGATCAGCGTCTTGATCTCCTTCGCAGCCTCCGCCGAGCGTTGCGCGAGCCCGCGAACTTCCGAGGCGACGACCGCAAAGCCGCGCCCCGCTTCTCCGGCTCGCGCTGCTTCCACCCCCGCGTTCAATGCGAGGAGATTGGTCTGGAAGGCGATTTCGTCGATCACGCCGATAATCCGCTCGATCTGACGCGACGACGATTCGATTGAATCCATCGCGGCGATTGCGTTTCCGACGATCTCGCCCGAACGAACGGCATCGGTCCTGGCGGTGGAGACAGCATTGTTTGCCTGGGATGCATCCACAGCCGTTTTCTTGACGGTCGAGGTGATCTCGTTGAGAGCCGCGGCGGTTTCCTCAAGGCTTGCTGCCTGGGTTTCGGTTCGCCGGGAGAGGTCGTCCGCCGCGACCGAGATTTCCTCGGTGCCCCTGCGGATGCCATCCGAGCTTTGCAGAATCTTGTTCATCGTCGAAGCAATCTGAGTGATCGAGGCGTTGAAATCCTGACGGAGGGGCTCGAAGGTCGATGAGAACGGCTGCTCCAGGCGGCAGGTCAGATCGTTCTGCGCCAACAGGGAAAGACCGGTGCTGATTGCTGTGACCGCACGAACACGCTCGGTCACGTCGCTTGCAAATTTCACAATCTTGACGATCTTGCCGCACGGGCCGAAGACCGGGTTGTATGACGCGTAGAGCCAGACCTCCCGTGCGCCCTTTCCAATACGCCGAAAATCGCCGGTGACCGGCTCGCCGCGATTCAGACGAAGCCAGAACTCGACATAGTCCGGCGACTGGGCCTCTTGCGGCTCCATGAACATCCGGTGATGCGAACCGACGATCTCGTTCAGCTTGTAGCCGGTTGCCGAAAGGAAGTTTTCGTTGGCCGTAATGATCTCGCCGGAGGGAAGGAACTCGATGACCGCCTGGATGCGCGAAAGGGCCGCCATCTTTGCTTCGGTCTCGACGCGCTGGCGCCGCTCGTCCGTGATGTCGGTCGCCTGCTTGACGACGCCGATCACCTCACCACGTTTGTTTTTGATGGGGTTGTAGGAGGCCTGCATCCAGATTTCCTTGCCCGACTTGCCGATGCGCTGGAATTCGCCCGCATCGGTCTGGCCACGTGCAAGATTGGGCCAGAAGTCCTTGTATTCGCGTGAGGACGCTTCCTCAGGCGTGATGAACGACTTGTGGTTCTTGCCCTTCAGTTCGTTCAGATTGTAGCCGAGGATGCGACAGAAGATCTCATTCGCCGTAACGAGTTCGCCATTCGTATTGAACTCGGCGATCGCAAGCGACTTGCTCAAGGCATCGAGAACGGCGGACGCATTACTTTTGGCGGCAGAACCGAAAAACTTCATTATGCGTCTCACTGAAGGGGTGGGAGAGAGATTAACGGCATCAAATTAAGTTAAACTTCTTAAAATATGGTTAAAATTCCACGCTTTCCGAGGCTTCTTGCCCTCGAGTCACCGTGTCGTTGCGAGAAAAATACTTTTTGGTCAGTCATTTTTTCTATTAATACTTCAATTTTTTCATAAGGACCACGCTGTTGACGGCGCGAGGGCGGTGAAGCGCGCTTCGTTCTGATCGCGCGAGCTGTCAAGCCTTTCACAACAAACGGTATTTATCAGACACACCTCTCCGCAGGCTGGAGTTGGATGCAATGCTCCTTCCAGGAAAAAGCCCGCCATCTCTGTAACGATGGCGGGCTTTTGCATTATATTCGCACTGAAGAACCTGCCGACAGCGGCCGTCCGGGATCAAAACTCTTCCCAGTCGTCCTCTTCCTTAACGGCAGCCCCGCCATGTCCGACCGTCTTCATCTGCGGGACCGCACGGCTGGATGGAGCAGCGGACTTCGAGGGCTTGTGGAATTCCTTCTCGACGCGCTCGGTCAGCTGCCTGATCGGAAGGTTGCGCATCGACGACCTGCTCTGGCCCGTCGTCTGGAAGCGCTCGACCGCCTGAACCAGACCGTCCGTCTCGCTGGACAGCGTCCGGGCAGCTGCGGAGGTCTCTTCGACCATCGCCGCATTCTGCTGGGTCACCTTGTCCATATGATCGGCGGCACCCGAGACTTCCTTGAGGCTCGTGGCCTGCTCGCGGGCGGAAGAAGCGATCTGAGCGACCAGATCTGTCATCGCGGTCACCTCGCCAACAATCTCGGTGAGGGAGGTTCCTGACTGGGTGACGAGGTCCACGCCCTGCGCCACCTGTTCGCGGGACGCGGCGATGAGTGTCTTGATCTCCTTGGCAGCTTCCGCCGAGCGCTGGGCGAGACCGCGAACTTCCTGAGCGACGACAGCGAAGCCCTTGCCCGCCTCTCCGGCTCGCGCCGCCTCGACGCCAGCATTGAGGGCGAGGAGGTTCGTCTGGAAGGCGATCTCGTCGATGACGCCGATGATCTGGTTGATCTGCTGGGACGACCCTTCGATGCGGTTCATGGCATCGACGGCCCGAGCGACGATCGCACCACCATGCTCTGCCTTGGTCCGCGCGCCATTGGCGGTCTGCTGAGCCTGACCGGCACTGTTGGCCGTTTCGTTGACCCCGCCGGAGACATCGCTTAGCGCCGCGACGGTTTCCTCGAGGCTCGCCGCCTGCTGCTCCGTGCGCTGCGACAGATCATTGGCCGCGGTGGTGATTTCGGACAGACCGGTGCGGATCGCCGTGATCGAGGTCACGACGGTGCCGATCGCCTCCTCAAGCTGAGCAACACTCGAATTGAACTTGGCTCGGATCGGCTCGAATTCCGGCGAGACGGAGGTTTCCATGCGGACGGTCAGGTCACCGTCCGAAAGGCGATCGAAGCCGACCTCGACCAGTCTGACGAAGGTCTTGAGATCTTCGGCCCGTGCATGCTCAATTTCAGCCTGGCGCTCCTTGGCCTTGTTTTCGTTGACTGCCGCAGCTTTCGCGGACTGCTCGAGTTCATCACGCTCGATCGCCTGCTGCTTGAAGGTGGCGACCGCAGAAGCCATCTGCCCGATCTCGTCCCGAGCTTCCATTCCAGCAACGTTGATGGACTTGTCGCCCTTGGCAAGCCTCAGAACGAGGGCTGACAAGTTGGAGAGCCGGCGTGCAATGATTTTGTTCAGGACAAAGCCCATCACAAGGGCGGCGCTGAGCATCACCGCCATGCCGATGCACACCACCCAGATCATCAGCGTCAGCGCCTCATTTTCCGCTGCAGTCACTTCTGCAACGGTAGCCCTGGCCGAGTCACGAAATCCGTCCAGTGTATTCTCAATCGGCTCGATAAAGGTGTCCGCCTTGCCTGAATTGAAAATTGCAAGGGCCTGCGGATAAGTCGTCTCACTGCGAGCCAGGCGAATAACGGGATCAGCGATCTCGCTGTGCCAGGCATCCATGTCCTGAAGGACTTTTTCAAGCTGCGCGAACGACCCGCTATCGACAAGTGTATCCAAAGTATTGATAGATTTAACGAACGCCTCGTAGTGCTCCTTCGCTCGTTGAGCGAAGTACGGATCTTTCGTGATCATGTAACCGCGGAGAGAATTCTCTTGACGGGCGAGCTTGAAACGCGAATCGACGGCAGCTTCGGTGACTGCGATGGCCTGATCCTTTTCGTGCGCCTTCTCAAGCGCAACCACGCTATCCCAGAGCAAGACACTCATCGTCGTTGCTGCGATCAATGCGACAGCCCCGACAGCAATTCCGATTTTTCGTCCGACTTTGAGATTTTTGAGATCGAACACCAACATGTCTCCGCGCTTTCGAGGGGCCATCCGAAAAGGAGGCCGAATTCGAGGCTATTCACATCGGAGGCGGTAAAAGAATGGTTAATGACGCTAAGAAAATTAGTTGTGATGCCTTGGTTTACATACCTATCAGATGATACGATCCCTACTTAAAATCAATTTATTAGACCTTCTAGAAGTATAATTTACATTCCCTTACGGAATAAAATGGGGGCCAGCTGGCGGCACTACGCCGCGCCTACATGAAGGCACCCTGCCGGCTTATCTTTGCTTATCCGGAGCATTTTCTACCTACGGGAAGAAGCAAAGACCTCTTAGCCGGCCTGATGCGCCGTGCAGGTGTACATCGCGCTGAAGATGTCTTCGTGCTTTACGAAATAAAGATCATCTTAGATCGAAAGTCCGCGAATACCACGCGGACTTTCGAACATCGCGCTACCCGACGTCCGACCGACCCGGCAATGCAGATAAGTGCCGGTCAGAGGCGTTATCAGCCGTTCGGTTCACGCTGATAAAGCCACGGCGTAACTTTGCGCTGCTTTTCCTCGAAAGCCGAGATCGCATCGGCCTGATCGAGCGTCTGGCCGATCTCGTCGAGACCGCGCAAAAGGGCGTCACGGCGATAGTCCTCGACTTCGAAGGCAAAAACAGTGCCGTCCGCGAGACGGACTTCCTCAGCTTCGAGATCCACGGTGATCTCCTCGCAGCGCTTGGCAGCGTCCATCACCACATCCACCTCGTCCGGCGACAGTGTAACCGGCAGAATGCCGTTCTTGAAGCAGTTGTTGTAGTGGATGTCGGCATAGGAGATCGCGATCACCGCGCGGATGCCGAAATCGTACATCGCCCACGGGCTGTGTTCGCGCGAGGAACCGCAGCCCCAGTTCTCGAGGCTGACGATGATCTTGGAATTCCGCCAAGGCTCCTGATTGAGCACGAAATCAGGGTTTTCCGATCCGTCCGGTTTGAAGCGATGCTCCTGAAACAGCGACCAGGCGAGGCCCTTCTTGGTGACGGCCTTCAGCACCGGCTTCGGCGTGATCATGTCGGTATCGACATTGTTGAGCGGGATCGGCGCGGCGATTCCGTTGACGGATACGAACCTTTCCATCTTATCGGCCTCCGTTCCAGCTGCGCACGTCGACAAACCGGCCCGCGATCGCAGCGGCCGCCGTCATCGACGGGCTGGCAAGATGGGTGCGTCCGCCCGGCCCCTGCCGGCCAATGAAGTTGCGGTTCGAAGTGGACGCGCAGCGCTCGCCGGGCGAGAGCTTGTCGGCGTTCATGCCGAGGCACATGGAGCAGCCCGGCTCGCGCCATTCGAAGCCGGCTTCGGTGAATATCTTGTCGAGCCCTTCCTGTTCGGCCTGCGCCTTCACGAGCCCGGAGCCCGGAACCACCATGGCCGAGGTGATGTTCTCGGCGATCTTGTGTCCGGAAACCACGGCGGCGGCGGCGCGCAGATCCTCGATCCGGCTGTTTGTACAGGAGCCTATGAAGATGCGGTCGAGCGGTACATCGCCAATCGCCTGACCTGGTTTGAGGCCCATATAGTCGAGCGCGGCCTGGATCGCCTGCCGCTTTTTCTCATTCGCGGCCTCGTCCGGGCTCGGCACAATGCCGGAGACAGGGATGACGTCCTCTGGGCTCGTGCCCCAGGTGACCATGGGCTGGATGTCCGCTCCGTCGAATTCGATCTCGCGGTCATAGGTCGAGCCTTCGTCACTCGGCAGCGTCGACCAGTAGTCGATCGCCTGTTGCCAGTGAGGCCTCTTCGGCGCGCCCGGCTTGCCCTCGATATAGGCGAATGTCTTCTCGTCCGGCGCGAAGAGCCCAGCCCGCGCCCCGGCCTCGATCGACATGTTTGAGATCGTCATGCGGCCCTCCATAGAGAGAGCGCGCATCGCCTCGCCGGCATATTCGACGACGTGGCCGGTGCCGCCGGCCGTTCCGATCTTTCCGATCGTCGTCAGCATCAGATCCTTGGCCGTCACCCCGAAGGCCAGCTTGCCGGAAACGGAAATCCGCATGTTCTTGGAGCGCTTGGTGAGCAGCGTCTGGGTCGCCAGCACGTGCTCGACCTCGGACGTGCCAATACCGAAGGCGAGCGCTCCAAAAGCGCCGTGGGTCGCCGTATGGCTGTCGCCACAGACGATCGTCATGCCGGGCTGGGTTAGACCCTGCTCGGGTCCGATCACGTGGACGATGCCCTGCCGTCGGTCTGTCTGGTTGAAATAGGTGACGCCGAAGGCCTCGGTGTTTTTCGCCATCAGTCGCAGCTGCTCGCGGGAATCGGGCTCGGCGAGATCGTCGCGGCGGCCGGCGAAGGTCGGGACGTTGTGGTCCGCGACGCCAAGCGTCGCTTCGGTGCGGCGGACCGGGCGACCGGCATCGCGCAGGCCCTCGAATGCCTGCGGACTGGTGACCTCGATGACGAAATGCTGGTCGATATAAAGGATCGTCAGCCCGTTCGCCTGAGCGGCGACCACGTGACTGTCCCAGATCTTGTCGTAGAGGGTTTTTGCCATTTGCCGTTTCCATCCCGCATGTCTGCGCTGCCCGTGCGCGATTGCGGTTCTATCCCAAATTCGTACGATCAGTCATCCACGGGCTCTGTCCCGAGGATCCAGTCCAGAATCCGTTAGATAGGGATAATCGATCGCCGATTTCAGGCGAGATGTCTCCGGCAACTCTGGACCATCGGGACGGAGCCCGAGGATGACGGAAGGCGAAACCGCGAAGCCTCAGTAATACTGGCCGTGGCGGTAGTCCCAGCTGAGAAAGTGGTCCGAAAGCAGCGACATGATCTTGTCGTTGTCGAGGCCTTTTCGGATGACGATCGGCGCCGGAGAGACCATGCGCTCGCCCTTTTGCTCGGGAACGAGCGTCCCCTTCTCGTCGACCATCGAGACCATCACGCCCTGCTCGTAGCGCGAGCCCTCGTCCTTGTCCGGCTGGATCGAAGCGACGTAGTCGTTCGCCGAGATGATGAGATCGGCTTCCGCCTCGATGCGATCGCCTATGCCTTCGACGAGGCCGCGATTGCCCTTGCCGGACGGGTTGGCCGAGGAGGCGAAGGCGAGCTTGCCATGATCGCGCCAGAGCGCTTCGGCGAGCTGTTCCGAGGGCGTGCCGAAGCGGATGACGAAACAGCTGGTCTCACGACCGTCCATCACGAAGTCTCGGCTACCGTCGTCCGGAATCTTCGAGATCGCGTCCTTCTTCCACGGCAGGATGCAGCCGAGCAGGATATTGCGGTCCCAGTGGGCCTGATAGAAGGCCTCGATCTCCGGGTTCATCTCGGCGAGGCTCTTCAGCTCCTCCATGGAACCGCAGAGGACGACGCCCGGTTTGTTGCGCTTTCGCACCTTGGCGTCGAACTTGCGCTCGAGGCCGGCCTTGTCGGACACCATGATGATGTAGCCGACCTTGGTCGGCGAAACGATCATGCCACCGCCGCGGGTGAGGATGTCCAGCCCGTCTTTCTGCAGGTCTCCGGTCCAGGCGACGGTCTTTTCGTTGGCGGCCATGTCCACTCCATCAAAGGTCTCGTTGCGCGGGAAAACTCATACGCAGCGCCGGGCGGCGATGCGGCGGCTTCCCCTGCGAAAAATCGACAATGGAGGCCGCAATAGGCGGAGTGGCGCCTTTTTGAAAGAGAAAAAACGCCGAAACAAGATGTGGAGTCCTTCTGAGGTCGTCAGCTTTCGACGCGCGCGTAGATATCCTCATGCCGGACGATATCGTCCTCGCCCAGATAGGAGCCGGTCTGCACCTCGATCAGCTCCAGATCGATCTTGCCCGGATTCTCAAGCCGGTGGACGCTGCCAAGCGGAATATAGGTGCTCTCGTTCTCCGAAAGCTTGAACTGCTTCTCGTCGATCGTCACCAGCGCAAGGCCGCGCACCACGATCCAGTGCTCGGCGCGGTGGTGGTGATGCTGCAGTGACAGCCGGCCGCCCGGCTTCACGACGATCCGCTTCACCTGATGGCGATCGCCCTTGTCGAGAGAGCGATAATTGCCCCAGGGCCGGAAGCTCTGAAGATGCTCTTCCGTAAGCACCGGGCTCGCTCCCCTCACCTTCTCGACGAGGCTTTTCATCAGGTCGCCCTTCGAGCGATCGGCGACGAAGACAGCGTCCTCTGTCACCGCGACAACCAGATTTTCGACACCTGAAAGCGCCACGAAGGCGCCGCTCGACCAGACGACATTGTCTTTGGCACCCACCGAGACGCAGGTTCCGTGGACGGAATTGCCGTCGCCGTCCCGATCCAGGATTGGCGCGAGGGCATCCCAGTCGCCGATATCCGACCAGTCGAAGCCGGCGGTCGCGACCGCGATCGCCTTTGAGCGCTCCATGACGGCGTAGTCGATCGAGCGCTTGGCGGCCTGACGGAAGGCTTCGGGATCGAGGCGTACGAAATCGAGGTCCCGGACGGCCGCCTCAACCGAGCGGTGGACGGCCGAAACCGTTTCAGCATCGCTTGCCTCGTATTCAGAAATCAAGAGATCGGCCCGGCAGAGGAAATTGCCGGAATTCCAGAGATAGCCTTTTTCGAGATAGGTTTGGGCGGTCGCGAAATCCGGCTTTTCTACGAACCGCTTCGCCTTGCGCACCTCGACGTCGCCTGCCTCTGGCATTGCTTCGCCGGGCTCGATATAACCATAGCCGGTAGCCGGCTTTTCCGGCGCGATGCCGAAGGTCACAATATGGCTGTGACGTGCGACATCCGCCGCGCCCGCGACGGTATGCCGAAACCCTTCAACGTCATCGATCCTGTGATCGGCGGCAAGGGCCAGGATCAGTGCTTCCGGTGAAACCTCGTTCGCCACGAAGAGCGCGGCCGCCGCGAGCCCCGGCCCCGAATCGCGCGCCTCCGGTTCGAGCACGATCGTCACATCGATCCCGATATCCTCGGCCTGTTCGGCGGCGAGGAACCGATGATCGGTATTGGCGATCACCAACGGCTTGCCGAAGCCCTCGGCATTGACGCGAATCAGAGTCGCCTGAAAGGGAGAAAGTTCGCCGAAAAGCGGCAGAAACTGCTTCGGCCGTGTGCGCCTGGAGGCGGGCCAGAGCCGCGTTCCCGACCCGCCGCACAGAATGACGGGCACGATGGTTGCGTTCGGATCGCCTGCGGCCATGAGTGCCTCCTATCCGGACGCGGTGCGAGCATCCGCTCACAGAGGAGAAGTCCGCGCGTCCGGTCGACTATTATTTTCAAGCCCCATTACCACAGGAAAGGGTTTGGAACAGGTTACGGCGGTCACCCGCGCAAGCGCTCGCGATCCGCTGACGCTGCGATCGGCTCGTCAAAGCTTCGCCGCGGATCTGGAAGCGCGCCCTCTTTCATCGAAACACGCTGGTGAAGATGCACCATGAAAGAGGCGGCAAACAGCGGTGTCAGGATGTTGAGGATCGGCACGCTGAGGAAGGCGGCGATGACAAGACCGGCGAAGAACACGGTCGAACTGTTCCGCTGACGCAATTCGCGCGCATCCTCGCCGATCCGGTAACGCATCGCGGCAAATTCGAAATATTCCCGGCCTAGCAGATAGCCGTTGACCAGGAAGAACGCGACGAGATTGATTCCCGGCACGAGAAGCAGCGCCAAGGCGACAAGGTTCCCGAGGATGACGACGCCAAAGAACTTCACCGACAGGATCATGCCCGGGACAAGCGGCATCGCCCGCCCGTTCGGAGCACCCGGATAGGACTGTGTCTCTACCACCTCAGCGACATCGTCGAGGAAAAGACCGGCGATGATCGCGCTGATCGGCCCGATGAGGAAGGCGAGAAGAACCGCCAGCATAAGCCCGAGAAGCCACGAGGCGACCGTCCCGGCCTGATCGACCCAGTTCGGCAAATCGGGAAAGAGATCGACGAGAAGCGGCAGCGCGAAGCTCTCGAAGACGAGGCTGATCGCAAACCACAGCGCCACCAGGACCACGGCCGCGAGCCCCAGCATCTTCCAGAGCGCCGCGCGAAAGGGCTCTGAAAAGATGTCCGAAAAGGCGAGCCGAGCGCTCGTGAAGATCATTGTGGACCCTCCCACTGAATTTGAAGGATGATTACGCCGAGAGATACGGAATGAAACCCTTGTATTCGCCGCCAAAAGCGGCGCTCGTTCGGCGTATTGTTTCAGACATCAGCATAACGTCTTTTAGAAACGTAGAACGCTGGACATATCTGGAAACTCACAGCTCTGGCTTTGACCTGATGGAGCGAGGCAGAGACTTTCGGCGGTTTCGAATTTTAGTGTCAGCCGCGCCGTAGGACGCGCAGGCCGAACAAGCTCGCAGAAGCGATCTGCAACAATCCATAGCGATGAAAGCGATGGAAGAGCTTTTTAACGGCGTGTCGCTGACGGCACGAGCAGCGATCTCATGTCCGCATGTTCATCCTTCAAACTGATCTCACCGCTATGACCTGCCGACGGCGCTAAGATGGCTCTCCAAAAAACGGGTGGTTCACCGATCCCCACCGTGACTATCTCCTGGCCAGAGGAGATTCATGCCATGCTGGACACCATGAAACCTACCAAAGATATGCCGGCCAACGTGATGAAGACCGAGAGCGATCTCGGCGGAGGAAGCTTAGCTTCAGATTGCTCTATCGCCGCCCAAGGAGCGGACTACGACATCGTCAAACGCGCCATCGAACGGGTTTCGCTCGATTTCCGTGAGCAGCCGACGCTCTCCGAGCTCGCACGCCGGCTGGATGTCGATGAGACGCGGCTCTCCGCGACTTTCCGGCGTTGGTGCGGTCTCTCGCCGAAGGCCTTTTTGCAAGCGGTCACCCTCGATCATGCACGGCGTTTGCTGGGCGAGGGTTTACCGCTTCTCGATGCGGCCTATGAGGTCGGCCTGTCCGGTCCCTCCCGTCTTCACGATCTCTTCGTCAAACACGAGGCGCAGTCGCCCGGTGCCTACAAGACGAAGGGGGAAGGGCTCGAACTCTCGTACGGATACCACGGCACACCGTTCGGGACGTCCATTGTCGTTGCTACGGAACGCGGGCTTGCGGGCATCGGCTTTGCCGAGAAGAGCGCCGACGGGCGTGAGGAAGCGCTCGCCGATATGCGCAGACGTTGGCCCAAGGCGACGTTCTCCGAAATGCCAGAGCACACACGTGCCCTCGCGGATCGGGTGTTCAATCCCAATGCCTGGCGCTCGGACAAGCCGCTTCGCATCGTTCTGATCGGCACGGATTTCGAAGTGCGCGTCTGGGAGGCTTTGACGGAAATTCCATTCGGTCAGGCAACGACATATTCGAGCGTAGCCGAGCGGATCGGCGCGCCGAAAGCGGCGCGGGCAGTCGGCGCGGCCGTGGGGCGCAATCCGATCTCCTTCGTCGTCCCCTGCCACCGGGTGGTGGGCAAGAGCGGCGCACTCACCGGCTACCACTGGGGGATCACGCGCAAGCGGGCCATGCTGGGCTGGGAGAGCGGCGTGCTCGCGCGGGAATAGGCGAACAGAACCTGAGCTCTCAGCCGCGCCCGCGATAAGTCGGCACGCCCTGATCGGGCAAGAAGACGCCTTCCGGCGCCGGCCCGGTCTGCCAGAAGACATCGATCGGGATGCCGCCGCGCGGATACCAGTAGCCGCCGATCCGCAACCAACGCGGCTGGGTAGCCTCGACGATGCGTTTAGCCACCATCACCGTGCAGCTTTCGTGAAAGGCGCCATGGTTGCGGAAGCTCGTCAGGAACAGCTTCAGCGACTTCGATTCGACGAGGCGCTTCTCGGGCACGTAGTCGATCACGAGATGGGCGAAATCCGGCTGGCCTGTCACCGGACAGAGGGAGGTGAATTCCGGGCAGGTAAACCGAACGACCGTCGGTGTCGCGTCACCGGTGTCGAAGGGCACGGTCTCAAGGACAGCCTCCTCCGGCGTTTGCGGTGTATCCGTGTGGCGGCCGAGCTGGGAGAGGTCGCTGGTATCGGTCATCGCTTTGGATCGAACTTTCGGTTTTCCAGGCGGTAAATCTGATAGCTATTCCTACGTCCTGCCGTGGCTTTCAAGGAGCGATCTCCGCCTCACAGCCGGCTTCCGCTAGCATTGAGGCCGAGCATCGAGAGGCTGGAAACGGTCGAACGCCTTGCTTTCGCCGTTCGCCGACGATTAGTGCACAGACGACCGGCTTTCCGAATCTGGAGAAAAAGACCATGCGCGCAACTATGCTTGGCCTCACCGCAGCCCTGATGCTTTCAGCCTGTTCGACGCCTTCACCGGAGGTGCGGAGCGCGAACTGGGAGAACAACGCCTATCTCCTCAACGAGCCCGCGACGAACTACTGATACCACGCATATCTTTCGGCTTCAGTGCGCCGGTTCGGCCTTCTTGCCACGGATCGAATGATAGATCGGCGCGATGATCTTGCCGACGATCGGGATCAGGATGAGGCCGGCGACGAGGCCGATCAGGCCCGATCCGATGGCAAAGACGAGCCAGTGCAGGAAGCCTTCCAGCGCGCCCGTCCCATGAGCGAGCGATTCGGCAAGTCCCTCTATGAAATGTTCGGGGCCTGCGAAGCCGAAATCGGCCAGGCTGTGGACGAGAATTCCGCCGCCGACCCACACCATGGCAGCCGTGCCGACGACGCTGAGAAGCGTCATGAAGTACGGCATGGCGATCACGATACCGCGCCCGATTGACTGCACGATACTGCCGGCCTTCGATTTCGCCATGGCAAGTCCGATATCGTCCATCTTCACGATGATCGCGACGGCACCATAGACGGCGACCGTAACGCCGACCGCTACGATGGCAAGCACCGCCACGCGGGTCCAGAAGCCGCCGTCATCGGGAAGTCCGGCCAGCGTGATCGCCATGATCTCCGCCGACAGGATGAAGTCCGTGGAAATCGCGCTCTTGACCTTCTGGTCCTCCAGCTTCTGGGCGTCTTCTGGCTTTGCGCCGGTCTTCTTCTCGTGACCGTGCGCCTTGTGGGGCACGACCCATTCGAAAATCTTCTCCGCGCCCTCGTAGCAGAGGTAGAAGCCGCCCAGCATGAGGAGTGGCGTAATCGCCCAAGGCGCGAACTCGGCAAGAATCAGCGCGACTGGCAGAAGGAAGAGAAGCTTGTTCTTCAAAGAGCCGAGCGTGATGCGCCAGATAATAGGCAGCTCCCGCTCCGGTTTGAAACCGGTGACGTAACGCGGCGCGACGGCTGCATCGTCGATGACGACGCCGGCTGCCTTCGATCCGGCCTTGGCGGCCTGGGCGCCGACATCGTCGAGTGAGGAGGCTGCGACCTTGGCGATGGCCGAAACGTCGTCGAGAAGGGCGATCAGTCCGACACTCAAGGGGCGTCTCCGTTTATAGCTCTGTGCTCGCCGGCTTCATTAGTAACCGGCTTGGAATTGTTTGAAGGGTTTATAGGGGCGATGATCCGTTCGGCGAAGGATTGCCAACGATGAAGTGCGTCATCCCTCCAGATGTTCGGAAGCATGTCGATCCGCAATACCGAAAGAATATGGAAACAAAAACAGAACAAACTGGCTGCGTGGTGGATGAAACGACCCGTCATCGAAATCGCGCTTGATGTTGTTGCCGGGACGCGATTGAAACGAGCCGAACCTGCCGAGGAGGAAGCCCCATGCGCGAGATCGTGTTCGATACCGAAACGACCGGCCTCGACAACACGGTCGACCGAGTGATCGAGATCGGCGGCGTCGAGCTCTGGAATCATATTCCAACCGGCAAGACCTACCACCAGTACATCCGCCCGGCCGGCCGCAAGGTCGATCCGGCGGCGTTCGACGTCCACGGCATTTCGGACGAATTCCTGGTCGACAAGCCACTTTTCGAAGAGGTCGCCGACGAGTTCGTGGCGTTCTTCTCCGATGCCAAGCTGATCGCGCACAATGCGAATTTCGACATCGGCTTCCTGAACGCCGAACTCAAGCGTCTCGATCAGCCGCCGATCGAGCCCTCGCTCGTCATCGATACGCTGGCGATGGCGCGGCGCAAGTTTCCGATGGCGCCCGCAAGCCTCGACGCGCTCTGCTCGCGCTTTTCGGTCGACACGTCGAAGCGCGAGAAGCACGGCGCGCTGCTCGATTCGGAGCTGCTGGCCGACGTCTACATCGAGCTGATCGGCGGCCGCCAGTCTTCGCTCGGCCTGACGGTGGAGGCAGACGACACCTATGCCGGCGGCGAGTCGGGCGGTCCGATTGCTGTCAAAGCCCGTGAGACGCCACTCGCACCAAGGCTGAGTGAAGACGAGAGGGAGCGCCACACAGCCTTCGTCGAAAGCCTCGGCGAAGAGGCGCTCTGGTGGCGGTATCTGCCACGCGAGTCGACCACAAGCGCCGCGGCGGAATAGGCTCGACTAAGCTCGCCATATCCTTTCGGAGTGTGACAGGACCAAATGAGTGCCTCGAACCAAATGGCGCTTTGCTCAGGCTGCAACCGACGGAAATCGCAACCCCGATTTAGCGGGAAATGATTCGTCGCAACACACCAGTGACCGAGCCGTCCCTCAGTTTATCGAGGGTCAGCAAGCTCGTCAGTTCTGGACCCTCCACGTTAAGGAGGGACTTTTCGTCGAAGACGTCGATTGTTTCACAGGGCAAAACCCGGTCTGACCATGTGACAATCGCCTGCTGCTCTCGACAGCAAAGGGCGAACGGCCCTGGCGATGGAAAAGCCACGACGGCGAAGAAGCCCATGACCGGGTCAGCGAGTTTCTCAGAACGACCGGGATCAACGGCAGGGCTGACGCGCCCTGGCGCCAGCGCCCGCCCCTGCAGGAACGAGCACGGGCTTTGACACCCGCTTGCGCGCCATCTCCCGCGTCGTCACCGGAACGCCGCGATAGAGCTGCTTGACCGCGTCCACCACCACGACGCCGGCAAAGACCGGCCAGGCCCGGCGGCCGAAGCGTTCGAGTGGCAGGCTGGCGGAAAGCATGGAGCGCTTGCGGAAGGGTGGAAAGAAGAGCGCTTCGGAAAATGTCGCGGGCGTGAACATCGACGCGCGCAGCAGCCGCTGGAGCTGGCCCCGCGACCAGGGCCGGCCAGAGCCGAAGGGCGTATGCTCGAACCGCGCCCAGACGCCGCGCCGGTTCGGAGCGACGATGACGACCCGGCCTCCGGGCGCGAGGACCCGCCAGATTTCTTCGAGAAACGCCTCCGGGCTCTCGGCGAATTCCAGCGCATGGGTAACGAGGATGCGATCGATCGAGGCATCACCGAGCGGCAGGCTTTCAAGGCCGACCAGTGACGTCTGGGACGGACCTCCATGGGGCCAACACGCAGCGCCCTGCGGCGCGGGCATGAAGGCAAGCGCACGTTCGGCATCGCCGGCAAAGCGGTCGAGATAGGGCGTGCCGTAGCCGATCGAAACGAGGCGTTCATCCGAGATCGGCTGCCAGAGCGGCGTCAGGGCAAGACCGATCGCACGACTCGCCTGAAGCCCCAGGGGGCTGTGATAGAAGTCGCGCAGGTCGATGATGTCGGCGTTCGTCGTCAGACCTCGATGCCCTCCCGGCGCGTTGCAGCCCGCCATGCCTCCAACGATATAGGCCGGAGGCATGGCGGGCTGCAACGCGCCACTCATGAATTCGCTGGGGAGAGGCTCGAAGGCTTGGCGCCTCAGGTCTTTCGCTTATGTGGCCACTTACCACAGAAACAGACCGGGAGACGGGAAAGATGGCAGAGATCGAAATCCGCCAGTTCGGATGCCGGAGCGACAATTTCGGCGTTCTCGTCCGTCGCGGCGATACGACCATCGCGATCGACGCACCTGAAGAAAAGCCGATCCTCGACGCGCTTCAGGCCGAGGGATGGACACTCACTCATATTCTGACGACGCATCATCATACGGACCATGTCGCAGCAAACGAGGCTCTCAAGGAGAAGTTCGGCGCCACCATCATCGGACCGAAGGGCGAGGCTTCGAACATTCCCGGGATCGACGAGACGGCCGAGGGCGGCGACACACTCGATGTCGGTGGGATCGAGGCGCGGGTGATCTCCACGCCCGGCCATACGCTCGGCGAGATTTCCTATTACCTGCCCGAAGCGAAGGCCCTGTTTGCTGCCGATGCCCTCTTCTCCCTCGGTTGCGGGCGGCTCTTCGAGGGTGATCCGGCGATGATGTGGACGTCGCTCCAGCGTCTGCGCGAGTTGCCCGACGAGACGATGCTCTATTGCGGGCACGAATATACGGCGACGAACGCACGCTGCGCGCTGGCGCTCGATCCGGACAATCTTCTTCTCAAGGAGCGGGCAAGCGAGGTCGAGCATCTGCGGGCGGCCGGAAAACCGACAATTCCCGTCGAACTCGGCCGGGAAAAGAAGACCAACCCCTTCCTGCGGGCCGATGATCCGGATTTTCAGAGCGCCGTCGGCATGGCCGGCGCCGATCCGGTGGATGTCTTCGCCCATGCCCGCAAGACGCGCGACGGATACTGAGCGCCATGCACGCGGACGTTCAGGCGATTATCGAAACGCTCGGAATGGAGCGGCATCCCGAAGGTGGCTGGTTCCGGGAAACGTTCAGGGACGAAAATGTCGACGAGCACGGCCGCTCGCGCTCGACCGCGATCTACTATCTGCTGAAGGCAGGCGATACGTCCGAATGGCACCGCGTCACGGATGCGTCGGAAACCTGGCATTTCTACAGGGGCGCGCCGCTCGTTCTGACGGTGTCGCCGGACGGCCATGACGCCTCTGCCCACTATCTCGGCCCCGAGATCGAGCACGACCAGCGCCCGCAATTCGTGGTTCCGGCGAACTGGTGGCAGACGGCGACCAGTCTTGGCACCTATACGCTGGTCGGATGCACCGTCTCGCCGGCTTTCACCTTCGACAGTTTCGAGATGGCACCGAAGGATTGGCGGCCGACACCGCGCAAAGCATCTGGCCGATAGCTCCGATGAAAAGCGCGGATCGCATCAGCGAGCCCGCACTCTTTTTCCCAAGAAGTGCCGGCTGATCGTCAGGCCGGCGTGATCGGGAACGTCTCCTTGAAGACATTGCCTTCCGTATCGGTGGCCTTCACCTCGAAAGGCTTTTCCGTTTCGCCGGAATAGTTGAAGCGGAAATTCGGGTCTTCCGAAATCGAGATGCCACCGGTCATCGAGAACAGAGCCTCGCCGCCTCGTGTCACGTCGATCGTGTCGATGAAATGGGCCGGAATATAGAGAAGCGTCACCTGATCCTTCTGGAGGCCCGAATTGTTGGGATGGCGGATCTGGAGCTGGGCTTCGCGCTTGTCGGCCGAACCCTCGACTTCGCCGAAGGTGCGAAGCTTCATCTGACCCATCTGCCGGGCCGCGACTTCCGGGTCCTTGGCCGCCGGAGCCGCGCAGCCGCCCGCGGCCTTCACGAAGGCCTTGGTGACGAAAAGATTGCCCGCGCCGTCCTCCGCAACGACATGAACATCGGTATAGGCATTGACCCGTACCCGCGTGGAAAGCTCGGTAAGGCCGGCGCCTTCGGCAATGTCAAAGGTCGCAGCGACCGGCGATGGGTTCTCGTCGATGACGAGCGTCACCTTGCGGATATCCTTCTCCGGATCGAGGCTGATCGTCATCGGCACGACGGCCGGGTCTGCGGCGCGGCTCGGCGCATCGAGTGATACGACGTTCGTGTCGGCCTTCAGTTCCTTGTCACCGAAGAGATCGCTCTTCAGATAGCTCCAGGCCGAGTCGGCACTCTCGGCCGCCTGTTCGGGCGTCTGGGCGCTTTCCGCAAAGGCCTGAGCGGGAACTATGGCAAGCGTACCGGCGACGATCGCGGCCGTCGTCAGTTGAAGCAGATCGAGGTTTCTCGGAAGCATGCGGGTCTCCTCCCCTTCATGTTCAAGTGAACGCTCCGCGCTGGTCGGATCGTTTCGCCACGCAGAATATCATGCGTGATCATTTTCACTAATGTGACGCAGAGACGCTTCGCCAGCAAGGGTAAGGCCATCATACTACCGTGACCGACAACGACAGCAGAACGCCGCTTACTCCCATTCCAGTTCGGCGAACGCGGCCGTCGCGTTACGCCGGCGAAAACCCTCGGAGAGTTCGAAGGTCTCGGCCTCTTCCCGAGCAGCGGTTTCCGCGGTCTCCTGCAGTCGGTCGCCGTTTGCAATCGCCTCACGGACATCCTTCGCCAGAGCTTCGAGATAGACCGTCTGATGCTCCATCGCTTCCGGCCATGACGCATCAAGCGGGCCGTGCCCGGGAATAACGTGATCGGCTTCGATTTTTTGGAGGTCGGGAGTTTGCTCCATCCAGCCCCGAATGCTGCCATCGACGACCGGAATGTGATCCATGAAAACGAGATCGCCGGTAAAGAGCGTCTTTGTCTTTTTATCCCATACGGTCAGATCGTTATCCGTGTGAGCCGTCTTCCACGCGGTCAGAACGATCTCCCGATGACCGAGATCTATCGTCCGCGGTTCGCCGATCGCGACGCCTTCGTCCGGCCCGATGATCGTCAGCCTCTCGATTTCCTCCGCCCCAAGCTGTTCGGCCATCGAAGTCTTGTAGGAGTCCGCTCGGGCGGCAATCGCGGCACCGAGCTTCTCGTGCCCGAGAACTGTCGCGCCCGATTCGGCGAAAACCTGATTGCCGAAGACATGGTCGGGATGCATGTGGGTGTTGATCACGTAGCCGATTGGCTTGTCCGTGATGTCACGGATGGCAGCCAGCGCTCTCTCGCCGACGGCCACGCTGCCACTTGTATCGATCACGGCAACGGCCTCCTCCCCGACGATAAAGCCGAGATTGGCGATATCGCCCTGATTGTCCGGATCGGTTTCCGCAACTATGCCATGATGGGCATAAACCCCTGATGCGATTTCAGAATAGAACGCGCCTTCGTTCGGCTGCTGCGCCATGGCGATGGTAGACGCAGCGAAGAAGGCGAGCACCAGTGCAGCACGAGATGCGCGCTTGCAAAGCTGGACAAACCCGGCAGGAAAATGAATAGTGCGAGCGTCGACCATAGGAGGAATCTGGCCTGGTTTTGCATTTGGGCAATGTTCGACGCGAAAGCCCATGCATCTACGCAGTCGCAGGGCGTATGCGTCGTTTTGACCGCTCGGGCGTCTCGTTCGCACCTGCAAAAAACCGGCTCGTTTGAGCCTCTCCCTGCGCGCGTCTCTATTGACGAGGACTACGACTTAAGTCGCAGGCAATCGCCCCTCAGCCGCACGAATCCAACTATATTTCTGCTTGTTTATTGAGCAAAGCGGCGTTCTTCACAGAACAAGACTTGAACGAGATAGGCGCCATAAAGAACGGCTCACGGAGATTTGTCGAGACTGAACACAAGTCAGTCGATCGCTGCAGATCGACTGGTTAAAGAAGCGTTTAACTGCATCGCAACCGTATAATTGCTGCAGTGCAGCAGGAAAAAGTCCCGATTTCCGCTTGCATCGACGAATTTCCGCCTCTAGCATCGCGATCATGGTTTCCGGCTTCAAAAATTGCAGCGTGTTGGGAGCACAGCAATTTTTCGAAGGCCTCGGTAGGGCGAATGATCAACGGTGCCCACCAAGACCCCTAACGGCGGTCGTGACACGCTGCCGGAAACCGTCCCCATTCAACGCCGATATCGGCTTGGTTGACATCATCGGATCATTTTTCCGGTGAACGCGATCGGGCAGACCCGGCATTCTGTTCCTTTGGGAGGACAATTGATGCTCAAGACTTTCACAAAAGCTGCACTTGCTTCGGGCCTTATTCTGGCCGCCGGCGGTTATGCCAGCGCCAATGATGCTCTGCAGGAAGCGGCGAGCAACCCGGCGCAGTGGGCGATGCCGACCGGCGATTACGCCAACCAGCGCTATTCCGAACTCGACTCGATCAACAAAGAGAACGTCGGCGACATGGTTCCGGCCTGGTCGTTCTCGACCGGCGTTCTGCGCGGCCACGAGGGCAATCCGCTCGTCGTCGGCAACGTGATGTATGTTCACACGCCGTTCCCGAACATGGTCTACGCTCTCGACCTGAACGAAGACGGCCGCATCATGTGGAAGCATGAGCCCAAGCAGGACCCGAACGTCATTCCGGTGATGTGCTGCGACACGGTCAACCGTGGTGTTGCCTACGCACCCGCCGAAGGCGACAATCCGGCGATGGTGATCCTCCATCAGGCGGACACGAACGTCACGGCTCTCAATGCCGAGACCGGCGAGCAGATCTGGCAGACCCAGAACGGCGATCCTTCCAAGGGTGAGACCGGCACAGCCGCTCCGATGGTCTTCAAGGACAAGGTTCTCATCGGCATCTCCGGCGGCGAGTTCGGCGTGCGTGGTTCTGTCACGGCCTACAACCTGTCGGACGGCAGCCAGGCATGGCGCGCTTACTCGACCGGTCCCGACGACGAAATGTTGATGGACCCGCAGAACACGATGGCTCTCGGCGAGCCGGTGGGCGAGAATTCCTCGATCGACACGTGGGAAGGCGACCAGTGGCAGATCGGCGGCGGCACCACCTGGGGTTGGTTCTCCTACGATCCGGAACTGAACCTCATCTATTACGGCTCGGGCAACCCCTCGACCTGGAACCCGTCTCAGCGTCCGGGCGACAACAAGTGGTCGATGACCATCTTCGCACGTGATGCCGACAGCGGCATGGCGAAGTGGGTCTACCAGATGACGCCGCATGACGAGTGGGACTTCGATGGCGTCAACGAGATGATCCTCGCGGACATCCCGGTCGACGGCGAAGACCGCAAGGCTCTCGTCCACTTCGATCGTAACGGCTTCGCCTACACGATGGATCGTGAGACCGGTGAACTCCTGGTTGCCAAGAAGTATGATCCGGCCGTGAACTGGGCGACAGAAGTCGTGATGGACCCCGAGTCCGATCAGTATGGTCGTCCGCAGGTCGTTTCCGAGTACTCGACCGAGCAGAACGGCGAAGACGTGAACACCACCGGCATCTGCCCGGCGGCGCTTGGCACGAAGGATCAGCAGCCTGCGGCGTTCTCGCCGAAGACCGGTCTCTTCTACGTTCCGACCAACCACGTCTGCATGGACTACGAGCCGTTCCGCGTCGCCTACACGGCCGGTCAGCCTTACGTCGGTGCAACGCTGTCGATGTACCCGGCTCCGGACAGCCATGGCGGCATGGGCAACTTCATTGCCTGGGACGCAGGCAAGGGTGAGATCGTCTGGTCGGTTCCCGAGCAGTTCTCGGTCTGGTCCGGTGCGCTCGCAACGGCTGGCGACATCGTCTTCTACGGTACGCTCGAAGGCTACCTGAAGGCTGTTGACGTCGAGAGCGGCGAAGAGCTCTACAGCTACAAGACCCCGTCGGGCATCATCGGTAACGTGATGACCTACGAGAACGACGGCAAGCAGTATGTCGGCGTCCTGTCGGGCATTGGTGGCTGGGCCGGCATCGGTCTCGCGGCAGGCCTCACCGACCCGAACGCCGGTCTCGGCGCTGTCGGCGGCTACGCTGCATTGTCGAGCTACACGGCTCTCGGTGGTCAGCTGACGGTCTTCACGGTTCCGGATCAGACGGCTTCGGCTGCCTCTTCAGACAGCTCTTCCGAGGCTGAAGGCGAGCAGTCTTCCAACTAAGGTCCATCCGACCCGGATTTCCGACCCCTGCTCTGGCAGCCGGGGTCGGTTCTGTCCCGATGTCTTCGGAAAGGCCGCGTTCTTATCAGGGCGCGGCTTTTCGTCCAGACGGGCGGGAATTTCGTCCAGACGGGCGGGAATTTGTCCCGACTTACCGAAATAGCAGCGAGGCAGACTGTCCTCGAACAAAAACACAGTCCAAGTTCTCCCACACGACAACCAAGATCGATCGCGTTCGAGTATCGCGTAACAATCGAGGAAACGATGAACCACAATACGCTCGCCGGGCTCGCCGGCGCTCTTCTCCTGTCCACCGCGGGCTTCGCATTCGCGCAGGGTACGACGGTCTTGCCGGCGGGCCAGTCGGCTTCGAATATCCAGGTCGCTCAGAACGACGCCACCGGAACGACGCAGACCGAGGGCGGCGCAGCCGCAGCGGCGGCAACATCCGAAGACACCGAGCCGACGGCAGCAGAGGAGGCCGATTCGTCTGAAGACAGTGAAGCGGCAGCAGAGGAAGCGTCCGATTCCGCCGAAACCGAAGCAGCTCAGTCCAGTGACGGCGGAGAATCGTCCGGCGACGGCGAAGGGCAGATGCAGTCCGGCCTCGAAGTCGACGCGCATCCGTCGGCAGATACGGAAGCCGAAGGCAACGCGGTCTCCGAGACCAAGCCTGCCGATGCCGACCAGACGCCCGGACTCGCACTCGACTCTGCTGGAAACCCGGTCTACGCGCTCGCCGATGGCGGGGCGGACTGGTACACATGGCGCGGATACAAGAAATACGGCGCGAACTGCCTGCAGTGCCATGGTCCAGATGGCATGGGCTCGTCCTTCGCACCGAACCTCACCGAGTCGATCCAGGATCTGAGCTACTACGATTTCGCCGGCATTATCGTATCCGGCCAGCAGAATAAGTGGAGCTCCTCGGGCAACTCCATCATGCCGGCCTGGGGTGAGGATCCGAACGTGATGTGCTCGCTCGATGCGATCTATGTCTATCTGCGCGGCCGTACCGACGGCGTCGTCGGACGCGGCGAACCAAAGCGTCCGGAAAAGACCGACTTGACCAAGGCAGCTCAGGACCACGAATACAGCTGCCTGGGCTTCTGATCCATGGGCTTTCGCTCGACATTCAGAAAGGGTTGCGCGGGCGTCCTGACGCTCGCGCTCCCTATCCTCGTGCTTGGTGGTCTGGCCCAGGCGCAGGATCGCGAGTTTGGCGGCGAAATCGAACTCGTCGATCCGACTGTGCTGCGCGTCTGCGCCGACCCCGCCAACATGCCCTTCGCCAATGAGGCCGAAGAGGGCTTCGAGCAGGAGCTGGCCGAATTCCTGGCCGGCAAGCTCGGGCGCGAATCCGTCTCCTATACCTACTTCCCCCAAGCGACCGGCTTCGTCCGGATGACGCTCGGCTCCAATCTCTGCGACGTCATCATGAGCTATCCGCAGGGTGACGAGCTCGTTCAGAATACCAATGCCTACTACCGGACGGCATATTCGATCGTCGTTCCCGCCGATGGCGACCTCGCGGACATCCAGAAGCTGGAAGATCCCGAACTCCAAGACAAGCGGATCGGCATCGTCGCTGGAACGCCCCCGGCAACCTATCTCGCCAGAGCCGGCCTCATCGGTAAGGCAAAGCCCTATCAGCTGGTGGTCGATACCCGCGTCGAAAATTCGGCGAAATTGATGATGGAGGATCTCGATTCCGGCGAGATCGACGCTGCCGTTCTCTGGGGACCGATGGCGGGTTGGTATGCCAAACAGTCCGACAAAGATTACAACGTCGTGCCGCTCCTCAACGAAGGTCCGGGCCCGGCCATGGCCTTCCGGATCACCATGGGCGTCCGCGCGTCTGACCAGCAGTGGAAGCGTACGCTGAATGTCGCAATCCGCGACTATCAGGACGAAATCAACGAGATCCTGCTCTCCTACGGCGTGCCCCTGTTGACCGAGGACAATCAGCCCATCACCTCGGCCACGACGTCCAACGACACATCCGGTGCCGAGGAAGACGCCGCTAAACCCACCGGCACGAACTGAGCACAGCGAGATTTGAAGGGGCGATATCCGTGAGAAGAAGCCATCTTTTCTCGTTGATCGCCCCTTTTTTCGTCGCCGCGTGCCTGAGCAGTGTGGCGATGGCGGACCAGACCGCCGAGCAAGCCGGCAGCGAGGAGAGCTTCGAACTCTCCGTCGACACGGTTCCCGAACCGGACGGCTACAAGATGACGGAGTACCGCTCTCCCGTTCCCTCGACCCTTCAGGGCGGCACCGTCATCGACACGGCTGGGGCGAAGGCTCTTCACGACGAGGGCGTTCCCTTCATCGATGTTCTTCCTCGCCCGCCGAAGCCCAAAGGCCTGCCGGAAGGCACCTATTGGCGTCCGAAACCGCGCAACGACATTCCCGGCTCCGTCTGGCTGGTCGATACCGGCTACGGTGAACTCGCGCCGGTGATGAAGGCCTACCTCCTGGATGGGCTCGACGCCGCGGTCGGCGGCGACCGCTCCAAACCCATCGTCATCTATTGCGACCGCGACTGCTGGATGAGCTACAACGTGGCCAAGCGCGCGATCGAGAACGGGTTCACCGACGTCCACTGGTATCCCGACGGGATGCAGGGCTGGGCGGAAGCAGGCTATCCCTTGGAACGAACCGAGCCCAAAGACCGGCCGGACGAGTAGAACCGCCATTCCTCAGGTCAGGGCGCTTTTCCTCGCGCTCCCTTGCAAGGCCCGCCCAGAGAGGCGACGGACCAATCACACCAGATAGCGCAGCGCCACGAAGCCGCCGATCAGGAAGATCATGAACAGGGTGAAGAGCAGGCCCAGACGCTTCTCGATGAAGCTCTGGATCGGCGCGCCGTATTTGTGCAGCAACCAAGCGACGAGGAAGAACCGCGCGCCTCGGCCGACGATCGAGACAATGGTAAAGATCGCGATATTGAGGCCGGTGACGCCTGAAAAGATCGTCAGGACCTTATAGGGAAAGGGCGTCAGCGCTGCGAAGAGCACGGCCCAGCCTCCCCATTCGTTGTAGCGGACGGTTAGTTCTTCGAAGGAGCCCGCCTTTCCATAGAGTTCGAGGATCGGCCGCCCGATCACCTCGAAGAAGAAATAGCCGATCGCGTAACCGAGAAACGCGCCGAGCACGCTGGACACCGTGCAGATGAGCGCGATCCTCACCCATTTCGCGCGATTGGCGATGACCATTGGAATGAGCAGCGCATCGGGCGGGATCGGAAAGATCGAGCTCTCGATGAAGGAGACCGCCGCAAGAGCCCGCTCGGCATGTCGCGTCGCGGCAAGTGACATCACCCAGTCATAGAGGCGTCGCAGCATGTAAGTCGTCCTTGCGGGGGATGATCGTCATTTGGATTTCGGCCGGTTTGTAGGACCGAATGCTTTCCCGAGCACTACTGCTTTGGACGAGCGAGCGGAACCCGCATTGAAGGCCGGCGTCCCGATCGATCCGAAAGCGGCAGAGCACCCCGGCGCGGTTCGCCTATGCGACCGCCTTTCCGACTGTCGAATGTGGAAGTGCGCGCCCTAGCACCGACGCTCTCCGCCACGATGTTGACCCTCGCTACACCAGCGTTGTAGAAGCGGTTATCGGAGCGGCCCCGCCGTCCGTATTGCCCCTGTGGTGGAATTGGTAGACGCGCGCGACTCAAAATCGCGTTCCGAAAGGAGTGCTGGTTCGATCCCGGCCAGGGGCACCATTCCCGCTTTCAAGACACGATGCGACAGCCGAGCACGGCACGATGGCCTATGCCGTCGGGCTCACGCGAGATGCTGTCGACAATCATTCTGACCGACGGCATGCCACCGAATCTGCGATGGCGCCGTTGGCCTCACTGCCGCCCATCATGCAAGTCTCTTATGGCGTCTCCAGCAGCCGCTCCAGATAGCGGCGCTCTAGTTCGGGTGATAGCTGGTCGCCGAGGCGGTCGCGGATCTCCTCCAAAATTTCGCGGGCCCGCTGGGCGTCGATCTCGTCGGGCACGCCGACATCCTGGCCGAACTGAGGGCCCTGCGTCTGGCGCTGGCGGCCGAGCGGATCGCGGCCGGTCTGCTGCTGCTGTTGGCCCTGCATGCCGGGGCCGTTTTGCCCGCCGGGTCCCTCGCCGGGCTGCCCCTCGCCCTGCGCCTGCTGCATCTGGTTCATCATGTCCTGAGCGCCGCGGCGCATGGCCTCCATGGCGCGGCCCTGTTCGCCGACGGCCTTGCCGTCATTGCCCTCGCCCAGCGCACCTTCGGCGTCGCCCATGGCCTCACCGGCCTCACCGAGATCTTCGGAGGGTTCGAGCCCCTGCTGGCCAAGCTGTTCCTGAAGCTCGTCGAGCTGCTCCTGAAGCGCGCCCTGGCGCTTCTGCAGCTCCTCCATCATCTCGGCGAACTCTTCCGGGCTCAGCTCCTCGCCCTGCTGCTGTTCGCCGCCCTGCTGCGGCTGGCCGTTATCGCGCGGCTCGCCCGGCATGCGCTGCTGGTTCTGCTGCTGTTGCTGGCGGTACTGCCGACGGCCGAGATCGTAGGTCTCGTCCATCAGCCGCTGCTGCTCCTGCAACAGCTCACCCATACGATTCATCTGCTCCTGCATCTGACTCTGGCCTTGGCTCTGCTGCTGCTGGCCGGGGCGCATCGCCTGGAGCGAGTCCATCATCTGCTGGAGTTCGGAAAGAAGCTGCTGGGCCGCATCCTTGGAGCCCGACTTCGCCAGATCCTCGATCTGGTCGAGCATGCGGTCCAGATCCTGCTGGCGCAGCTCCTGCATTTCGCCCATTTGCTGCTGGTTTTGCGGCGGCTGGTTCTGCATGGCGCGGGCATATTCCTGCAGATATTCCTGCATGGCCTCGCGCAACTCCTGCATCAGCCGGTCGATCTCCTCGTCGGAGGCCCCGTTCTCCAATGCCTCGGACAGCTGCTCGCGGGCGTCACGCAGGCGCTGTTCGGCAAGCGAGAGATTGCCGTCCTCGATACCGAGAGCGATCTCCCAGAGGAAGTCCACCGCGCTGATCAGGCCCTCGTCGTCATAGGAAGCCGCGATGCGCGAGCGCGCGGCCTTAAGTGCCAGATAATCCGCCTTGTTCTCGATGAAGGTGTCGCCATGAAGCGTGATCGCATCGAGCATCTCCAGAACGCGGGGAACGGAGTTGGCATCGAGCGCAAGAATGCGCCGCTGCTCGACGACTGCCCGTGCGAGAGGATTGGAAAAGCGTCGTTCGGGCAGCGTCATCGCGGCGGCCTCGGACCGGCCGGTCTGCCCAGCCGCATCGGTCGCGGTCAGTGTCAATTCGACATCCGCGCCCGCATACGGGCTTTCAAGAAGATTGGCGGACGTACGGGCTTCGGAACCGTTCTGGCTGCGGCGCGGCAAAGCGAGCCGGATTTCGGGCGGCGCGACGAGCGGACGCGCATCGCTCGATATCTGATTGTCGACGACTGCGATCTCAGCCTTGGCGGACTTCACACCGTAATCGTCCTCGACCCGGTAGGCGAGTTCGAGTCCGCCGCCGCGATCGGCTTCCGAGGGCGGCGCGGTGAATTCAATCACCGGGTCCTCGTCGGGCGTCACTTCGATCGCCCAATCGCCGTAGCTCAGAAGCGTCGAGGATAAGCTCGCAGTACCGCTCTCCGTCAGGGCAAGTTCGTAAGACGCGGGGCCGGAGGGCTCGGTGTTGTTGGAGGCGCTGTTGGTCGCAGTGTTCGAAGCCTCTCCCTGTTTGGGCTGCTGAGGTCCTCCCTTCTCACTCGGCAGGACACGCATGACCTCCGATTCGTCCCGCGTAGGCGAGAACGAGAATTCGATACCGCTTGCATCGGATACGCGGACCGAGAGCGCCGAGCCCTCCGGCACGGTGATCGAGCCTTCGACCGGCTCACCCTCGACGCTCGGGCCGGCAAGGAAGATCGGAGCCCGTCCGGTATAGGCCGGCGGCGTCACCCAGGCGTCGACACGGCGCTCGGCTAGCTGGATCGTGTCGCGCGGAATGACGAAGGCATCGCCGATCCGCCCACCACCCGGGCCGAACGAATAGGCAAACCCCGTGACGAAGAGCAGGAGAACGATCGCACGCAGGCCATAAGGGTCGAGACGCTCCGTCTGGGTTCGCACCGACCCGCCGGAAAGATGGCGAAGCTTTTCCGCCATCCGCTTCTTGTGCTCGCGCCAAAGCGCAACAGCGAAGGGATCGGCGTCGGCCGACAAGCGATCGCCCTGCGCCCGCAGCGGCTGATGGGAAAGCCTGCTCGACGCCTCGATCCGGGCATCGGTTTCCCCGCTCGTCGGCCAGTGGATCGCGCGATTGCGATAGATCGCGTAGCCGGCTGCCATGAGGAACGCGAGAAGAACGACGGCGCGCAGCACGAACGGCATTGCCGCGAAGGCGCCAAACCAAGACAGAACGAGAAACAGCGCCAGAATACAGCTGAGGTACAGGACCAGCGGCCAGGCACGCTCCACCAACAGCGCGGCTTTGGCCAGCCTCCGTGTCGTCGCGATCTTGCCTGCCCAGCCCCCTGGGCGCTCGCGCCTGTTATCGGTCATGATGCCTCGAACCTGATCAAGCTCCCTTTTTATCAGCTTTTGAACAGGATGCGAGGCGTTTGACGGGACTGTGAAGCCATTTGAGAGACAAGGTTCTGCCCCCTCCCCGGCTACGCAAGAGCGCAAAGCGTTGTCTGCGCGATAGCGAGGCGCGACGATTAGCCCTCAAGCCATTCCGGCATGTGGTCGAGCCCAATGAGCTCGTCGATCGTCTGGCGCTCGCGAATGACGGCGTATTCATCGCCCTTCACCAGCGTTTCGGCGATGAGCGGACGCGAATTGTAGGTCGAGGACTGAACCGCACCGTAGGCTCCGGCCGAAGACAGGAAGACGAGATCTCCCTCCTCGACCTCCGGAATCTCCCGATCCTTGCCGAGGAAATCGCCGCTCTCGCAGATCGGGCCGACGATGTCGGCGGTGATGGTCTTCGCATTCGCTGACTGCTTGACCGGCTGGATCTCGTGCCAGGCATCGTAGAGTGTCGGGCGGATCAGATCGTTCATCGCGGCGTCGACGATGACGAAGGTCTTGCCCTCGTCCTTCTTCACATAGAGCACGCGAGCGACGAGAATGCCCGCATTGGCAACGATCATGCGGCCCGGCTCGAAGACGATCTTCGCATCGAGATCGCGCACATGCCGCTTGACGATCTCGGCATAGGCATGCGGCTCGGGCGGGGTCGCGTCAGCGTTCTTGTAGGGAACGCCCAGCCCGCCGCCGAGATCGATATGGCTGATCTCGTGGCCGGCCGCACGCAGCCGATGGACGAGCGCCGCCAGTCTGTCGAAGGCCTCGTCGAACGGCTTCAGATCGATGATTTGCGAGCCGATATGCATGTCGATGCCGGTGACCTTGATACCCGGCAGATCGCGGGCGCGGGCATAGATCGCCTCGGCACGGTCGTAGGCGATTCCGAACTTGTCGGACTTGCGGCCCGTGGAAATCTTGGCGTGGGTCTTGGCGTCGACATCCGGATTGATGCGGAAGGAGACATGTGCGGTCATCTCGGCATCCACCGCGCGGGCCGAGATCAGGTCGAGTTCGTTTTCCGATTCGATGTTGAAGCAGAAGATTCCGAGGGCGATCGCCATGTCGATTTCGGCGATTGTCTTGCCGACACCGGAAAACATGATCTTCTTCGGATCGATGCCCACCCGCATCGCACGCAGCAGCTCGCCGGCGGAAACGACGTCGGCCCCGGCGCCCCGGTCGGCGAGCGTCTTCAGCACTGCCTGGTTCGAATTCGCCTTCATCGCGTAGCAGACCAACGCGTCGATATCGGAAAACGCGCTGGAAAAGACGTCGTAGTGCCGAACGAGCGTCGCCGTCGAATAGCAGTAGAACGGCGTGCCGATATCGTTGGCGATACGCGTGACCGGAACACCCTCCGCATGGAGGAGCCCGTCCTTGAATTCGAAATGGTTCATGGGTTCAGGAACGCGATTGGCCCGGTCGTAAAGGGCTTGGTGGCAATCAGTGCGGTGCGAGCAGGCCGAACCGCTCGGATCAGTTCAGAAGGGGGTCGAGGAAGAAATTTTCGCCAGCGCCCGGCGTACGCGAGACCTCGGCCGCGCCGATCTGGTCGTCGTCGTCCATTCCGCTCGTTGCGATGCGCGGGCCCGACAACACGTCGACCTCGCGGTTACCACCGAGAATATCGGTATCGCCGCCGCGCTCCGGCTGCACAAAGCCTGCCGGCGCACCATCCGTGCCGGGCGCCTGCGGCAGGTTCTTGACGCCGCAGCCGGCGAGAAGCAAGGCGGTCATCGGCGCCGCGACAATCAGCGTCCGAATAAATCCGTTGCTCATCAAAATCTCCCAATCTCGTGCCCGGCGGGACCGGTATCCGGCATAATCAAGCTCTTCTTAACCGGAGCCGTACTGAAAATCATCGGGTTCCGGGCAACACTCGCGGCGCGAATGTCTTAGCCTGTACCTAATTCGAAAGGCTCAGCCTCTCGCGCCAGGCCGCGATAGCCGCGCGGACATTGTCCGGCGCCGTGCCGCCATAGCTCGTGCGGCTTGCGACGGAGGCTTCGACGGTGAGAACCGAATAGACGCCCTCCGTGATTGCGGCGTTGAGCCCCTTGAGATCGTCGAGCGGCAGATCGGCGAGACCGATCCCGCGCTCCTCGGCCATGGCAACGGCACGGCCCGTCACGTGATGAGCCTCGCGGAAGGGCAGGCCCGCCTCACGCACCAGCCAGTCGGCGAGATCGGTGGCAGTCGAGAAACCGTGGCCGGCGGCGGCGCGCATCGCTTGCGCGTCGACGACGAGATCGCGGATCATGCCGGTCGAGGCGGCAAGAGCCAGATGCAGCGAATCGATCGCGTCGAAGACCTGCTCCTTGTCCTCCTGCATGTCCTTGGAATAGGTCAGCGGCAGGCCCTTCATCACCGTCAGCAGCGAGATCAGCGCGCCGTTGATACGGCCGGGCTTGGCGCGGACCAGCTCCGCGGCATCCGGGTTCTTCTTCTGAGGCATGATGGAAGAGCCGGTGGAGAAAGCGTCCGACAGCTTGACGAAGCCGAATTGCGGCGTCGACCAGATGACGATCTCCTCGGCAAGCCGCGACAGGTGCGTCGCGCAGATCGCGGCGAAGGAGAGAAATTCCAGCGCGAAGTCGCGATCCGAGACCGTATCGAGGGAATTGCGCGTCGGCTCGCGGAAACCGAGCGCTTTTGCCGTCTGGTGGCGATCGATCGGAAATCCCGTGCCGGCAAGCGCGGCCGCACCCAGTGGACACTCGTCCATCCGTTCGATCGCGTCGCGGCAGCGCGAGAGATCGCGCGCGGCCATTTCGGCATAGGCGAGACAGTGATGGCCGTATGTGACCGGCTGGGCGACCTGGAGATGGGTAAAGCCCGGCATCACCGTGTCGGCATGCTCTTCGGCCTTGTCGAGAAGTGCTGCGATGAAATCCTTGAGACCCACCTCGAAGCGCTGAAGCGCCGACTTGACATGCAGCCGGAAATCGAGCGCGACCTGATCGTTGCGCGAGCGGGCTGTGTGCAGGCGTCCCGCGGCCGAACCGATCAGTTCGGCAAGGCGCGCCTCGATGTTCATGTGAATGTCTTCGCGCTGGCGCGAGAAGGTGAACTCGCCGGCGGCGATCTCGGCGCCGATCTTGTCCAGCCCCTCGGCGATCGCATCGCGATCTTCCGCGGTGATCACGCCCTTGTCAGCGAGCATCGTCGCATGGGCTTTCGATCCCGCGATATCCTCCTCATATAGACGCTTGTCGAAATCGATGGAGGCGTTGATCTCCTCCATGATGGCATCGGGACCGGAGGCGAAGCGTCCGCCCCACATTTCGTTGCTGGTCGTCTGGCTCATCGCATGCGCTTGGGAGTTCGAGGAAAGACAATGGCGGAAAAGCAACCGGGCTTGGGCAAGTCGGTCGGCCTCGCAATCGGAGGCGCCCTAGCGGCAGGCCTGATCGCTGGCGTCGGCGTCCTATACGTGACGGGCGGATACGAAAGCAATGCGCAGGTTGCTTCCACCTGTCAGGCGAATGAGAGCCTTGCGAACGCAATCGACGAAGCCGCGCAGGGCGAAGTCGCCGCAGTACAGCCAGTCGACACCCCGTTCGACGTGAAGACCATCGCCTTCAAGGATGCCGATGGTGCAGAGCGCAGCCTCGCCGATTTTTCCGGACAGGCCCTTCTCGTCAATCTCTGGGCGACATGGTGTGCGCCGTGCCGCGCCGAAATGCCGGCACTCGACGAACTGGAGCGACAGCGCGGCGGCGAGGACTTCGCGGTTATCCCCATCAATGTCGATACCGGCGATGAAGCCAAACCGAAGGGCTTTTACGAGGAGACCGGTCTGACCGACCTGCCGTATTTCCGCGACGAGACGATGGGCGTCTTCCAGAACCTGAAGAGCCAGGGCACCGCGTTCGGCCTGCCGGTCACGCTTCTCGTCGACGAAGAGGGTTGTGCCCGCGCCGCGGTCAACGGTCCGGCAGAATGGGCGAGCCCGGACGCCATTCGCCTGATCGACGCCATTCGTCAGCCGGACGCGATCTGATACTTGAGCAGAATACCTCATCGAAAGGCGCCGAGCCGTTCGGCTGACACGGATCACAGGCAAAGCTCTCCCGTCGAGAGCCCTGAGTGATCTCGATGGCTTCGTGTGGAGTCTGTCATCCGATTGGCACCGCTAACCCGGTTGACGTTCCTCGGCATGACCTGAGACACGGGGCGCGAATTCGCGCCCGGTCGGATGAGACCCTTTCCTGATCATGCATCGCGCGGGGGATGGCAACGCGCGCGGCATCGCCCGTGGCGCCGCTGGTCAGCGGCGGAGTTCAAAGGCCCTATCGAGGCCAGACATGCTGATTTTCGGGGTGCTGAAATAACAAGAGAGCCGCACGGCCTGGAGGGGGATACGCCGTTGCGACTCTCTTGCATTTTCTAACGAGCGCGGGTCCTGGAGAGGGGGAAGAGGACCGTTGCACTCTGAAGTATCGGCGGTAAAGCGGGGGACATGCTTTAGGGCCGAACCGACGTATCAGCGTCGTTGTGATAAAGATGCTACGGGAGACGCCTAAAATCAAGCGCGGTGCGCAATCCGATGCGTCACATCCGCGTGAGTTACAGGTACGCCCTACAGACCACGGAAAATATCCTTACACAAGCCCCTAAATTTAATAGGAATTCTTTTTGTATACAGACAACGGCCCGGATTCGGGATGGGTCGTTAGCCCGATAATATCCTCAAAATCAATCGAGGATCAGCGGCTTTTGGCAGTTATCCCCATCGCCGTAACGTTCGATAATAGCCGAGGACATGAGGAAAACCTCCGAAGGCGAGATATTCGCCATACCGAACGTATCGAACTGGTTCTTGTCGAGATCGACACGCGTGATCAGAACGACGCCGGAATGACGCTTGTCTTTTCGGATCGTCTTAAAGAGTTCGTCGACGGTTTCGCCCTCTCCCTCCAGGATCTGCGTGATGATGCGTCCGTCATAAGCGATCACGCCACGCACGCCGCGCTTCTCGTTGCGCCGGCTCGCATCCGCGACGAGTTCGCGGAAGGCATCCTTGCTGAGATCGTTGGCAATGCTGCTATATGTGATGTGACGCATCGATCGTCAAAAATCCGTTGCTTGCTGCGTGGGAAAACCGGTTCGGGTCGAAAGAGCGCCGGCAGGGTTCCAGTCTACAGAAGTTTGCCGCAGATCGTCAAAAAGCGCCTCTAAACCTTCCGGCACTCGCCCCGGTCCGTATCCTTGCCTAACTTCCCGTTCCTGAACGTCCGATTGACAGGACGGATATGCTGGTCGATTGCCGGAGGAGCATGAGTTGATGACAAGGGCACCACACATGACCGAAATGACGAAGGTGAACGACCTTGAGGTCGCCACGAACCTGAAAACATTCATCGACGAGGAGGCGCTTGCCGACACGGGCATCGCGCCCGATAAGTTCTGGTCGTCCTTCTCCTCCCTGCTGAACGATCTCGCGCCGAAGAACCGCGAACTGCTGCAAATCCGCGAGGACATGCAAGCCAAGATCGACGAATGGCATCGCGCCCAGCGTGGCAAGCAGATCGATGCAGACGAATACCAGGCCTTCCTGCGCGAGATCGGCTACATCGTGCCCGAGGGCAGCGACTTCGAGATCCAGACCGGAAATGTCGATCCAGAAATCGCCGTCGTACCGGGTCCGCAGCTCGTCGTTCCGATCATGAATGCCCGCTACCTATTAAACGCGGCCAATGCCCGCTGGGGCTCGCTCTACGACGCCCTCTACGGCACCGACGCCATGGGCGACGAACCCGAAGGCAAAGGCTACGACCGAGCCCGCGGCGCTCGCGTCGTCACATGGGCGAAGAGCTTTCTCGACGGCGTCGCGCCGCTCGACCGCATCTCCCATATCGACGTCGAGCAATACACCGTCTCCGACGGCACGCTGATCGCGAAATTCGGCGGCGACAAGTCCGCGCGGCTGAAGAACCCGCTCGCCTTTGTCGGCTATTCCGGCGATGCTGAAAAGCCATCCGCCATCATCCTCAAGCACAACGGCCTGCATGTGGAGATCAAGGTCGACGCCAAGCATACGGTCGGGAAGAACGACCGCGGGCATGTAGCCGACGTGCTCCTGGAATCGGCCGTCACGGCGATCTGCGACTGCGAAGATTCCGTCGCCGCCGTCGATGCCGAGGACAAGACGCTCGTCTACCGCAACTGGCTTGGCCTGATGAAGGGCAATCTTACCGAGAGCTTCGACAAGGGCGGCAAGACGGTCACCCGCGCGCTCAACCCGGATCGCCAGTATACCGCGCCGGATGGATCGACCATCACCGTGCCGGGCCGGGCGCTTCTGCTTGTCCGCAATGTCGGTCACCTGATGACCAATCCCGCCATCCGCCTCAAGGACGGCTCGGAGGCACCCGAAGGTCTGATGGACGCGATGATCACATCGTTGATCGCCATCCATGACCTTAAAAAGATGGGCGGCATGCGCAATTCGCGCTCCCGCTCGGTCTATATCGTCAAGCCGAAGATGCACGGGCCCGACGAGGTCGCCTTCACCGACGAGATCTTCACCCGCGTCGAGCAGGCTCTCGGTCTCGACCCGAATACGGTCAAGATCGGCATCATGGACGAGGAGCGCCGCACCACCGTCAACCTCAAGGAGTGCATCCGCGCCGCCCGTCACCGGGTGTTCTTCATCAATACCGGCTTCCTCGACCGCACCGGCGACGAAATCCATACCTCGATGGAAGCGGGCCCCATGGTCCGCAAGACCGTGATGAAGGATCGCACCTGGATCAAGGCCTACGAGGACTGGAACGTGGATGTGGGTCTTGCCTGCGGTTTCCGCGGCAAGGCGCAGATCGGCAAGGGCATGTGGGCGGCGCCCGCCAAGATGAACGACATGCTGAACCAGAAGGTCGGCCATCCCCAGGCCGGCGCAAACTGCGCCTGGGTGCCCTCCCCGACCGCGGCGACGCTCCATGCGACCCACTATCACAGGGTGGACGTTCTCGCCTGGCAGGAGTCGATCGCCGCCAAGGGCCGCCGTGCGATCCTCTACGACCTCCTCACGATCCCGCTCGCCAACCGCGCCAACTGGCCGGATCAGCAGATCAAGGACGAGGTCCGCAACAACGCGCAAGGGATACTCGGCTATGTCGTGCGCTGGATCGATCAGGGCGTCGGCTGCTCCACGGTGCCGGACATCAACGATGTCGGTCTGATGGAGGACCGTGCTACCTGCCGCATCTCCTCCCAGCACATCGCCAACTGGCTGCACAACGGCGTCGTCTCGGAAGACGAGGTGATGGCTGCGATGAAGGAAATGGCGAAAAAGGTCGACGAGCAGAACGCCGGCGATCCGGCATACGAGAAGATGGACGGCCGCTTCGAGGAATCGATCGCCTTCAAGGCAGCCTGCGACCTCGTCCTCAAGGGCCGCGTCCAGCCGTCCGGCTACACCGAGCCGATCCTCCATGCCCGCCGGCTGGAGAAGAAGGCCGAAAAGGCGGCCTGAGGTCGCCTGCATTTCGAAATCGTTGCGGCGTCGGCACCTCTTGGTCCGGCGCCGTTTTCACGAGATCGGCGACTTGGCGTCTCAATGGGCCCGGCCACCACCGGTCATTTTACCGAGACGGTCCTCGTCTTCGTCTCCACCACCTTGCCGTCCCGCTTCAGGTCGATCTCGAGCGTCCACTCTCCCGGTTCGGGCGACCGGCCTCGACCGACGAACTGCATGTAGGCGGCCTTGCGATGGGAAAGCGGCGGTGTCTCGGTCTCGGTATAGGTCGTTCCGTCAGGTGCGGTGATCTTGAAATGCAGGCGGTCGGCTTGCGAAAGATTCAGGAACCAGCCCCAGCCGACGGTCGCCCGGTCTCGCGAGGTCAGGTCTGCCGGCGGGCCCTTCAGCATCAAGCTCTCGTATTTCGGCGGGCTCCCCGTCATGCCAAGCCCCATCACATGAACGTTTGCCTTATCGAGGAAGTCGAGGGCGGCTTGCGACCAGAGCGGCTCCGCCGCCTCATGCGAACAGCCGCTGCCGATCAGCTTGCCGGTGAACGGATCCACGTCCTTTCCGTCTCGCCGGACCGTCAAGTGGAGATGGGGAAACGCCGCCATTCCCGATGAGCCGACCGCCCCGATCATCTGACCTTTCTTGACTTCGTCTCCGCCCGCGACTGCCAGCGAACCTTTGCGCATGTGGCAATACTGGGTTTCCAACCCATTCGCATGGTCAATGATCGCGCCATTGCCGCAATCCCTGCCCTTGAAGCGGGGCCATTCGGATTTGTCGCGGATCGGGCGATCCTCTTCACCGTCCCGGATCGCGCGCACGGTGCCGTCCGCGAGCGCAAGGACAGGCACATCGCGCACGATATCGGTCATGGAGGGAACGCGGATGTCGGTCCCGCTATGGCCGTCATAGGAGGCCTCCCCGCAAAACGGGTCTTCCACCTTCGGCCCCTCGTCCATGTCGGGATATTGCTGCAGAAAGCAGGTCTCGCCGGGCTTGCAATCGAGCGGAACGCCTAGCGCCGTCCCCTCCTCAGCCGAGGCCGGCCAGGCAAGACAGGCGGACGAGAGAGCGGCAAGAGCCATTGCCTTGAGGCGATGCAAATTCTAATCCTCCCGGCTGAACGACCTTCAAGAATCGTGTTTCATTCGACAGGGCACACCGTCTCGGGAGGCTCGTCCAGGGCGGTGAGGCTTCATTCCGCGGCGAATTGAAGCATTTCAGGAAATGAGATTCCAGCCCGGTTCACAATCGGAACGGACAAAAAACGGGGAAAATCAATGGCCACTCGCAAGCTCCTCCTCCTGCCGGGCGACGGCATCGGTCCTGAGATCGCGAAGGAAGCGGACAGGCTGATCGGCGTGTTGAACGAGGTCTCCTCCGCTGATTTCGAAACTGAGAGCGCCCTTGTCGGGGGTTCGGCCTATGACGATTGCGGCGAGGCCATCAGCGAGGCCACGATGGAGCTCGCCCTATCGGCGGATGCGATCCTCTTCGGCGCGGTCGGTGGCCCGAAGTGGGATGGCGTTCCCTACGACAAGCGCCCGGAAGCCGGCCTCCTTCGTCTCCGCAAGGACCTGGGACTCTTCGCCAATCTGAGACCCGCGATCTGCTATCCGGCGCTCGCCGACGCGTCTTCGCTGAAGCGGCACATCATCGAGGGCCTTGATATCCTGATCCTGCGCGAACTCACCGGCGGGGTCTATTTCGGCGAACCGAAGGAAATCATCGATCTCGGCAACGGGCAGAAGCGTGCAATCGATACGCAGGTCTACGAGACCTACGAAATCGAGCGCATCGCGCGCGCCGCCTTCGAACTTGCACGCACCCGCCGGGGCAAGGTCACCTCGATGGAAAAGCGCAACGTGATGAAGTCTGGCGTCTTCTGGAAGGAAGTCGTCACGCGCATCCATCGCGAGGAATTCCCGGACCTCACATTGGAGCATGAACTCGCCGATGCCGGCGGTATGAAGCTCGTGCGTGAGCCCAAGCAGTTCGACGTCATCGTCACGGACAACCTCTTCGGCGACATGCTCTCCGATATCGCGGCGATGCTGACCGGCTCGCTGGGAATGCTGCCCTCGGCTTCCCTCGGCAAGCCCGACGAAGCGACCGGCCGGCGCAAGGCGCTCTACGAGCCGGTGCACGGTTCGGCGCCGGACATCGCGGGCCAGGGCCTTGCCAATCCGATCGCCATGATCGCCTCGCTGGCCATGTGCCTGCGCTATTCCTTCGAGATGAACAGGGAAGCGGACGCGCTTGAAGCTGCGATCGCCGACACGCTCAACGACGGCATCCGCACCGGCGACATCATGGCGGAAGGGTGCCGGAAGGTTGGCACGAGCGATATGGGCGATGCGATCGCCGAGCGGTTCCGCACAAAGCTCGCCAGCTGAAAAGCCTGATATCCCAACGAAAGAAGGCCCGGCGCCATCAGGCTGCCGGGCCTTTCTGTTTCGGTAGCCGATGCGCCGGTCAGCTTTTTGCCGACGCCACCGCGCGCTTGGTGACGACCTTGACGAGATTGGCGCGATAGCTGGCAGAGCCGTGCATGTCGCCCATCATCTTGTCGGCCGAGATCGAGAGGCTGTCGAGCGCCGAGCCGTCGAAGTTGCGGCCGAGCGCGCTTTCGGCCTCGCTCCAGCGGAAAACGCCGTCATTGCCTGCTCCGGTCACGCCGACGCCGACCGAACCATCGGCACGCTTGGCGACGAAGACGCCGGCCATGGCATAGCGCGAGGCGGGATTGCGGAATTTCTCCCAGCCGGCCGCCTGCGGCGGTTCGAAGGAGACCGCCGTCACGATCTCGTTTTCTTCGAGCGCCGTCTCGAACATGCCGGTGAAGAAGTCGTCGGCCGACATCTCGCGGGTGTTGGTGTGGATCGTCGCGCCCATGGCGAGGAGCGCCGCCGGATAGTCCGCCGCCGGGTCGTGATTGGCGACCGAGCCGCCGATCGTGCCCATGTGGCGCACGGCCGGATCGCCGATCAGGCCGGCGAGATAGGAGAATGTCGGCGCGTGCTGCTTGACCGTCTCGTTCGCCTTGATCTCGGCATGGGTCGTGCCGCCGCCGATCTTCAGACGTCCGTTCTCGAAGCTGATGCCTTTGAGCTCGGAGACATGGCGCAGATCGATCAGCGAGGTCGGCATGGCGAGCCGCGCCTTCATGGTCGGGATCAGCGTCATGCCGCCCGACATCAGCTTGCCTTCGCCGTCGCTCTCGCCGAGCAGCTTGACCGCCTCGTCGACGCTCGTCGGGCGTTGATAGGATGTTTCGTACATTGAATGAGACCTCCCTTGGTGTTCCGGCCGGCTGCGCCGCTGCTTGTGGCGGCGATGGAGCTCTCGGCGCGGAACGCTGGTTCAAAACCGAAGCATGATCACGGCGGGCGTTTCAGCCCGCCGCTCGTCCATCATCAGTTGACGGCGTTGATCGCGTTCCAGACCTTTTCCGGGGTCGCCGGCATGGTCAGGTCGTTGTTGCCGATCGCATCGGTGATCGCGTTGATCACCGCCGGCGGCGCACCGATCGCACCGGCCTCGCCGCAGCCCTTGAGGCCGAGCGGATTGGTGGTGCAGGGCGTGACCAGAGTCTCGACCTTGAACATCGGCAGGTCCCAGGCGCGCGGCATGGCGTAGTCCATGTACGACGCCGTCACCAGCTGGCCGGTCTCGTCGTAGTTGACGCCTTCCAGAAGCGCCTGGCCGATGCCCTGCGCGAGACCGCCGTGCACCTGACCTTCGACGATCATCGGATTGATGACATTGCCGAAGTCGTCGGCCGCGACGAACTGGACGATCTCGGTTACGCCCGTCTCCGGGTCCACCTCGACCTCGCAGATGTAGCAGCCGGCCGGGAAGGTGAAGTTCTGCGGATCGTAGAACGCGCCTTCCTTGAGGCCGGGCTCCATGCCGTCCGGCAGGTTGTGGCCGGTATAGGCGCCGAGGCAAACCTCGTGCCATGCGAGCTTCTTGTCGGTGCCCGCCACCTTCACCTCGCCGTTCTCGATGACGATGTCGCCCTCGTCGGCCTCGAGCAGGTGGGCGCCGATCTTCTTGGCCTTGGCCTCGACCTTGTCGAGCGCCTTGGAGATCGCAGAGCAGCCGACCGCGCCGGAACGCGAGCCGTAGGTGCCCATTCCGAACTGCACCTTGTCCGTGTCGCCATGCACGATCTGGATGTTCTCGACGGGTACACCGAAACGCTGGGAAACCACCTGCGCGAACGTGGTCTCGTGGCCCTGTCCGTGGCTGTGCGAACCGGTGAGGATCTCGATCGTGCCGACCGGATTGACCCGGACCTCGGCCGATTCCCACAGGCCGACGCCGGCACCGAGCGAACCGACCGCCTTGGACGGTGCGATGCCGCAGGCCTCGATATAGCAGCTCATCCCGAGGCCGCGCAGCTTGCCGCGAGACTTGGCTTCCTGGCGCCGCGCCTCGAAGCCGGCAACGTCCGCCGTCTTCATGCCCGCTTCGAGGCAGGCCTCGAAGTCGCCGGTGTCGTAGTTCATGATGACAGGCGTCTGGTGCGGGAATTCGCGGATGAAGTTGATCCGGCGGAATTCGGCCGGCGACATGCCGAGCTCGCGGGCCGCCGTCTCCATCGTGCGCTCGATGAGATAGGTCGCTTCCGGACGGCCTGCGCCGCGATAGGCGTCGACGGGCGCAGTGTTCGTATAGACGCCCTTCACGTTCGCGTAGATCGCCGGGATGTTGTACTGGCCCGACAGCAGCGTCGCGTAGAGATAGGTGGGCGTCGCCGAGGAGAAGAGCGACATGTAGGCGCCGAGATTGGCGACCGTGTTGACCCTCAGGCCGAGGATCTTGTTGTCGCCGTCGAGAGCCATCTCGACGTCAGAGACGTGATCACGGCCGTGCGCGTCGGTGAGGAAGGCCTCGGTGCGGTCGGAGGTCCACTTCACCGGTACTTCGGTGCGCTTGGAAGCCCAGAGACAGACGATCTCTTCCGGATAGATGTAGATCTTCGCGCCGAAGCCGCCGCCCACATCCGGCGCGATGACGCGCAGCTTATGCTCGGGCGCGACGTTGTAGAACGCGCTCATGACGAGGCGGGCCACATGCGGGTTCTGCGAGGTGGTGTAGCAGGTGTAATGGTCTTCGGCCGGATTATAATGGCCGAGCGCGGCACGCGGCTCGATCGGGTTCGGCGACAGACGGTTGTTGATGATGTCGAGCTTGATGACCTTGGCCGGGCTTTCGAAGGCCTTGGCTGTCGCGTCGGCATCGCCGAGCTCCCAGTCGAAGCAGATATTGTTTTCCGCTTCAGGGTGAAGCTGCGGCGCCCCGTCCTTGATGGCGTCCGGGCCTTTGACGACCACGGGCAGCTCTTCATACTCGATCATTACGCCTTCCGCAGCGTCCCGGGCCTGAGCCTGGGTCTCGGCTATGACGATGCCGATCGGCTGGCCGACATAGCGCACGATGCCGTCGGCGAGCGCCGGATAGGCGCCCATCTTCATCGGCGAACCATCCTTGGAGGTCACCGCCCAGCCGCAGATGATATTGCCGATGCCGTCCGCCTTCAGCTGCTGGCCGTCGAGAAATTCGATGAAGCCGGGCATTTCCCTGGCCGCCGATGCGTCGATCGAAGAGATCTTCGCGTGGGCGTGCGGCGAGCGCACGAATGCGGCGTACTTCATGCCGGGAACCGACATGTCGTCGGTGTAGCGGCCCTTGCCGGTGATGAACCGGCGATCTTCCTTGCGCAGAACCTTTGCGCCGATACCTTCGACACCCATTGGTGTATCTCCCTAAGATCCGAAGCAGGAAAGCCGCGACGTTCTCGGAACGCGGCATTCGACTGAATGAGTTATGAAAACCACATCGCCGGACCCGGCGATGCCGGCCGATTACTCAGCCGCGACCTGCTGGGTCGCGCCCATCTTGGATGCGGCGTCGAGCGCGGCCTTGACGATGTTGTGATAGCCGGTGCAGCGGCAGATATTGCCGTCGAGTTCCTCGCGCACGGTCGCCTCGTCGAGGCTGGAGCCGTGCCGGTTGATCATGTCGGTGATGGTCATGATCATGCCGGGCGTGCAGAAGCCGCACTGGAGACCATGATGCTCCTTGAAAGCGGTCTGAACCGGGCTGAGGTCCTGACCTTTCGCGATGCCCTCGATCGTCGTCACCTCGGAGCCCGAAGCCTGAACGGCGAGCATCGTGCAGGACTTCACCGCCTTGCCGTCGAGATGGATCACGCAGGCACCGCATTGCGACGTATCGCAGCCCACATGCGTGCCAGTCAGGTGAAGATTGTCGCGAAGGAAATGCACCAGCAGCGTGCGGTCCTCGCACTCGCCGGACACCTTGCGCCCGTTCACCGTCATTGAAACTTGGCTCACTTATTCCTCCCATCGAAAATCGCTGGCGGGCCTCTCCCCGCCTCATTTCATCCCATCGCCGCCGCGATACCGGCGAGGCTGTCCGAGCGCGAGCGTGCCGTCTTTCTTAGAATCATGCAAGACAAGCCAATCGACCCGCGCAAAAGGCCCGATCGCGCGGCATCCTGCTTGGGGAACGGTGAGTTGGGTATTGGACCTTCGTGCAGCATGGAACCGTTCCAGCTTTCGACCGAAACGCTAAGCGACCCGGAGCCCCCATCGAAAAGTGGAGCGACCTCGGAAGACTGTCCTGTGACAGGTTCGGCACAAGTCTCGGGGGAAGCGGAGGCAACCGGGTCGAATCGCCGCAAGTTGATCCGGTCACCGGTTGTTATCTTTAACCAAATCGTTCTTTTTACCGGCCAGTATTGGACTCTGCCGGGACGGTAGCGACGAAGGTCGAAGCCGTTCGTATGACACATTATCGCCGTGGGGATACGGCTGATAATCGGCGGCCTGCGTTATGAGAGCGCTGAGGGGGTAATCGGGTTTTGGGGATTTGGCGTCGCCAGATCAGTCTTATGCTTGTCGCGACGATGGTTGCCGGTGCAATGGCGCCCAACGAAGCGAGGGCGTTCGAGCTGTTCGGCTTCAAGTTCTTCGAGAGTGAGGACGACAGCGAGTTCGACGTCATCAATCCGCTCGAATACTCGGTCCGCATCGAAGTGACCCCGACGCCGGATGGCGATCCGGACATTGCGAGCGTGATCGAGGACGCCTCGGTGCTCGCCGCAGACGAGGGCGAGCCGGTGGCCGGTTCGCTCGGCCTCATCGCCAAGGCCCGGACCGATCGCAAGCGTCTCGTAGCGGCTCTCTTCGAGAATGCACGCTACGACGGGCTCGTCTATATCTTCCTGAACGGTCAAAACATCTCCGACATCGAACCGGACACCAAGTTCAACGGGCCCGTTCCCGTGCTGATCCGCGTCCTGCCGGGGCCGAAATACCAGCTCGGCCAAGTGTCCGTGAACACCAACGGCGTTCCCGTCGATCCATCCGAATACGGGCTGGAGACAGGCGGCTCGGCTTCCTCGGTCGCCGTTCTCGAAGCCGAGTCGAATATCTACCGTGAGCTCAGGGAAGACGGCCGGCCTTTCGTCGCCGTTACCCGGCGCGACATCCTGGCGGACGCGGCGACCGATACGCTCGATTATCTGACCGATATCTCGCCCGGCCCGCGCGTTCCCTTCGGCGAGACCTGGGTCTCGGGGCCCGAAGAGGTCGATCCCGGCTTCGTCGCCTACATGTCCGGCATCTATGCCGGCGACGTGTTCTCGCCGGAAGAGCTTGAACAGGCCCGCCAACGCCTCGTCGATCTCGGCGTCTTCTCGTCCGTGGTCGTGAAGGAAGCCAAGGGGCAGGCGCTGGACGGCAGCCTGCCTGTACAGGTGACCGTCGCGGAACGCCAGAGTTTCGGCTTCTACGGCCTCGGAGCAACCTATTCGAACACACAAGGCGCCGGTTTCTCCGGCTATGTCGGCCACCGCAACCTCTTCGGCAGAGCCGAGAACATCCGCCTCGACGCCTCTATCTCGCGCATCGGCGCGACAGCCGTCTCGGGAACGGCGCGCGACCTCGACGGCGTCGACTTCGACACCTCGCTCGTCTTCAAGAAGCCCGGCGTCCTTGGTCCGGACTCGGTCTATATCGGTTCGATCGCGGCCGGGCGCGAACAGCCGCTCGCCTATGACCGGCTCTTTCTCAACGCCACCAGCGGCGTCGAATACGAAATCGACGACAATCAGAAGCTCAGTGTCAGCGTGAAGGGCGAATACGAGGAGATCACCGACTTCCTCGGCACGCGCGAATATCTGATCGGTTCGGTTCCGGCGATCTACACGTTCGACAATCGCGACAACGAGCTCAATCCGACGGAAGGCTTCTTTGCCCAGGCGCGGCTCGAACCCTCCTACGGCTTCAACACCTCGACCTTCTTCCTGAACTCGCGACTCGACGGCCGGACCTATTATTCGCCACTCGAAAGCGATCGCCTGGTGCTCGCCGGAAGGCTCGGCTACGGCACGGTCTTCGGCGCTGATCTTGAGGATGTGCCGAACGACCGTCGCTTCTATGCGGGCGGTGGTGGCTCGGTGCGCGGCTATGAGTTCCAGTCGATCAGCCCCTATTATCCGGCAAATGCCGGCCCCGGCCAGAACGCGATCTTCGAGGACACACCCAAAGGTGGGCTTTCGCTGTTCGAGGGATCGGCGGAAGCGCGCATCGGCGTCACCGAGAACATCCAGGTCGTGCCCTTCGTCGATTTCGGCGTCGCTTCGAAAGACCTCGTTCCGGACTTCGGCGACGTGAAGCTCGGCACCGGCGTCGGCGCCCGCTATCTCACGAATTTCGGTCCGATCCGCGTCGACGTCGCCGTGCCACTCGATCCGGGCCCGCGCGATGCGGACTTCCAGTTCTACGCAGGCATCGGACAGGCTTTCTAGGACATGACCGTTTTCGCCCGCTTCCTCTCGATCGCCGCCGGCCTTCTGGTCGCGGCCGCACTCCTCGCGCCGCGCCCGGCCGCAGCGCAGGACTTTCTCGCGGGCCAGATCGAGGGTCTCATCAATTCCGACACGATGAATGTCGAGATCGAGGGGCTGTCGGGCGCGCTTTCGGGCAATATCCGCATCGAAAGCGTCACCGTCTCCGACCCTGAAGGCGTGTTCCTGACGGCGAGCGATCTCGCAATGGACTGGTCGCCATTCTCGCTGGTGCGCTCCAACGTCAATATCGAGAACCTCACTGCGGGCCAGATCGTGCTTGAACGGCTGCCGGTCGGCCAACCGGCCGCGGCGGAGGACGAGGAGTCGGGTGGCTTCTCGCTGCCCTCGATCACCGCCGATATCGGCAATTTCGCCATTGAGGAATTCGTTCTCGGCGAGGCAATCGCGGGAACGCGTGCAAGGCTTTCGGCGAACGCCTCCCTGTCGCTTTCGGACGATCCGGTGAACCTTGCGGTCGAGGCTAATATCCAGCGGCTCGACCAGCCGGGCCAGATCGTCCTCAATCTCGGCTTTGCTCCCGACGAGAACCAGCTGACCGTCGATATCCAGGCGAACGAACCTCAGGGCGGTCTCGTCGCCAATCTGCTCGATATTCCCGATCGGCCCGCGGTCGAACTCAACGTCAACGGCTCGGGTCCGCTGTCGGACTTCATGGCCAACGGCGCGCTCAATGTCGGCGACGAACAGGCCGCTTCCCTGACGGCGCGAGTCAATGAGATCGACACCGGACGGCGTGTGAACGTCTCGCTCTCCGTCGCGGCGGCGCGGTTCGTGCCGGAAGAGTATGCCCGCTATGTCGAGGGCGGCGCGAATATCGACGCGCAGGTCGTCCTCAACAGTGACGGCACCTACCTCATCGATCAGGCGCAGGTCGCCTCCGATGTGATTCAGCTGAACGCTCAGGGCGCGGTCGATCCGGCAGGCGACGGCAACGATCTCGACGTCAGCCTTCAGTCCGCGGGACAGGGCGCGCTGGAGCTTAGTTTCGGCGACACCAATTTGACCATCGCCGAATTGAACGCGGCGATCGAGGGCGCGCTTTCCAATGCCCGGCTCGACGTCTCGGCCTCACTGCCTGACGGCGGTTATGGGGATTATCAGGGCAGAGGCGTCGAGGCGACGCTGCAAAGCCCCGGCTTCAACCTCACCGGACTTCAAGGCCCGGTCCAGATCGTTGCCACAGCCGAGGAGTTTGCCGCGCCCGAGGGTATTCAGGACCGCGTGCTGACCGCGCCGGTGCGCATTGAAGCAAACGGCGCGCTCACCGAAAACGGCCTGCGCTTCGATCCCTCGACGGCGACCACCGAGACGGCGCAATTGAATGTCCAGGGCAATGCCGCCCTCAACTTCTCGACCTTCGACCTGACGCTCGACTCCACATTCCGCACCTCGGCGATCTCCGCCGCACTGGTGCCGATCGCCGGCGAGGAGCTCGGGATCGACGGCAATGTCGTGCGGACCGACCGGGGCGGCTTCCGCATTTCGAACCTTGCCGTCGAGTCGACCGGACTGTCAGTCAACGGCAACGCCTCGCTCGACAGCGAGATGGTGTCCGCTGAAATCACCGGCCGCCTGAGCGAAGCCTCCAACGTCAATCCCGCTTTGGGCGGCACGGCAGAATTCGCGCTCGAAGCCGGCGGGCCGATCGACCTGCCCAATGTCGATCTGACGGTGGACGGCAACCAGCTCTCGATCAACGGGCAGGAGCTCGCCGATCTCGAAGTCCGCGCCCGCGCGACCCTCGCCCTCGACGCGCCCACGGGCACGGTTGAGATTTCCGGCACGCTCGATGGCTCACCGCTCGAAGGCCGCGCCGAACTGCGAACGCTGGAAAACGGCGAGCGCGAAATCGTCGATCTTCTCATTCGCCAGGGTGAGAATCGCGTTACCGGCGATCTCCGCCTCACGGAGAATTTCGCGCCGGTCGGCGCAATCGACGTCGCGATCGAGGATATCGGCCCGCTCGCGGCGCTGGGTGGTCTCACAGCTGCCGGTGACGTCAACGGTACGATCGGCCTCGATCTGGATGCCGATCAAACCCCGGTTGCGCGGCCGGATATCACCGCGACCAGCATCACGATCGCCGGCACGACGCTTCAGGGCGCCGATATCGACCTGGATGTCCTTGACTATCTCGGCACGCCCTTCGCAACGGGCTCCGTTACCGCCAATACGATCGACACCGGCGCAATCGCTGTCACCAATCTCGACGTTGCCCTCAGCCGCGAAGGCGAGTTCAACGCGCTTGCGGCAACAGCCGAGGCCAACGGCGTCCCGATCGATCTCGGCGCCCGCGCTCGCTTCGCACCGGAAGAGACATCCCTCGCGATCAACCGATTGATCGCGGACATTCCGGAAGCCCGCGTCGAACTCGAAGACACCGCCAGCGTCACCATCGCAGACGGCATCACCAGTCTCGACGGCTTCACGCTCACCGTCGGCGCTGGCTCCCTCAGTCTTCGCGGCAATGCCGGCGAAACCCTCGATCTTGACTTCGCCATGAGCGCCGTTCCGGCCGCGGTGGCAGCGCCCTTCGTCGAGGGCGTCGATCCGTCCGGTACGATATCCGGCACGGCGCAGGTGACGGGCGCATCCTCCAATCCGACCGCCAGCTTCGATCTTCTGGCAAGCGACCTGACAACGCAGCAACTCATCGCAACCGACGTTCCGCCGGTCGATCTGCGCGTCAGCGGCCGCTACGAAGACGCAACCTTGAGCCTATCGCAGGCGAACGCGACCTTCGGCGAGGGCTCGCTCAATGCCTCCGGCTCGATCGGAGAGACCTATGATCTGACGGTCAATCTCGACTCGCTCCCGGTCGGTCTCGCCAACGGCTTCGTCGAGGGTCTGAACGCCAGCGGCGATATCTCCGGCAACGCCCGCGTCACTGGCCCGCGCGACGATCCGAACGCCGGCTTCAATCTCACTGGCACCGGCATCACGACGCCGGAGATCGCGCGCGCCGATATCCAGCCGCTGACACTCGACGTCGCCGGCGAATATGCCGAGGGCACAGCCACAATCGAACGGGCCGAAGTCGCCGCCGGCCCGGCATCCCTCTTCGCTTCGGGCACCGTCGGAGAAACGCTCGATCTCGAAGCCCGGCTCGACCAGTTCCCGGTCGGCATCGCCAACGCCTTCGTCGAGAACCTCAGTGCCACCGGCACCCTGTCCGGCACGGCGGAAGCGAGCGGCCCGCTGGGTGACCCCAGCGCGACCTTCGACATCCAGGGCTCAGGGATAACGACCCGCGAGATCGTCCAGTCCGGCATCCAGCCGCTCAGCCTGCGTCTTGCCGGCTCTTATGACGAAGGAACCGCGACGATCCAGACCGGTGTCGTCAATGTCGGCGACGGCTCGCTCAACCTGTCGGGCACGGTCGGCCAGGACCTCGACGTCGATCTCGTCATCAACCGCCTGCCGGTGGGCCTCGCCAACGGCTTCGTTCAGGATCTTGATGCCTCGGGCACGATTTCCGGCCAGGCGAGCGCATCGGGCTCGATCTCCGATCCAACGGCGGAATTTTCGCTCGAGGGCCGCCAGATCACCACGGCTGCTCTTCAGGAAGGCGGCATCGACCCGCTGACCCTCGACGTCGCCGGCTCCTACACGAACCAGACCCTCCAGCTGACACAGGCCCAGCTTGATGTCGGCTCCGGCTCGCTCACGGCTTCGGGCACGGTGGGCGAGACCCTCGATCTCGATCTTGCGCTCAATCAGCTTCCGGTCGGGCTCGCCAACGGCTTCGTCGACGGTCTCGGTGCTGAAGGGACGATTTCCGGAACGGGAACGGCGACCGGCTCACTGTCCGATCCGAGTGCCGAGTTTTCTCTTGAAGGTAGCGGCATCACGACGGCCGATATCGCCCGCTCGGGTATCGACCCGCTGACGCTCGATGCAGCCGGTTCCTATGCGAACGACACGCTGACGCTTGAAACCGCCGAACTCAATGTCGGCACGGGCTCGCTAACGGCCTCCGGCACGGTCGGCGAAAACCTCGATATCGATGTCGACATCAACCAGTTGCCCGTTGGCCTTGCCAACGGTTTCGTGGAGGGCCTCGGCGCCGAAGGAACGATTTCCGGCTCGGCCTCGGCCACAGGCTCACTCTCCGATCCGAATGCAGAGTTCGATCTCTCCGGCTCCGGCATCACGACGCGGCAGCTGCGCGACGGCAATGTGGCGCCGCTCACGCTCAATGCTTCCGGTGGCTATGCCGGCGGCACGCTGAACCTTGCCAACGCTCAGCTCGACATCGGCTCCGGCTCACTGACTGCGTCGGGCACCGTCGGAGAAACGCTCGATATCTCGGCCGAACTCAACGCACTCCCCGTGGGTCTTGCCAACGGCTTTGTCGACGGTCTCGGTGCCCAGGGCACGATCTCGGGTACGGCACAGGCGACAGGCCCCGTCTCCGATCCCAACGCAACATTCGACCTCGCAGGCTCGGGGATCACGACGACCCAGATCGCGCGATCCGGAACAGCGCCGCTCTCCTTCGACGCGGCAGGCTCCTATGCCGGCGGAACGGTCCAAATCGAAACCGCGCAGGTGGATGTCGGCTCCGGTTCGCTCACCGCGTCCGGTACGGTGGGTCAGACTCTCGATGTCTCGGTCGATATCACTCGCCTTCCGGTCGGCCTCGCGAACGGCTTCGTCGACGGGCTGGGCGCTCAGGGCACGGTCTCCGGCTCGGCACAGGCGACGGGCTCGGTGTCCAACCCCAACGCTGATTTCGACATCACGCTCGACAATGTCTCGGTCGCCCAAAGCCGCTCGGCCGGGGCGCCGCCGATCGATGCGGATATCGCGGGCAGCTACGCCAATCAGGCAGTCGATCTCAGCCAGGCTGTCTTCAATGTCGGCTCGGGGCGTATCACAGTCGCGGGTTCGGCCAGCGCCGGCAATCTCGATCTCGACGTCGACATCTCGAACCTGCCCGCTTCCATAGCGAGCGCTGCAGCGGCGGGCGTCGACCCGCAGGGCACGATCAATGGTTCGGTCGCGGTCGCAGGCTCCCCGAGCAATCCGTCGGTCCAGTACGACATCAGCGCAAGCGGCGTGTCGGTCGCCCAGACCCGCAGCGCCGGCGTCGGTGCGCTCGCCATCGATACCAGCGGCAGCTTCGCCAACAACACGGTGACGACGGATACCAACGTCTCCGGCTCTGGCATCGCGCTCACGGCCAGCGGCACGGTAAATCTTTCCGGCGGACCGTCGCTTAACCTTGCGATAAACGGCACGGCCCCGCTCGAACTCGCCAACCGTACACTCGCCGAAGGCGGCCGTTCGATCACGGGCACGGCGACGATCGACACGAATGTGACGGGCCCTGCCTCGCAGCCCAACGTCACCGGCACGATCTCCACATCCGGCGCGCGCTTCGTCGACGCGACAGCCAATCTCATCGTCCAGAACATCACGACTACGATCAGCCTCAACGGACAGACGGCGACGATCAGCGCCTTCTCGGCAAGCCTCGGTCAGGGCGGCACCATCCAGGTCGGCGGCACTGTGGGCCTCACCCCGCCGTTCAACGCCGATATTTCGGTCGTCCTCAACCAGGGCCGCTACACGGACGGCGAGATCGTCACCGCCAGCCTTTCGGCCGATCTTTCGATCACCGGCCCGCTGACGGCCGGACCGACGATTGCGGGCGAGGTGACGGCCGAGGAGATCAACATCCTCGTGCCAGAGAACCTGCCAAGTTCGCTCGCCCGGATCGATGTCACCCATGTCAACGCGCAGCCGGCGGTGTACCAGCAGCAGCGCGAGATCAATCCGGAATCGGCCGGCGGCTCCTCGGGCAGCGGCGGCGTCAATCTCGACATCACCTTCAGCGCCCCGAACCAGGTCTTCGTGCGCGGCCGCGGCCTTGATCTCGAACTCGGCGGAACGATCCAGATCACGGGCAATTCGGCCGATCCGCAGATCACCGGCGGCTTCGATCTGATCCGCGGTCGGTTCGGCATTCTCGGCCGCCGTCTCGACTTCCAGGAGGGCACGCTCACCTTCACCGGCAATCTTGTACCGACACTCGACCTTCTCGCTCGCTCCGACGCCGGGGAAGTAACGGTATTCATCGCGGTCACCGGCCCCGCCGACGATCCGAGCTTCACCTTTTCCTCCAACCCGACGCTGCCGCAGGACGAAGTGCTGGCGCGCCTCATCTTCCAGCAGGGCACCAGTGATCTTTCGCCGCTGCAAATCGCCCAGCTCGCCGAGGCTGCTGCTTCGCTGGCCGGCGTCGGTGGATCGACCGGGCTTCTGGAGAACCTGCGCTCGCAGCTCGGCGTCGACGATCTCGACATTACCACGACCGCGGATGGCGAGACTGCGGTGGGTGCGGGCAAATATATCAACGACAACATCTATCTCGGCGTCGACTCCACGGGCCGCGTATCGGTCGATCTCGATCTCGGCTCTGGCCTCAAGGCCCGTGGCTCGGTCGATGCGGAAGGAGAAGGAGAAGTCGGCGTCTTCTACGAAGGGGAGTTCTGAGCCCAAAGGCCGCGGCTTCGATAGGGTCAGAGGATCGCATCCTGGGCTGAGCGAGTGCGTATCTATGGTATGATGCTACACTGCGGTTCGCCGCGAAGGCCCGTTGCTTTCGACGAACCCTGACGGAGTGCGACGAGACATGCCCCAGCGCGATCTCAACCGCCGCCTCTTCACGGCGGGCCTCGTCACCGCCATCGCGGCACCTTATACCGTGCGGCAGGCCCGCGCAGACAACATCTATCTCGCCCAGACGCCTGCCTGCGGCGGCGACACGCAGACGCCGGTGCAAACGCAAGGCCCTTTCTTCTCATCGGGCTCGCCTCGCAAGACGGACATGACGCGCGATACGGCAGGCGGACAGCCAATCCTTCTTTACGGTCAGGTTCTCGGCCAGGATTGTCAGCCGGTCTCGGGCGCGAAGCTCGACTTCTGGCAGGCCGACGCCAACGGCAATTACGACAATTCCGGCTTTCGCCTGCGCGGCCACCAGTTCTCCGATGGGAACGGGCGCTGGCGGCTGGAGACGATCCTGCCCGGTCTCTATCCCGGCCGTACGCGGCACATTCATGTGCGCGTCCAACCGCGCGGTGGCCGCATCCTGACGACTCAACTCTATTTCCCGCGCGTCCCGCAGAACCCGCGGGACGGCATCTTCCGCAGCGATCTCCTCGTCGCGTTCGATGCGAGCGCCGGGCGCGGCAGCTTCGACTTCATCGTCTGACGTCCCCGCGCCTCCCGTTTTCGAAGAATGCTCGATGCGATCGGTCCTGCCTCTTTCGGCAGGGATCCGTTGGCCGGCTTTCGTCACCGCTACGAACCCTTTCCCGCTCCTTCGCGTTGAGTCTTCAGACAAAGACAGCCCGTGCGGTTCAGCCGCGCGGCGAGATAAGAAGGAGCGCTCCCGATGAGCGAGACCATCCGTTTCGAACACCCGGATCACGGCACCTATGGCAGCCCTGCTGCGGTCGCGGCCGACGCGAACCTTTCCGTCGCCGAGAAAAAGACCATTCTCCACGAATGGAAGCAGTCGCTCGAACAGGTCCTGAAGGACGACCCCCATGCAGAGGGCGCGAAGGATACCCGCGCCCAGATCGACGCTGCGGAAGGCACCTTCGTATAAACCGGATGGACTTTCGAGACCGGACCGCTTCCGAGAGCATTGACCCGGATCGGCCCGGCCGGTCCTCAAACAAAAAAAGTTCGAACGAGGCGCGCCATGCCGACCAGTATCAATCCCGCAACGGGCGAGATCATTGAAGAATATGCCGAGCATTCCGATGCCGATATCGATCGGGCCATTGCCAATGCCGATCTCTGCTATCGCGACTGGCGCACTTCCAGCCTCGATGATCGCTCTTCCCTTCTGAACAGCATCGCCGACGAGTTGGAGTCCCGAAAGGAGGAACTCGGCAAGATCGCGACCCAGGAAATGGGCAAGCGCTACAAGGAAGCGGTCGCCGAAGTCGAAAAATGCGCCCTCGCCTGCCGCTATTACGCCGAGCACGGCCCGGCGATGATCGCGAACGAGGACCGCCCCGGTGGCCCGGCCTCGGAGAACTTCGTCGCCTATCTGCCGATCGGGCCGATCCTCGCGATCATGCCGTGGAATTTTCCCTATTGGCAGTGCCTGCGCTTTGCGGCTCCGGCCATCATGGCCGGCAATGTCGGCCTGTTGAAGCACGCCTCAAACGTTTCGCGCTGTGCACTGGAGATAGAGCGCGTGATCCTCGATGCTGGCGGACCGCAGGGTCTCTTCCAGACGCTCCTCATCTCGTCGAAGAAGGTAGACGGCATCCTGAAGGATCGCCGCATCCGCGCCGCGACGCTCACCGGGTCCGAGGGCGCGGGCTCGGCCGTCGCCGCCACCAGCGGCGCCGAGATCAAGACGACCGTCCTCGAGCTTGGCGGCTCCGACCCCTTCATTGTCATGCCATCCGCCGATATCGACAAGGCGATCGATGTCGGTATCACCGCCCGCATGCAGAACAATGGTCAGAGCTGCATCGCGGCCAAGCGCTTCATCGTCCACGAGGATGTCTACGACCGCTATCTCGAAGGCTACAAGGCCAAGGTCGATGCGATGAAGCTCGGCGATCCCATGGATGCCAGCACCGATATGGGGCCGCTCGCCCAGAAGCAGGGCGTGGAAGACCTCAAATCTCAGATCGACCAATCGGTCGCGGCAGGCGCAAAGCTGGTCACTGGAGGAAAGGCACCGGAGGGACCGGGCTTTTTCTTTAAGCCCTCGATCATCGCGGACGTGCCTGAAAATGCGCCTGCCTATCGCGACGAGCTGTTCGGCCCCTGCGCCATCATGTTCAAGATTGGCTCGATCGACGAAGCGATCGAACTCGCCAATGATTCGGATTTCGGCCTCGGTGGTTCCGTCTTTACCCAAGACAAGAGCGAGCAGGAGCGCTTCATCCGCGAGCTCGACACGGGCGGCACGCATATCAATCGGATGACGGCCTCCCATCCCGCTCTCCCCTTCGGCGGCGTGAAGCGGTCTGGGTACGGTCGCGAACTATCGCATGAGGGCATACGGGCCTTCATGAATGCCAAGACCGTCACGCGGGACTGAGAGGCAAGGTGGGCAATTGCGTAAATGTTGTGACTGGCTGAAACGCCGCACGCTGACTGATAAGCTGCTGAACTGAAAAGCACTATCCGGCTCGCGCCTTCGAGAAAGAGGCGCGGGCCATCCGAAAGTCCGGCGAAATTTGCCGAAAAAAGCGGCACGGCTCGCTTGTGATCGCCTCGACGTCAGGCAGGTTCCCGTTCTAAAGAGGATCGTAGCCGTCGGTCCTGGAACCCCGCCATTTCGCGAACTGTCTGGCGATCGGGTAGGATTGGGGCATCGCGCGTGGTACTTCGTCGGAGCATGACGCGCAGCCAGACGAGGGAGTGAGCCTTGTATTCCGACGCGATCGCGACCGCCGCAGCCCGAGCCGAAAAAGCGGGCATTCAATCCCTGTTCAAGGACGATCCGAAGCGGTTCGAGGCGATGTCCTTCCGCCAGGACGACCTTCTGCTTGACCTGTCGAAGACCGCGATAGACGCAGACGCGCTCACCGCGCTACTCGACTTCGCCGCCGAGAAAGAGGTCGAAGCCAAGCGTGACGCGATGTTCGCCGGCGCGAAGATCAACGAAACCGAAGGCCGGAGCGTCCTCCATGTCGCACTCCGCGCCAAGCCGGGTGACGGCTTCAAGTCGGACGGCGAGCCGGTGGGCGATGCCGTGCAGGCGGTTCGGTGGGAGATGACGCTCTTCGCCGATGCCGTGCGCAGCGGCGAGGCCCATGGCGCGACCGGCAAGGCGATCACCGACGTCGTCAATATCGGCATCGGCGGCTCCGATCTCGGCCCAGCGATGGCGACTCTGGCGCTTGCCCCCTATCACGACGGCCCAAACCTCCATTACGTTTCAAATGTCGACGGCGCGCACATCGCCGATACAATCGCAGGCCTCGATCCTGAAACGACCCTCTTCATCGTCGCCTCGAAGACCTTCACGACGATCGAAACGATGACCAACGCGCAGACCGCGCGCGACTGGATCGTCGCGAAACTCGGCGAGGATGCGGTCGAGACCCATTTCGCGGCGGTTTCGACGGCGCTCGATAAGGTCGAGGACTTCGGCATTCCGGAAGATCGCACTTTCGGCTTCTGGGACTGGGTTGGCGGGCGCTATTCCATCTGGTCGGCGATCGGCCTGCCGCTGATGATCGCGATAGGCCCGGAGAAATTCCGTGAATTCCTGGCGGGCGCTCACGAGATGGACGAGCATTTCCGCTCTGCCCCCCTCGGCGAGAACCTCCCAGTTCTCCTCGGCCTCGCCGGCTGGTGGCACCGGGTGGCGATGGACTGCCCCACCCGCGCGATCATTCCATACGATCAGCGCCTGTCCCGCTTTCCGGCCTATCTCCAGCAGCTCGACATGGAATCGAACGGCAAGCGAGTGGGTCTCAACGGCGAGCCCGTTGAGATTTCAGGACCGGTCGCCTGGGGTGAGCCCGGCACCAACGGCCAGCACGCTTTCTTCCAGCTGATCCATCAGGGCACGGATGTCATTCCGGTCGAATTCCTCGTCGCGGCGAATGCGCACGAGAGCGAGAAGATGAAAGTCCATCAGGACCTCCTACTCGCCAATTGCATCGCCCAGTCCGAAGCTCTCATGATCGGACGAACGCTCGAAGAGGCGCGGCGCCAGCTTCTCGACGGCGGTGCCTCGCCCGACGAAGCCCATCGGATCGCGCCGCACCGGGTATTCCCCGGCGAGCGGCCCTCGATCACCATCCTTTACGCGCAGCTCGACCCCCGCACGCTCGGGAGGCTGATCGCGCTCTACGAACATCGCGTTTTCGTCGAAGCCCAGCTCTTCGGCATCAACGCATTCGACCAATGGGGCGTCGAACTCGGCAAGGAGCTTGCCAAGAACCTCGTTCCGGTCGTGACGGGTGAACAGGACGCCGGGAGCCGTGACGGCTCGACGCGCGGCCTCGTCGCGGCGATCCAGACCATGAGAAGGACGTAACACCCCCATGTCAGCGACGAAAGAAATCGAAGCTCCGGTCCACGAGCCACGCTCCAACGATACCGAGGAACTTGCCCGGCAGATCCTCGAAAAGATGACCTACTCGATCGGCAAGCATCCCGATCAGGCGCGCAAATACGATTGGCTGCGGGCAACGACGCTCGTCGTGCGCGACCGGATCATCGACCGCTGGTTCGCTTCGGGCAATCGCATCGAGGAGACAGGCGGCAAGGAAGTCTGCTACCTATCGATGGAGTTTCTCATCGGGCGTCTTCTGCGCGATGCGATCAACAATCTCCAGCTGACCCAGCCGATCACCGACGCGCTTGCCAAATACGGCGTCGAGCTGGACATGGTCGAGCTTCTGGAGCCGGACGCCGCCCTCGGCAATGGCGGTCTCGGCCGTCTCGCCGCCTGCTTCATGGAGTCCATGGCCTCCACCGGCGTCCCCGGTTACGGCTACGGCATCCGTTATGTGCACGGCTTCTTCCGGCAGGAAATTTCGGAAGGCGCGCAGGTGGAGCTGCCCGAGACCTGGCTCATGCACGGCAATCCGTGGGAGTTCGAGCGACGCGACGCCTCCTACGAGATCGGCTTCGGCGGAACGGTCAACACGATCCACGAGACCGGCAAGCCGCCGCGCCAGGTCTGGCGGCCGGGCGAACGCGTTCTCGCCGTCGCCTTCGATACGCCAATGGTCGGCTGGCGCGGCGAACAGATCAACACGCTGCGCCTGTGGAGCGCGCAGGCGGTCGACCCGATCCTGCTCGATGCCTTCAACCAGGGCGACCATATCGGCGCGCTGGTGGAATCGAACAAGGCCGAGGCGATCACCCGCGTCCTCTATCCCGCCGATTCACACCAAGCCGGCCAGGAACTGCGGCTGCGGCAGGAATACTTCTTCTCCTCCGCCTCGCTTCAAGACGTGATCAAGCGGCATCTGAAGCGCCACGGCACGATCGAGACCCTCGCAGACAAAGTCGCTGTCCAGCTGAACGACACTCATCCGGCGGTGTCGATCGCCGAGCTGATGCGCCTCCTCGTCGACGTTCACGGCGTGCCATGGGCGAAGGCCTGGGAAATCACCCGCGCCACCTGCGGCTACACCAACCACACGCTTCTGCCCGAAGCGCTGGAGCACTGGCCGATCCATCTCTTCGAGCGCCTGCTGCCGCGCCAGATGCAGATCATCTACACCATCAACGCCGAAGTGATCCGTCACGCCGCGCAGGAAAAGGGCTTCGAGGGCCCGGAAATCTCCGCGATCTCGCTGATCGACGAGGGCAATGGACGCCGCGTGCGCATGGGCCAGCTCGCCTTCGTCGGCTCACATGCCGTCAATGGCGTCTCGGCGCTCCACACCGACCTGATGAAGGAAACGGTCTTCCACAGCCTGCACAAGCTCTACCCCGACCGCATTCAGAACAAGACCAACGGCGTGGCGCCCCGGCGCTGGCTGATGGAGTGCAATCCGGAGCTCACCGAGCTGATCACCGATGCGATCGGACCCGGATTCCTCGATGATATCGACAAGATCCGCGATATTGACGCCCTCGCCGACGATGCCGCCTTCGTCGAGAAGTTCGGCGCTGTGAAGCGCCAGAAGAAGGCGCAGCTCGCGCACCTCATCTCCGAGCGGATGGCCCTGCAGGTCGATCCGGACGCGATCTTCGACATTCAAGTGAAGCGCATCCACGAATACAAGCGCCAGCTTCTGAACATCATCGAGGCGGTCGCACTCTACGACCAGATCAGGTCGCATCCCGAACGCAACTGGACCCCGCGCGTGAAGATCTTCGCCGGCAAGGCCGCGCCGAGCTACGCTCAGGCGAAGGAGATCATCCATCTCGCCAACGACGTCGCGCGGCTGATCAATTCCGATCCGGTGGTGCGCGACCTCCTGAAGGTTGTCTTCATTCCGAACTACAACGTCTCGCTCGCCGAGATCATCATGCCGGCGGCGGACCTGTCGGAACAGATCTCGACGGCCGGTCTCGAAGCCTCCGGTACGGGCAACATGAAGTTCGCCCTCAACGGCGCGCTCACCATCGGCACGCTCGACGGCGCGAATGTCGAGATGAAGGACCATATCGGCGACGAAAACATCTTCATCTTCGGCCTGACCGCGCCCGAGGTGGCCGAGCGCCGGGCACAGACCCATTCGGGCCGCTCGATCATCGAGGAAACGCCGATCCTGCGCGAGGCGCTGCATGCGATCTCGTCCGGCCTCTTTTCGCCGGAAGAGCCGGCCCGCTATCACGGCCTCGTCTCCAACCTTTACAACAACGACTGGTGGATGATCTGCGCCGACTTCCAGGCCTATTGGGACATGCAGCGCCATCTCGACAGCCTCTATCGCCGGCCGAAGGAGTGGCAGGCGAAAACCGTCCACAACACGGCCCGCATGAGCTGGTTCTCCTCGGACCGCTCGATCCGCGAATACGCCAAGGATATCTGGCAGGCAGGACCGGGGGCGGTTTGACCCTCATCCGACAATAATCAGCCGAGCGGGCGATAGCGCTCGCTCGGCGTTGCGACCAATATGGACGCAGCACTGAGAGCTCACGCGGTGAAGCGGGAAGGCGTAACGGCGCGGACAACCTCCTGTCGTCGCCAGCACAGATCCGAAGCGCAACCCCGGACTGTGGCCTTTACGAGTGAGCTATCGATACAGCTTAAGCAGGCGACGCTTATGTCCGTTCGAGGCGCCGCTTCGTCGAGCCCCTCAAAAATCACGCTCGATTTCGGCAAACGCAGCGCGGAGTGAAACTCCTCGCAAGAGCGTCTTGGGCGGCCCTTCCAAATACCGAAGTGCAGATTCCCGCTCCGTCGTTACCGCTTCCTATCGCTTGCGCGCGTTTTCGCGCTACCATCCCTTTCATACCAAGGCGGACGGCGCACGAAGGCGTCGGGTCAGGTTCCGGGGGGATCGAGCGGAACGTGACGCGGCATTCGGCTCTGGCCAGCAAAACAGGGAGGAAATCATTCAATGACGGACCAGAGGCGACCCGCTCCGCTCTCGCGTGACACCATGGCCTATGTGTTGGCCGGCGGAAGAGGCTCCCGACTGAAGGAACTCACCGATACCCGTGCCAAGCCCGCAGTCTATTTCGGCGGCAAGACGCGAATCATCGATTTTGCCCTGTCGAACGCCATCAATTCAGGTATCCGCCGCATCGGGGTCGCCACCCAGTACAAGGCGCACAGCCTGATCCGTCACCTCCAGAACGGGTGGAATTTCTTGAGGCCCGGCCGCAACGAAAGCTTCGACATCCTGCCCGCTTCCCAGCGAGTCTCGGAGACCCAGTGGTATGCCGGCACCGCCGACGCGGTTTATCAGAACATCGAGATCATTGAGGACCATGCGCCGAAATACATGGTGATTCTCGCCGGTGACCACATCTACAAGATGGACTATGAGATCATGCTCCAGAGCCATGTAGACTCAGGGGCCGACGTGACGGTCGGCTGCCTGGAGGTGCCGCGCATGGAGGCGACGGGCTTCGGCGTCATGCATGTCGACGAGAGCTTCAAGATCACCGATTTCGTGGAAAAGCCGAAGGACCCGCCGGCAATGCCCGGCCGGCCGGATACCGCGCTCGCCTCCATGGGCATTTATGTCTTCGAGACGAAGTTTTTGATGGACGCTCTGCGCGAGGATGCCAACGATCCGAACTCCTCACGCGATTTCGGTAAGGACATCGTCCCGAAGATCGTCAAGAAGGGCGGTGCCTACGCCCATCGCTACAATCGCTCCGTCGTGCGCTCTGAAAATGAACCGACCAACGAAGCCTACTGGCGCGACGTCGGAACGATCGACGCCTACTGGCAGGCCAATATCGATCTCACCGACGTCGTCCCGCCTCTCGACATTTACGATCGCGACTGGCCGATCTGGACCTATGCCGAGATCGTGCCGCCTGCGAAATTCGTGCATGATATCGACGGCCGGCGTGGCATCGCGACCTCGTCGCTGGTTTCGGGCGACTGCATCATCTCGGGCGGATCTCTCAACCGCTCGCTGCTCTTCACGGGCGTGCGCCAGCGCTCCTATTCGCAGCTCGACCACGCGGTCGTGCTCCCGAAATGCCGGATCGGTAGACACGCCCGCATCAAGAACGCGATCCTGGACCGCGGCGTCCAAATTCCGGACGGTCTCGTCATCGGCGAAGATCCGGAGCTGGACGCGAAGCGGTTCCGGCGCACGGACAACGGCATTTGCCTCGTCACCAAGCCGATGATCGATAAACTTGGACTTGAACACTAGACGCCTGGTTGGAAAAAGAGCGCGCCGGACGCATCTCTCACATCTGGTCGGCGCTCCAACTCCGCCACTGGGCGTGCTGACAAATCTGAAAGTCATTGGCCATGAGCCTTCAAGTCCTGTCCGTGGCCTCCGAGGTCTATCCGATCATCAAGACCGGTGGTCTCGCGGATGTCGCCGGTGCCCTGCCCGGCGCACTCAAAGCCGCTGACGTGTCGATGAAGACCCTGATGCCAGGTTATCCGTCCGTCCTGAAGCATGTCGGCCGGGGCAAGACCGTCGCAAGGTTCGATGACCTTCTCGGCATCAAAGCCGAGATCAGGGCGGTCGAGATCGACGGGCTCGATCTCTTGGTCCTCTTCGCCCCGCCGCTCTACGACCGCGAAGGGGGACCCTACCTCACCGCCTTCGGATACGATCACGAGGACAACTGGCACCGGTTCGCGGCGTTCTCGCTCGCCGCCGCAAGGATCGCCGAGGGCGCGATCAAGGGCTACAAGCCGGATATCCTGCATGCGCACGACTGGCAGGCCGCGCTCGCGCCGGTCTATCTGGCCTTTGCCGAGAACCGGTCGGTCAAGACCGTGCTGACGATCCACAATCTCGCTTTCCAAGGCAATTTCCCACCGACGATCTTCGATAAGCTCGGCCTTCCCAAGGATGCCTTTTCGATCGACGGCGTCGAGTTCTACGGCAATGTGAGCTACCTGAAGGGCGGCATCTTCGCCGCGGACCGCGTGACGACAGTGAGCCCGACCTACGCGCGGGAAATCCTGACCGACGAAGGGGGAATGGGTCTCGGCGGGTTGCTGCGCCAGCGCGGAAACGCCGTCTCCGGCATCGTCAACGGCATCGATACCACGGCCTGGGATCCCCGGAACGACGAACGCGTCGCCCGGAATTTCGGGCGTGACAAGCTCGAAGGGCGTTCTGCCAATCGCGATGCGCTCATCTCGGAAATGGGTCTCGAACCCACAGAAGGTCCCGTCATCTCCATAGTCAGCCGGCTTACCTGGCAAAAGGGGCTCGACGTCGTTGCCGAGGTCGCCGAGGCTATCGTCGAAAAGGGCGCAAGCCTCGTCGTCGTGGGCACCGGCGATGCACAGATCGAGGGCGCCTTCCAGAAGCTCTCGGTGAGCCATCGCAAGAAGATCGGCGTGCGCATCGCCTATGACGAGGGCCTGTCCCATCGCGTGCAGGCCGGTGCCGACGCCATCCTCATTCCCTCGCGTTTCGAGCCCTGCGGCCTCACCCAGCTCTACGGTCTCAGATACGGCTGCATTCCGATGGTTTCGCGTGTCGGCGGTCTCGCCGATACGGTGATCGACGCCAATTATGCGGCACGCCACACCGGCTGCGCCAACGGGATCATTTTCGACGACGCGAGTCCCGATTCCATACTGACAGCTGTGGACCGGCTGATCGAGATCTACCAGAACGCAGACGAATGGCGCGGAATGCAGGAGGCGGCGATGGCGAACGACGTATCTTGGACGACGAGTGCGAAGCTTTACGCCGATCTCTATCGCGATGTGATGAAGGATGACGCCCGATGATCGAGAGGATCGCCACCAAACCCTATGACGACCAGAAGCCGGGCACGTCGGGACTCAGGAAGAAGGTGCCGCATTTCAAGCAGGAAAATTACGTCCAGAACTTCCTGCAAGCGATCTTCGACACCGTCGGCAAGGGCGATCTGGAAACGCTGGTGATCGGCGGCGACGGCCGTTTCTTCAACCACGACGTGGTGGCGATCGCGATCCGCATGGCGGCGGCGAACGGTTATGGCCGGGTGATCGTCGGCCGGGGCGGTATCCTGTCGACACCGGCGGCATCGAACCTCATCCGCAAGCGTGGCGCGGCCGGCGGTATCGTCCTCTCGGCGAGCCACAATCCCGGCGGGCCGAAGGGCGATTTCGGCATAAAGTACAATATCGAGAACGGCGGACCGGCTCCCGAGCGCATCACCTCGGCGATCTACGAAAAGACCCGGACGATCAAGGAATACCGCATCTACTCCGCGCCGGCTCCGGAATTCGACACCATCGGCGAGCGCTCCCTCGGCGATATGGTGGTGGAGGTGATCGATCCGGTCGCCGATTATGCCGATCTGATGGAAGAACTCTTCGATTTCGGCAAGATCCGCGATCTGTTCGCATCGGGCTTCTGGCTCCGCTTCGACGCCATGCACGCCGTCACAGGCCCTTACGCGACCGAAATCCTCGAAAACCGCCTTGGCGCGGCGAAGGGGAGCGTCATCAACGGCGAGCCGAAGGAAGATTTCGGCGGCGGCCATCCCGACCCGAACGCAGTCTACGCCGCCGATCTCATCGAAGACCTGATGAAGGAAGACGGGCCTGACTTCGGCGCGGCCTCCGACGGCGACGGCGACCGCAATCTCATCGTCGGCCGCGGCATTGTGGTGACGCCGTCGGACTCCCTCGCCGTCCTCGCGGCGAACGCCCATCTCGCACCGGCCTATAAAAAGGGCATCGCCGGCGTCGCGCGCTCCATGCCGACGAGCCAGGCGGTGGACCGCGTCGCCAAGAAGCTCGGTATCGGGGCCTATGAGACGCCGACCGGCTGGAAATATTTCGGTAATTTGCTCGACGCCGGCAAGGTGACGATCTGCGGCGAGGAATCGGCTGGCACCGGCTCGGATCATGTGCGTGAAAAGGACGGCGTCTGGGCTGTTCTTCTCTGGCTCAACATCCTCGCCGAGCGCCGCGAGAGCGTGAAGGCGATCGTCGAGAGCCACTGGTCGGAATTCGGCCGCACCTTCTATCAGCGTCACGATTTCGAGGAGATCGACAAGGACAAGGCCGAGGGCCTGATGGAGTCCCTGCGCGACCGCCTCGCCTCCATGGCCGGCCAGCGCTTCGGGTCTCTGGTGGTCTCCGAGGCCGACGACTTTTCCTACAAGGATCCGGTCGACGGCTCGGTCGCGACGGGACAAGGCGTGCGGATCGTCTTTTCGGGCGGCGCGAGGATCGTCTTCCGCCTTTCCGGCACGGGCACGGCGGGCGCGACCCTTCGCGTCTACATCGAGCGTTACGAGGGCAACCCGGACAAGCATGGCCAGGACCCCGGCGAGGCTCTGTCGGAGCTGATCTCGATTGCCGACTCCGTGGGCGAGATCAGGAAGAGGACGGGCCGGACCGAGCCGGACGTGATCACCTGACAAGCCGGCACCGGATCATCCTAACATGGCAAGCATGAGCAAGCGGCGCGTCCTCGGCGTCGATCTTCGGTCGTGGTTCGTGGTCCTCGTCATCCTCGCGGCGACCGCGGCGACGCTTCTTGCCATGGGCCGCGTGCCGATCTGCGAGTGCGGCTATATTTCCCTCTGGTACGGAAACGCCTACGGGCCAGGCAATTCCCAGCACCTTTCGGACTGGTACACGCCCTCGCACATCATTCATGGCTTCCTGTTTTACGGGTTCTTCCACGTCGTCGCGCGCAGATGGCCTCTCGGGGCGCGGTTGATCGCCTCCACGCTTCTCGAATGCGCCTGGGAAATCGCGGAGAACACGAACGCGGTGATCCAACGCTACCGCGAGGCCACGATCTCGCTCGACTATTTCGGCGACAGCGTTCTGAACTCCATGTCAGACGCCAGCTTCATGATCGTCGGCTTTCTTCTGGCAGCGCGGCTGCCGGTCGCGGTGACGGTTTGCCTTGCCATCGGTTTCGAGATCCTCACCGCCGTCGTCATCCGCGACAATCTCACGCTCAACGTCCTTATGTTGCTCTATCCGCTCGAAGTGGTCCGCGAGTGGCAGGCGGGATAACATCATTCTTCCGTGCTCTGACGTGGAGCGATGTGGTCGTGGATGACCCGTCTTTGACGAATGACGATCAAGAGGTTGTCGTTCGCTTTCTTGAAGGGCAATCAAGGACTTCGGCCCTGACTGGTTCTCATGAAATCAATCGATAGCAACGGCCGATCTGGGCCAAGCTTTTGCGCATGCTGTACCATAGTCTAAACGCGGCATACCGGGATAATTCCATGGTACGGTGTCTCGTCTCTTTTCATATGAGAGCATCTTGTCTACGTCTCTCCCACCGTCGGCGGTGACGTAGTTCCCTAGAGTGAGAGAAACATGGCGCAGACCATTGCAGACTTGATCCAACCCCATCCCGACACGGCTCCTGCGATCGGCGCTCCGGGGCGCGAATGGATGTCGTATGGAGCGCTTCGGGAGCAGACCGAAACGGTCCGCCAGGCTCTGCGGAATTCGGGTGTCGGCGCTCAGGATCGCGTTGCGATCGTTTTGCCGAACGGTCCGGACATGGCAGTCTCGTTCATTACCGTCGCTCAGTCCGCGACGACGGCGCCGCTTAACCCAGCCTACAAGGAAGAAGAATTCTCCTTCTATCTCGAGGACCTGAAGGCCAAGGCGATCATCGTCGAAGCGGGATATGAAGGCCCCGCCAAAAGCGCTGCGAATAAGTTCGGACTGACCGTCATCGAGCTCCAATCGGACGCCGCGGGCCCGGCAGGGAGCTTCTCTCTCACGACGGCCGACACGAATATCGAAGCGGCGCCCGATGGCCGCCCAGGCCCGGACGATGTCGCCCTGATCCTCCATACGTCGGGAACGACATCGCGCCCGAAGATCGTGCCGCTCCTTCAGTCCAATGTCGCGGCATCGGCAGAGAATATCCAGAAGACCCTTCAACTGACGCCGGACGATCGCTGTCTTGGCCTGATGCCGTTGTTCCATATCCACGGCCTCATCGCTGCGGTCACGACGTCTCTCGCCGCGGGCGCTTCGATCTCCTGCACACCGGGCTTCGATGCCTTGAAGTTCTTCGGCTGGCTCGAGGCGGTCGATCCGACCTGGTACACGGCGGTGCCGACCATGCACCAGACGATCCTCGCCCGTGCGAGCCGGAACACCGAGGTGATCGGCAAGGCGCGGCTGCGCTTCCTGCGCTCCTCCTCGTCTTCCCTGCCTGGCGCCGTGATGAAGCAGCTCTTCGAGACATTCGGCGCACCCGTGGTCGAAGCTTACGGCATGACCGAGGCAACGCACCAGATGTGCTGCAACCCGATCGAGCCCGGCAAGCAGAAACCCGGCGCCGTCGGTCTGGCGGCAGGTCCCGAAGTCGCGATCGCGCACGAGGTGGACGATCATCTCATCGACGGGACAGGCGAGGTCGTGATCTCCGGACCCAACGTAACGCCCGGCTATGAGGGCAATCCCGACGCGAACGCCAAGAGCTTCTTCGAAGCGGACGGCAAGCGCTGGTTCCGGACCGGCGATCAGGGCGTCTTCGACGAAGATCGATATCTCACCCTCACGGGCCGGTTGAAGGAGATCATCAATCGCGGCGGCGAGAAGATCAGCCCGCTCGAAGTCGACGGCATCATCTCCGATCACCCGGCAGTAGCACAGGTGGTGACCTTCGCGCTGCCACACGACAAGCTGGGCGAGGAGGTTGCGGCTGCGGTCGTCCTGAAGGAAGGCAAGGAAGCCGGCGAGCGCGAGATCCGCGATTTCGCCGCCGAACGGCTCGCTCCTTTCAAGGTGCCGCGCAAGGTCGTGATTCTCGACGAAATTCCGAAGGGCGCGACCGGCAAACTGCAACGCATCGGCCTTGCCGACAAGCTGGGTCTCGGCGCGTAAGGCAGGACTGCGAGGACACATCATGAAGATCTGCGTGTTCGGTGCCGGCGCGATCGGCGGCTATATGGGCGTCAAGCTCGCCAAGGCGGGCGCCGATGTCAGTCTCGTCGCGCGTGGGCCGCATCTGAAGGCGATGCGGGAGAACGGCCTCAAGCTGATCGAGGCGGGCGAGGAGACCGTCGTCGACGTGACGGCCTCCGAGAACCCGGCCGATCTCGGTCCACAGGACTACGTCATCGTTACGCTCAAGGCCCATTCGGTACCGCCAGTCGTCGACACAATGCAGCCCCTGATCGGAGAGAACACGACGATCGTCTCGGGCGTGAATGGCGTTCCGTGGTGGTACTTCCACAAGAGCGGCGGTGAACACGAGGGCACGCGCCTTCAGACCGTCGATCCGGGCGACAGGCAGTGGAATGGCTTCGGTCCGGACCGGGTACTCGGCTGCGTCGTCTATCCGGCCGCCGAGGTGATTGAGCCCGGCGTCGTCAAACATATCGAGGGCAACCGCTTTTCGCTGGGCGAACCGGATGGGTCGAAGTCAGAGCGGGCGACGGCCTTGTCGAAAGCCCTGACGGCCGCCGGCCTGAAGGCGCCGGTTCGGCCGAAGATCCGCGACGAGATCTGGGTCAAACTCTGGGGCAATCTCTCCTTCAACCCGATCTCGGCCCTCACCCATGCGACGCTCGACGTCCTCTGCACCGACGCGGGCACGCGCGCGGTGGCGCGGAACATGATGCTCGAGGCCCAGGAGATCGCCGAAAAACTCGGCGTGAAATTCCCCATCGACGTCGACCGCCGCATCGACGGCGGCGCGGAGGTCGGCGCCCACCGCACCTCGATGCTCCAGGATCTCGACACCGGCCGGCCGATGGAGATCGACGCCCTCGTCACATCGGTCCAGGAACTAGGCCGCATCACGGACACGCCGACTCCGACAATCGACACGGTGCTGGCGCTGGTTCAGTTGAGGGCAAAGGTGGCTGGGCTCTACAAAGGGTAGCACCAGAACGGCCTCGCGCAGTTGATGTGCGCTGTCTCTGTCGCGAATGTCCGGTATTTGCCTTTGAAGGTGAGAAGGGAAACGCAATCGATCCAGTGAATTGATTGCCCCAACGCAAGATGAACGCGTTGTCGCTCGGCTTTCCCGGTCGTGAGAAGTTAGAATGACGTCCTTCTGGTAGGCCCAGAGGTCGAGGTCGCCGGAGATAAACTCCGAACCCGGATCGCGTCAGGATAGCAAACTTCGGAAGAGATCCGTTCCAGCATCTGGACGACGCCTTCGCCCCGATAGCTGAAGCGCGGATCGATCACCCGCGAGAAGCGCGAGAAGGTGTCGACGACCGTCAGGATGCGGAGTTTGCGGCCTGTCGCCATCTGGTCGTGTAAAAATCCATGGCCCAGGTCTGATTCGCTCGGGGCACCGCTGTCCGCCACCGACCGGGCCTTCGCCGCCCCCCCGGGTCAAAGTTTGCGATGTTCCCCTTCGTCGAGCCGCTCTGCCCGCTCACAAATCGTCCAAAGCGCCAAGAACCACGCCAGAGCTTGTCATGTAGCGTTATAGACAGGTTATGGCGCAGTTGGAATTCAAGCTCGGCCCGGCCGGTCGCTGTGGCCGAGGTCGCGGTCCGGGTCGAGCCGGTCGCGGACCCGCTGTTTCAGGACCTTGGCTTCCGGAAAGCCACCATCGGCCTTGCGCTCCCAGAGCGTCTCGCCCTCATAGGTGATCTCGAAGTGCCCGCCGGTCGAGGGGCGCAGGGTGACGCCACCAAGATCGGTGCCGAAGGTGGAAAGAAGCTCCTGGGCCATCCACGCAGCGCGCAGCAGCCACTGGCATTGGGTGCAATAGAAAATCTCGATCCTTGGCTGGCACGGGTGGTCATCGGACACCATCGACGTATCTCCTCGCTGACGTGGTGGGCGTGTTTTCTTCCACCTCACTCACTATCAGCGATGCGGTGCCGTTGCTTACCATGCAAGGGCGTTGTCCAGAGCGGAAGAAAGCGACCGGATGGCGAATTCCGAGACCGGCAATAACGACAAGAACGAAGAGCCTCCGGTCGAAAATGATTCGTTCGAGGCCGGCGATGAGGAAAAAACTGCGGACGCCGCATGCCCTGAAAGGGATAGCGAGGAGGAAGCGGAGGAGGATTCCGGCGAACCGGTGCGCGAGACCCGCCGCACCGCGTTCGGGCGGATGCGGCTCAAGCTTCGCAAGCTCTATCACGGACGAAGCCGGCCGGCGGTTCGGTTTCAGGCGGTCATTCTAACCGTCGATCTGGCGATTATCGCTCTGTTCGTCGTATCGCCGATCATTCGAGGTACGGAATATTTTCTGCCGATCGACTATGCGGTCGCGGTGATTCTCGCGGCAGACATGGGCGCACGCGCGGTCGCGACCCGAAATCTGAAGCGTTGGGTTCGCCAACCGTTTGTGCTGCTCGATGTCCTGATCCTCATCACGCTGATATTCCCCGCAACGTTCATCAATTTCGGTTTTCTGCGGATCGTCCGGCTGTGGTCGCTCTCGCGCAGCGGCATGCTCTGGCGGCCGCTGAGACGCTCCCGCTTTGCCGAGTACGAACTGGCGCTCAAGGCGGTCGTCAATCTCGTCACCTTCCTGTTCCTGGCAACCGGCTTCATCTACACCTTCTTCTTCCGCCAGACCTCGGGACTCGCGGGTTATCTCGACGCGCTCTATTTCACGGTCGCCTCGGTGACGACGACCGGCTATGGCGACATCACGCTCGACGGGCCCGGCGGCAAGTTCGTCTCGATCATCATCATGATCATCGGGATTTCACTGTTCTTCAATCTGGCGCAGGCGGTCTTCAAGCCGCCGAAGGTCCAATACCAGTGTCCGAATTGCGGCCTGCAGCGGCACGACCCCGATGCCGTCTACTGCAAGGCCTGCGGCGAGCAGCTGAACATTCCAAACCCTGACGATTGAGCAATCTGAGGAATTCTGCGGCCAAGCCGTTTGGAACGTCGTTGCAACTCTACAAGCATTCTTGTAGTAATGCGCCATGGAAACCGCGCGCACCGTCGAACAGCTTGCAGCCCTTGCCCATGCAGATCGCCTCTCGGCCTTTCGCCTGCTCGTGCGACAGGGGCCGGAGGGCATGGCATCGGGGGCGATCGCGGAGGCGCTCGACATCGCGCCGACGCGCATGAGCTTTCATCTGGCGACGCTCGATCGGGCGGGCTTGCTTCAGTCATGGCGGGACGGCCGGAAGATCCGCTATGCGGCGAATTTCGAGGTGATGCGCGGGCTTCTGAATTTCCTGACGGAGGATTGCTGCGGCGGCCGGCCGGAGATTTGCGGCTATGGTGCCGAACCCCTAGAAGCTGCCTCATCCTGCGACAACCGAAAGGCCTCCGCGCGATGAGGAACGTCCTCTTTCTCTGCACGCACAATTCCGCACGCTCGGTTCTCGCCGAGGCCGTCATGAACGCCGAATGCGAGGATCGCTTCGACGCGTTCTCGGCCGGCAGCAGCCCGAGCGGCAAGATCCATCGGCTGGCGCTCGAAACGCTCGAAGAGGCCGGCTATTCGACCGCCGGGCTGAAATCGAAATCCTGAGATACCTTCGCCGAGCGGGATGCGCCTGACATGCATTTCGTCATCACCGTATGCGACAACGCGGCCGGCGAGAGCTGCCCCGTCTGGCCGGGCGCGCCGGCGCGGGGCCATTGGGGGATCGCCGATCCCTCGCGCGTCGAGGGCAGCGAGGAGGAGCAGCGGGCGGCCTTTCGCGCCGCGCTCACCCACATCGAGGCGCGCATTCTCGCCTTCCGCTCCCTGCCCGTTGAGAACATGACGAAGAGCGCGCTCAGATACGCGATGGAAACGATCGGCACGATGGACGGCGCAAGCCCCATCGCCGCCAATCCCGCTTGGGATTGAGGATAAGAGGATGACCGGGCCGGCATGAGCGATACGTTGACATTCGATCTGCCGCGCCGGCTGACCGCCGAGGCGCTTGGGACCGGCATTCTTGTCGCCGCCGTCGTCGGCTCCGGTATCATGGCCGAGCGCCTGACGGAGGATGTCGCACTCGCGCTACTCGCCAATACGATCGCGACCGGCGCGATCCTCGTCGTCCTCATTACCGTCTTCGGACCGATCTCCGGTGCGCACTTCAACCCTGCCGTGACATTAGCGATGCGGCTCCGCGGCGCGATCGGCGTGCGTGCAGCGCTTGCCTATGTCGCCGTGCAGATCGCAGGTGGTATCGCAGGCACCATCGCCGCCCACCTGATGTTCGAGCTTCCGCCGCTGATGCTGTCGGGCCATACGCGCACCGGGCTTTCCCAATGGTGGGCGGAGATCGTGGCGAGCTTCGGTCTCGTCGGCTTCATTCTCGGCGGGCTGCGCTTCGCTCCGCATACCATCCCCTGGCTGGTCGGGCTTTTCATCACCGCCGCCTACTGGTTCACCGCCTCGACGAGCTTCGCCAATCCGGCCGTCGCGATCGCGCGCGGTTTCACCGACACATTCTCCGGCATCCGCCCGCTCGATGTTCCGGGCTTCATCCTGGCGCAATGCATCGGCGCGGTCCTCGCCGTCATCCTCTTCGAATGGCTCCTCAATCCCGGCCAGAAGCTGACCATCCGGTTTTCGATGGCAGCGGATAAGCGTGACTGACGGGCCGGCAATCCCCCGAAAGCGAAGTCCCATGACCATCACGATCTACCACAACCCGAAATGCGGCACCTCCCGCAACGTGCTCGCGATGATCCGCGAGGCCGGCGAAGAACCCGACGTGATCGAATATCTGAAGACCCCACCGAGCCGGGAGCGTCTCGTCGAGCTGCTCTGCGACATGAACATGACCCCGCGAGCGCTCCTTCGCCGGAAGGGCACGCCCTATGATGAGCTCGGCCTCGCCGACGATAGCCTGAGCGACGACCAGCTGATCGACGCGATGATGGAGCATCCCATCCTTATAAATCGGCCGATCGTGGTTTCGGAGCGTGGTACAAAACTCTGCCGGCCGTCCGAAGAGGTGCTGGAACTGCTGCCGGATGGCGTGGTGAAGAGCTTCACGAAGGAGGACGGCGAGGTCGTCGTCACAGGCGGAGCCAAGGCGTGACGTTTGAGAATATCGCGTTTTCCGACCTGCCGCATATCGATCCTGACCAGCTGAGGCCGATCGACCCGGCGCTCTTCGCCCCGGCGAACGATCCCGGCCACCCTCCGCGCATCCTCCTGCTGCACGGCTCGACGCGCGAGCGATCCTATTCGCGGCTTTTGAAAGAGGAGGCCGGACGCCTGCTCGCTTGGTACGGCTGTGAAGTGCGAAACTTCGATCCCGCCGGCCTGCCGCTTCCCGACGACGCGCCGACCGATCATCCGAAGGTCGCGGAATTGCGCGAACTTGCCCAATGGGCCGAGGGCATGGGCTGGTTCAGCCCCGAGCGCCATGGCGCGATGAGCGGCATCATGAAGGCGCAGATCGACTGGATCCCCCTCTCGCTCGGTGCCGTTCGCCCGACCCAGGGCAAGACGCTCGCCGTCTTCCAGGTCTGCGGCGGCTCGCAAAGCTTCAACGCGGTGAACCAGATGCGCATTCTCGGGCGCTGGATGCGGATGGTGACGATCCCCAACCAATCCTCGGTCGCAAAAGCCTTCAACGAATTCGACGAGGCAGGCCGCATGCTGCCCTCGGCCTATTACCAGCGGGTGGTCGATGTCTGCGAGGAACTGGTGAAGTTCACCTATATGACCCGCGCCCGCTCGGCGGCGCTCACCGACCGCTACTCGGAGCGGGTCGAGAGCGCGGAAGAGCTGTCGAAGCGCGTAAACCAGAAGGGCATCTGAGCCGCCCTGCTTCTGGCATGCGGCGCGCGGCATCCATGTTCTTCCCAAGCGCGCCCGGCCTTGCTACATGCACTGCCATGTTGAAGACGCGCGCGATCATTCACACGATACGAATTAGCCGCCCGGCCCTCTGAACGCCGCCCGAAAAGAGCGACGAGGGACCGGGACGAAGACGCGCGCGATCTGCGTCCGTACTCCGGCGCAGCCAAATTTCCCATGCGCCACAAGCCGCCTCCGATGAGGAAACGTGGCCGCTAGTCTGGATCGAAGACAAGATATGAGCGAGACGAAGACCCCGGGCGGAGAGACGCCGGACACCGTCGACTACTCCACCACGCTGTTTCTGCCGCAGACCGATTTTCCGATGCGCGCCGGGCTTCCCAAGGTGGAGCCCGAATGGATCGCCAAATGGGACGAGATGGATCTCTACGGCGAGATGAGAAAGGCGGGCGAAGGCCGGCCGAAATACGTGCTGCATGACGGCCCGCCCTATGCCAACGGCAATCTCCATATCGGCCACGCCCTCAACAAGGTGCTGAAGGACGTCATCACGCGCTCGTTCCAGATGCGCGGCTACGACGCCAACTACGTGCCGGGCTGGGACTGCCACGGCCTGCCGATCGAGTGGAAGATCGAGGAGCAGTACCGCGCCAAGGGCCTCAACAAGGACGAGGTGCCGATCAACGAATTCCGGCAGGAATGCCGCGATTTCGCGACCCACTGGATCGGCGTCCAGACGGAAGAGTTTCGCCGGCTCGGCGTCGAGGGCGATTTCGACACGCCGTATCTGACGATGAATTTCGACTCGGAGTCCGTCATCGCGGGCGAACTTCTGAAGTTCGCCATGAGCGGCCAGCTCTATCGCGGTTCCAAGCCCGTGATGTGGTCCGTGGTCGAAAAGACCGCGCTCGCCGAGGCCGAGGTCGAATATCACGACCATGAGTCCGACACGATCTGGGCGGCGTTTCCGGTGCGTTCTGTGGTCCGTAACGGTGCTCAGATGTCGCCGCTCATCTATGCGTCCGTCGTCATCTGGACGACGACGCCCTGGACGATCCCCGGCAACCGGGCGATCGCCTATTCGGATCGCATCGCCTATGGCCTATATGAGGTGACGGCTGCCGAGAATGATTTCGGGCCGCAGCCGGGCGCGAAATATGTGCTTGCCGATGCGCTCGCCGCCAGCGTCTTCGAAAAGGCCAAGCTTCAGGCTGAACGCCGCACCGACGTTTCGGCAGCCGACCTTGAGGGCCTTATCTGCGATCATCCGCTCAAGGGCCTTGCCGGCGGCTATGAATTCCCCGTCCCGCTCATCGCCGGCGACCATGTGACCGACGATGCCGGCACGGGATTCGTCCACACCGCGCCCGGCCACGGCCGCGAGGATTTCGACGCCTGGATGGACATGCGCCGCGATCTCGAAAAGCGCGGCATCGACACGGCGATCCCCTTCACCGTTGATGACGACGGCTTCTACACCAAGGACGCGCCGGGCTTCGACGCGGCTTCGGAAGGCGGCGCGGCCCGCGTCATCGACGACAAGGGCAAGAAGGGCGATGCCAACAAGCGCGTCATCGAAGCGCTGATTGCGGCTGACAATCTCGTCGCGCGCGGCCGGCTGAAGCATTCCTATCCCCATTCCTGGCGTTCCAAGAAGCCGGTCATCTTCCGCAACACGCCGCAATGGTTCGTGGAGATGGACAAGGATCTCGGGGGCTATGGTCTGGATACGGCCAGTCAGGTTGCCGGCGAGGATACCCTCCGCAACCGCGCCCTCAATGCAATCGACCAGACCCGCTTCGTGCCGGCCTCCGGCCAGAACCGCCTGCGCGGCATGATCGCCGACCGTCCCGACTGGGTTCTTTCCCGGCAAAGAGCCTGGGGCGTGCCGATCTGTGTCTTCGTCGATGAGGACGGCAACATCCTAAAGGACGAGGCGGTCAATGCCCGCATCCTCGAGGCCTTCGAGGCGGAAGGGGCCGATGCCTGGTTTGCCGAAGGCGCGCGCGAGCGCTTTCTCGGATCGAAGGCGAACGAGGGCTGGACCATGGTCCGCGACATCCTCGATGTCTGGTTCGATTCCGGTTCGACCCACGCCTTCTGCCTCGAAAAGCGGTCCGACCTGAAATGGCCGGCCGACCTTTATCTCGAAGGCTCCGACCAGCATCGCGGCTGGTTCCATTCCTCGCTGCTCGAAAGCTGCGGCACGCGCGGCCGCGCCCCTTATGACACCGTCCTCACCCATGGCTTCGTCATGGACGAGGAGGGGCGCAAGATGTCGAAGTCCCTCGGCAACGTCGTCACGCCCCAAGAGGTGATCAAGCAGTCCGGCGCCGACATCCTGCGGCTCTGGGTGGTATCGTCCGACTATTCGGAGGACCTGCGCCTCGGCAAGACGATCCTTCAGACGAATGTCGACAGCTATCGCAAGCTCAGGAACACGGTTCGCTGGATGCTCGGCACGCTCGCCCACGATCGCGGCGAGACCGTGCCCTATGACGAGATGCCGGAACTTGAACGGCTGATGCTCCACCGCCTCGCCGAACTCGACGAGCTGGTGCGCAAGGGATATGACGGTTTCGACTTCAAGCGCATCTCGCGCGCGCTTCTCGATTTCGTCGTCACCGAACTGTCGGCCTTCTACTTCGATATCCGCAAGGATTCGCTCTATTGCGATCCGCCGTCCGCGACCCGCCGCAAGGCTTCGTTGCAGGTGGTGCGGACGATCTTCGACCGGCTGGTGACCTGGCTCGCGCCCATGCTGCCCTTCACCATGGAAGAGGCATGGCTGTCGCGCTATCCGGAGGCGAAATCGGTTCATCTGGAGCAGTTCTTCACTGTCGATCCGGCCTGGCGCGACGAGGCACTGGCCGCCCGCTGGCGGGAAATCCGGAAAGTTCGGCGCGTCGTGATGGGCGCGCTCGAACAGAAGCGTAGGGATAAGGTGATCGGCTCCTCGCTGGAGGCCTGGCCCACGGTGCATATTGCCGACGATCAGCTCCGCGCGCTCGCCGAAACGGTGGATTTCGCGGAAATCGCCATCACTTCTGGTCTCAGGATCGAGGCCGGCGAAGGGCCGGCGGATGCCTTCCGTCTGCCGGAGAGCGCCGGTGTCGCCGTCGTCTTCGACAAGGCGAAGGGCGAAAAATGCGCCCGCTCATGGAAGATCACTGGCGATGTGGGCTCCGATCCGGAATACCCGGACGTTTCGGCACGCGACGCCGAGGCTTTGCGCGAGCTGAAGGCCGAGGGTCGGCTGACGTCGGCAGCCTGAGAATTTACGATGGTACGAGGCGGCGAGCGTCGCCGCCTTGCCACAACCGTTGACGAAGTTTTAAGACTTCGCGCGGCGGATTGACGGAACGGCGTATTGTCGCCCGATTCCGCTGACAAGAGCCGGTAAGCGGTGCGCGAACGTGAGGGGTCCGATTGCGCACCAATGGGGATGAAGGCCGAGGGGGCCATCTTGATGATTTCGACCGACACACGCCGTATCGTGATGAAACGTGCCGCACAGGCTGCGCTTTTGGCAGGCGTCGCTGCGTTGTCCGGCTGTCTCGGACCGACTTACGGCACCGGCAAAAGCCAGGGCGAAATGTTCTTCGACGATCTGAACAACATCGTCGCGCTCGGTGGGTCAAGCGATGCCGAACCGATCGCCTATACCGAGCGTGAAGCCCTTCGCACGCCCGAGAATACCTCCGTCCTGCCGGCGCCTCAGCAGCGTTCGGGGCCGGAGACCGATCGCCAGCGTGCCGCCCGTCTGCAGGCGGCAGCATATCAGGGCGAAGGTCCGGTTCCGGCTTCCGAGATGAACCGGCAGAAGGAAGGCGTCACCCAGGACTATCTCGACCGGACACGCGGCGACGGCTACAATTTCGAGAGAATGCGGAACTCGGGAGAATCGGGCGTGCTGCCGCCCCAGGAACTCGCCCGTCGCTCCGAACTGTTCAGGCAGAAGATGGCCGAGCGCAACGGCGCGGACCGCCAGACGCGCAAAATGCTTTCCGAGCCACCGCTCGACTACCGCCAGCCGTCTGCCGCTGCGCCTGTCGGCGAACTGGGTGAAGACGAAGCAACCAAACAGCGCCGTCTGCGGGGCTCGAAGTCGCTTCTCTCCAAGGTGGGCGACTACCTGCCCTTCTAGGCCGCCGTCCTAATGCCGCGTCTCCTGTCGAGAAATCCTGCGGATCGCAGGTCCACCCGTTCCGTCACGCGGGGCGTCAACCGGTTGCGTGCACTTGCCGGCCTGTGTCTTCCGCTGATTTTCTCCGCACCGCTTGCCCATGCGACCCCGGCGCTGGTGGTGGACGCCGAGACGCGCGCCGTGCTGTTCGCCGAAGAGGCGGGCCATCCCTGGTATCCGGCTTCGACGACGAAGCTGATGTCGGCCTATGTCACTTTCGAAGCCCTGAAGGCCGGCGAGGTAACCCTCGACACGCCGGTGACCATCTCCAAGCTTGCCATGACGCAGGCTTCGCTCCACGCGGGCCTCAGTGCCGGTCGCGCCATGCGGCTGGAGGATGCGCTCTTCGCCATGGTCGTCGGCTCGGCCAACGAGGTCGCGATCTCGCTTGCGGAAACCGTTGCCGGCAGCACGGAAGCCTTTGCCGAGCGGATGAATGCCGCAGCAAGCCGTCTCGGCATGACGGCGACCCATTTCGACAATCCGAATGGGCTTTTCGCCGCAAGCCAGCATACGACGGCGCGCGATCTGGCGCTTCTCGGTCTCGCCGCCACGCGCGAATATCCGCAATATGGCAAGCTCTTCGAGACCTCGATCGTCGTCATCGACGGTAAGAAGCTCGAAACAGAGAACGTTCTCCTGACGGACTTTCCGGGCACGCTTGGGCTTAAGACCGGCTTCCTCTGCGCATCCGGCCGCAACATCGTCGCGATGGCCGAACGGGATGGACGGCGGATTTTGGTCGTACTCCTCGGTGCGACTACCGGCCGCGAGCGGGCAGAGCGTGCGGCCAAGCTGATGAGCGAAGCGTTCGCGGGCGTACTTCGGCCCACGGGCACCGATCTCCAAAGTCTGCCTAACCAGCCAGAAATTCAGCCCGAAGACATGCGCATGCGCGTCTGCAGTGCCGAAACGGCAGCCTATGAGGCCAAGCGCAACGATCTCTATCCAATGGGGCTTCCCGGCGAGACGAGCTATCTTCAGGCGTCGACCCAGCCAGAAAGCTATGCGTTCGAGACCCTGCCCAGTGCGGCGCTCTTCGACGTTCCGCTTCCGATTTGGCGTCCTGCGCAGCCATAAGCTGCAAGAATTTTGCCGGCGTCGATTTTCGTTGGTACCATGAAGCGCCAAAGCGGGCCTAAAGCCCTTCCCCTTCAAAGATTTCGCTACATTTTACGCGAATTCCTTGTGGCGGCGTGCCCGCTTCTCTCGACGATAGTGGGCAATGGGACGGGTCACCTTTCTCCGATTCTTCGTATCCGTAAGGTGTCTTGCCATCGCCCTGTCGAAGGGCCTGATTGCTCCCCTCATATCTCTGATTTTTCTGACCGCCTGCAGCGGCCCGCAATCGACGCTCACAGGCGCGGGGCTCGAAGCCTCGCAGGTCGAGCATCTGTTCTGGATCATGCTCGTCGGCGCGGTGGTCATCTGGTGCATAACCATCGGCCTCTCGATCTATGCGACGCGGGTGAGGCCCGGCACCCACAGTGAAAAGACCGGCACGCGGCTCATCGTTTGGGGTGGCGCCGTCTTCCCGACCGTCGTCCTCACGGCGCTTCTGGTCTATGGTCTTGCACTGATGCCGGAATTCCGGGCCGAGGCGAACGGCCCGACCATCGCGGTCTCTGGCGAGCGCTTCTGGTTCCGCGTCGCCTACGATGTCGAGGGCGAGCCGGGCGTCGTCAAAAGCCTGCCGCCCGGCGGCGTCGAGAGCGCGAACGAGATCTGGCTTCCCGTCGGCCGGCGGACGGAGCTGCTGCTCGGAAGCCCGGATGTCGTCCACTCCTTCTGGGTGCCGGCGATCGCCGGCAAGATGGATATGATTCCCGGCCGGGTGAACCGGCTGGTGGTCGAGCCCACGAAGGAAGGGGTCTACAACGGCGTCTGCACCGAGTTCTGCGGCGATGCCCATGGCCAGATGGGCTTTCGTGTCGTCGTCGTCTCCGAGGAAGAATACGCAGCTTACGTCGCCGCCCAGAACGAGCCTGCTCAGGCCACCTCCGGGCCTGGCCACGACGCCTTCATGCAGAACGGCTGCGACGCCTGCCACGCGGTGCGCGGAACGGAGGCGAACGGCGCGGTCGGTCCGGACCTCACCCATGTGGGCTCGCGCCGCACGATCGCGGCCGGCCTTCTGGAAAACACCCCTGAAAACCTCGCCGAATTCATTCGCGCGACCGAGCATGTGAAGCAGGGCGTCGAGATGCCGTCCTACGGTATCCTGCCGGACGAAGAGATCACCGCCATCGCGGCCTGGCTGGAGCAGCTGAAATGAGCGATTTGCCAGCGAGCAGCGCGGCCGGGATCGACGCCATCGACTATTCCGATCCGGCGACCCCGAAATATCCCGATCCGCCCAAGCCGCAGACCATCGGCGCGAGCCATGTGGATCAGGAGGACCCGGAAGTTCGCGACGCCCAGGCGAAGCGGCTGATCTGGGTCTGGGAAGCGCCGAAGGGCTGGAAGTATTGGTCTGCGGTCAACAACACCGAGGTCGGCGTCTGGTACACCTCGACCGCCTTCATCTTCATGCTCTTCGCCGGCGTTCTCGGCCTGATGGTGCGCGTCCAGCTCGCCGTGCCGGAGAACGACTTTCTCACCGCCAACTTCTACAATCAGGTCTATACCCTCCACGGCACGGTGATGATGTTCCTCTTCGCCGTCCCGATCTTCGAGGCGATGGCGATCATCCTCCTGCCGGAGATGCTCGGTGCACGGGACCTGCCGTTCCCGCGCCTTTCCGCCTTCGGCTACTGGTGCTTCCTGATCGGCGGCGTCTTCGTCTGCGGCTCGATCTTCTTCTCGTCCGCCCCGGCAAGCGGCTGGTTCATGTATCCGCCGCTGACGACGCAGGAACGCTTCACCCCGGGCTATGGCGCGGATATCTGGCTGCTCGGCCTCTCCTTTATCGAGGTCGCCTCGATCGCCGCCGCCGTCGAGCTCATCGTCGGCTCGCTGAAGTGCCGCCCGCCCGGCATGCGGCTCAACCTGATGCCGCTCTATGCGTGGTACGTGCTCGTCGTTGCCGGCATGATCCTCTTCGCCTTCCCGCCGCTGATCGCGGGCGACATCCTGTTCGAGATGGAGCGTCTCTTCAACTGGCCGTTCTTCGATCCCGAGCGCGGTGGCGACCCGATGCTGTGGCAGCATCTGTTCTGGATCTTCGGTCATCCGGAGGTCTACATCGTTTTCCTGCCGGCAATCGCGCTGATCGCGATGATCGTGCCGACCTTCGCCCGGCGGCCCATCGTCGGCTATTCCTGGATCGTGCTCGCCGCAGTCGGAACCGGCTTCCTCTCTTTCGGCCTGTGGGTCCACCACATGTTCACGACAGGCCTGCCCTCGATCTCGCTCGGCTTCTTCTCGGCGGCATCGGAGGCCGTCGCAATCCCGACCGGGGTGCAGATCTTTGTCTTCCTTGCGACGCTGCTCGTCGGGCGCGTGGTGTTTTCGGTCCCTATGCTTTTCGTGTCGGGCTCGCTCGCGATCTTCGTCATCGGCGGCCTCACCGGAGTCATGGTCGCGCTCGCTCCCTTCGACTGGCAGGCGCACGATACGTATTTCGTCGTCGCCCATCTCCATTACGTTCTCATGGGCGGGATGCTCTTCCCGATCGTCGCCGGCATTTACTATTGGTGGCCGATCCTCGGGGGGCGGGCCCTATCGGACCGGCTTGGCAAGATCGCCTTCTGGCTGATGTTCGTCGGCTTCAATGTCGGCTTCTTCCCAATGCACTTCTCGGGCCTGATGGGCATGCCGCGCCGGGTCTGGACCTATCCGACAGGCCTCGGTCTCGACCTCCCGAACCTCGTCTCAACCGTCGGAGCCTTCGTCTTCGCGGCCGGCTTCCTCGTCTTCGTCGCCGATGTCCTGCGCCCGCGCGGGCATCTGCCCTATGCCAAGCGCAACTACTGGAATGCCGGCACGCTGGAATGGCTATCCGAGCCCGAGGACAAGGGTTGGGGGGTGCGCTCGATCCCGATCATCAAGTCGCGCTATCCGATCTGGGACCAGCCAAACTTCCTCGACGATGTCGACAATGGCCGGTTCTACATGCCGGATGCCGAGGAGTTGAAGCGCGAGACCATGGTGACGAGCGTGCTCGACGCCGAGCCCATTCAAGTGCTGCGCGTCCCGGGCCCCACCTTCATGACCATGTGGGCCGCGGCCTTCCTCGGCGCGGTCTTCATCTTCGCGACCTTCCACTGGTGGTATCTGACGATTGCCGCCATGGTGCTGGCGACGGGCTCGATCCTCGTCTGGGTCTGGCGCGGCACGGCAATCATCCCCGAAAAGCACGAGAAGGACGTGGGCCTCGGCCTCTCGCTGCCGCTCTATGTTTCGGGCCCGAAGGCGGTCGGCTGGTGGGCGATGTTCATCACCATGATCGGCGATGGCACCGCCTTCATGTCCCTCATCTTCGGTTACTTCTTCTACGTGACCATCCACGCCGAATTCCCGCCTGCGGGCACGACCGGACCCGGCATCTTCTGGCCCGTCGCGGCCTTCGTCGTCTTCGCCTTCACTTGGGGGCTCGCCTACGCCGCGCGTCAACTGAACGCGGCCGGTCAGGTGTTGATGGCACGGCTGGCGATGGGGGCGGGCGGCGCCGTCGCGCTTCTCGCCGGAGCGGTGATGCTCCTTGGCCCCTATCTCACGGGGCTCGATCCGGTCAGCCACGTCTATCCGGCGACGGTCTGGGTTATAGCGATCTGGACGGCGGTCCACGCGGCGGCTGGCTCGGTGATGCTGTTCTACTGCCTCGCGCGTTCGCTCTTCGGGCATCTGACGCCGATCTATGACGCCGATATCCGCAACGTCGCGCTCTACTGGCATTTCGTGCTGGCGACTTCCTTCGTGACCGTCGCGACGCTGGCCTTCGCGCCGCTGGCAAGCTGAGGGGGAAGGTTCGACGATGTTCGCAAGAAGCCGTGAAACCCGCGACAATCTCATCACCCTCATCGCCCCGCCAACGATCTGGGCGCTGCATTTCCTCGCATCCTATCTGATCGCCTCGGTCGACTGCGCGCCGAACGAGGCGATCTTCGAGGAGATCGCCTTCGCGCGCTGGCTTATCCTCGGACTTACGGTCCTCGCCCTCCTGCTGATCGCGTTGATCTTCCGGCGCTCGTACAGCGAATGGCGCGGCCATGGATCGGGCACGGTAAACGACGAGGACACGCCGATCGCGCGCGAGCGCTTCCTCGAATTCTCGACGATTCTCCTCGCAGGTTTGTCCTTCATCGCGGTCATCTTCGTGGCCCTGCCCGCCTTCTTCAACGTGGACTGCCGCTGATGGCCGAGATCGCGATGAGAGCGGATCGAGGAAACGAGCGAGACTCCGGCGCTTTCCGTTTCTGGCCGCTCGGCCTTGCGGCAGCTCTCCTTGCCCTCGTCTGGTTCGGGCCGCTGCCAGCACAAGCGGGTGGATCGTTCGCGAGCCACATGGTCATGCATATGACCGTCGTCTCGCTGGCAGCGCCTCTGATCGCGATCGGCGTTGCGCGGGCAGCGCCACAACTGGCGAACCGCATCACGCCGGGTTTCGCGATTCTCGCTTCCTTCGTGGAGTTCGTCATCGTCTGGGGCTGGCATGCGCCCGGCCCGCATGATCTGGCACGGACGAATGGGCTCGTTTTTGCCGTCGAACAGGGTTCGTTCCTTCTTGCAGGCGCCCTCGTCTGGCAGAGCGCGCTCGGGCCGACAGGAGAGGGACGGCTGAAGGCGCGTGCCGCCGGCGTCATCGGCCTGCTCGTCACATCCATGCATATGACGTTGCTGGGAGCCCTGCTGCTCCTCAGCCCGCGCACGCTTTATGCCTGCGCCGAACTCTGCGCGCCGGCTGCGACGATGACGCCCCTTGGCGACCAGCAGGCCGGCGGTGTCATCATGCTCATCGTCGGAGGCGCCGCCTATCTCGTCGGCGGGCTCACCTGCCTTGCCTCCATCCTGAACGCGCCATCGAGGACGGCCCCATGAAGAAGCGGATCGCCATCGATTTCGTCCTCACCTGGAAGAAGCTCGCGGCGGCGGGCATCGGCGCGGTCGTACTCGCGCTTGCCGTCTCCTTCTCGGGCATGATCTCGATTGCGGCTTCGTCAGGCCATTTCGCGCCGGTCGGCTGGTTTCTGCACTGGACCATGCAGAACGCGGTCGACCGCCAGTCGATCGGCATAGCTGTGCCGGAGGATGTCGACCTTGCCGATGCGTCTCTGGTCCAGCGGGCCGCCGGCCATTTCGCCACCGGCTGCGCGCCCTGCCATGGCGCGCCCGGCGTGCCGCAGTCGCCGGTGGTCGAGTCGATGATGCCGCCGCCGCCGCGCCTTGAGGGCAAGGTGGCGGAATGGAAAGATCGCGAGCTTTACTGGATCGGTCTTCACGGCATTAAATATTCCGGCATGCCGTCCTGGCCGGGTGAAGACCGAGACGACGAGGTCTGGTCGATCGTCGCCTTCCTGCGCGCGCTGCCGGAGATGGACGCCGCAACCTATGCCGATCTGGCGCTCGGCGGCGAGCGTGAGAATCTCACCCTTCAGGCCGGCGGCGAGCAGACGTCCGGCCTCGACGGAGTGGCCGGCGAAGCGCTCGCCGACTGCGCGCGCTGCCACGGCCGCGACGGTCTCGGACGCGGCGATGGGGAGAGCGCCGGCGCGTTTCCGGTAATCGCCGGGCAGCCGGAGACCTATCTCGCCGCAACCCTGGAGGCCTACAGCGAGGGCTACCGGCATTCCGGCTACATGCAACCGCCCGCCTCGCGCTATCCGGAGAGCGTCCTCAAGGAACTCGCGGCCTGGTATGCCGAGCAGCCGGTCGATGGTGGTTCTCAGGAGGGCTCTAACGCAGAAGCGGTTGCCGGCACCGATGCGCAGGAGGAAGCGCCGGCCTTTATCCCGGCATCGACCGCCGCCGACGGTATTCCACCGCAAATTTTCCCGGCCGGTAACCGGTCTCAGGCGGCTTTCGGGAGCGAGGCGGCGCCGGATGGCCGGACGGATCACCCCAGCGACGCGATGCTGAAGCTCGGTCGGCTGCTCGCGGAGGACGGCATCGCCGCGCGCAAGCTTCCGGCCTGCGACAGCTGCCACGACGCTGAAGGCCGCCAGAAGAACGCCCACTATCCCTATCTCGCTGGCCAGCCGGCCTGGTACACCAAGGCGCAACTGGAACTCTGGAAAGACCACGACATCACGCGGGGCGGAACGCGCTATTCCCACCTCATGACGCCGATCGCGGTCAACCTCACCGACGAGCAGATCGAGGCGGTCGCCGCCTGGTATGCGAGTCGGCCGGTGGGAGAATAGCGATAACCGCCTCCGGTCTCGAAACGCGATTTTCCGTCTTATATTCGGGCTCGACCTGAACGAGGCAGAGACCTATGCCCGAAGACGACGCGCTGCTCGAAAAGGACTGGACCGGCCGGAGATCGCCCTCGCTCGCCGAGTTCGAAACGATGGCGGAGGCGGCCTATCGCGATCTGCCAGATGAGTTCCGGACGCTCTGCGGCGATATCCGCTTTCTTGTCGCCGAATTTCCTGACGACGACGTTCTGGACGAGATGGGACTGGAGAGCCCGTTCGATATTCTCGGCCTGTTCGAGGGCCGAGGCATCGGACAGTTCGCCGAACCCGCGACGGGCGAAATGCCTAACCGTATCCTGATCTATCGCCGTCCGATCCTCGATTACTGGGCCCATCACGACGAACGGCTCGGCGATATCGTGCGCCATGTCGTCATCCACGAAATCGGCCACCATTTCGGCCTCTCCGACGACGACATGGAAGCGATCGAGGCAAGGGCCGACTGAGCGAATATCGCCTGTTCGAAGCGCCGCGGCGAAGATGCCAAATGCCTCCCGCACAATGACGCAAGAGCAGCACATCCCAGAACCGCCGCGCTTTGCCGGCAGCGCGAAATCGTCCGGGATCAAACATCATGTCTGTCTTGGATTTGCTAAGGCGTCGCGTCCCTCAGCGCCTGCCCCTGTGAAATGCATCACCTCGAATTCGGGATGCGTCTCGGCAGCCTCAACACCTCGATCGCGTCCCGCACGTCGATTTTCCAGCAAAACTGCACAAGGCCTACACGATGGAGGCCGAGCGCAAGATCCACGACGGGATGCGTGCAAAAGAGACCGCAGCACAAGAAGACGAGCCCCAGGCACCGGCCGAGGACGGTCTCGATGCCTTTTATTCTGAGAGCACCGCCTCATCACGAGCGTCTCGTAAGCTATTGCTCTAATTGCGAAAAAATCTCGCGGATCGGCACTTTTCGAAGCGACGGCATCGAAAAAGCAAAGGGCTTTGTCGTTACTGGTTAAACAGGTCGATCCACCTGCGGAAATGAGCGAACTCGACTAATGGCCAATTTCCCCCTGGCGGTTGCCGAAGTATGGCAACCTAGGGAGAGACGGTATGCTGAGTAAGATTCTCGTTCCGGTTCGAGGCGATGGCATGGTGGCGACCGTGATGGGTCATGCCGCGGAACTGGCGAAGCGCCACAAGGCGCACGTGCTTGTCGTCCATTGCCGGATGCAACCATCCGATCTCATCCCTCAAGAAGTGCTGCTGCCGCGTTTTGCCCGGCAGGCGATGGTTCGGCAGGCCAGCGAACATGCCGACAGCCAGGAAAAACATCTGCGCGGTGTCATGCATCGCCTCGCCCGTGACTTCGGGCTCGAAGAAGGACCGCCCCGGATCGGCGAGGCGGCAACCTGCGAGTTCGTCGAGGGCAGCAACAAGATGGCGGACGTCATCAAATACAACGGGCGGCTGGCGGATCTGATCGTCGTCGCCAAGCCGCAGCGCGAGCGCAATCTCGGACAGAGCGAGCTGAAGGCCGCGCTCTACGGCGCTGGCCGGCCGGTGCTGATCTGTCCGGGGCAATTGACCCCCGACGAGACCTTCGCCCGGCACGTGGCGATCGGATGGAATGGCTCGCTGCCGGCCTCGCGCGCGGTCTCGATGACGCTCGAAATCGTCTCGCAGGCCGAGAAGGTGACGATCCTGTGCGGCAACAAGGGCGAGCCGAATGGCGCCACCACCGAAGAGCTCGTCGCATATTATGCGTTGCGCGGAATTGAAGCGCAGCCTGTGCGCTTCGAGGCAAAACGCGCGGCCAAAGCATTGCTGGAGAAGACCGCGGAAACCGGCGCAAGTCTTCTCATAGCAGGCGCGTACAGCCACAGTCATGAATCGGAAATGCTGTTCGGTGGCAATACACAGGTCATTGTAGACGCAACAAGAATGCCGATTCTCATGGCACATTAGACAAAATTCTTACGTAGGGGCAATATCTTCAGGCGACGTCGAACGATCAGGGAGCGACAGATGCCATTGGAAAACCCCTAAAAGACCGGGGTTCAAGGGAGGAACAAGGATGTTCAGCAAGAGAAAGTTCATGGGGCTCGCGGCTGCGGCGACGATGCTTGCAGCCGTACCATTGCAAGCCTTCGCTGCGGACTGGTCGCCGAGGCGCCCGATCGACTTCGTGATCATGGCCGGTCCCGGCGGCGGCGCCGATCAGATCGCGCGCTTCATTCAGTCGGTCGTCGAGAAAAACGACATGACGTCCCGTCCGCTCGTTCCGAACAACAAGGGCGGCGGCTCCGGCGCTGAGGCCCTGCTTCAGCTGAACAGTGCGCGTGACAAGGACCACACGCTCCTCGTCACCCTGAACTCCTTCTTCACGACGCCGCTACGCCAGGATGGTCTTGGGATCGATATCCAGACCTTTACGCCGATCGCGATGATGGGCGTCGATCCCTTCGTGCTGTGGGTCCACAAGGATTCAGGCATCACGACGTTCGAACAGTTCGTCGAGAAGGTGAAGGCCGATGACGGCCAGTTCGTGATGGGCGGTACCGGCAAGGGCCAGGAGGACTCGATCGTCATCGCCTACCTGGCCGGCGCGTACGATCTCAACGTGAAATACATTCCCTATGATGGCGGCGGTGCGGTGGCCAAGGATCTCGCCGGCCAGCAGATCATGGCGACCGTCAACAACCCGGCCGAAGCCAAGGGCTTTTACGAGAACGGCGACTTTGTGCCTCTCCTCGCCTTCTCCGACGAGCGGATGGATGCCTATCCTGACGTTCCGACGATGAAGGAGAAGGGCCACGACTTCTCCTACTACAACCAGCGGGCGATCGTCGGTCCCCCGGGCATGTCGGAGGAAGCCGCCGAATATTATCGCGACCTCTTCCAGAACGTCTACGACAGCGAGGAATGGCAGAGCTATCTCGAATCCGAGAGCCTCTCGCCACTGCCGATGAACGCGGAAGAAACGCGTGAGTACTGGACCAGACAGGTCGAAAATCATCGCGAACTGCTCGCCGAGATCGACGGCTAGAGCGCCGGACGAAAAAATGGGCGCCGGTTTTCCAGCAATTCGGCGCGGATCAGATGAACGGAATGCGTCAGGCGCTTTCAAGGCCGCCTGACGCCTGGGCCCGCAGAGTTCGAGCAGGGCACAAGGGGACAGGAATGCGTACAGGCGAGATTTCCGTTGCGGGCATTCTTGCTCTTTTCTCGATCTATCTGATGGTAAAAAGCGCGGAACTTCCGATCGGATACATCCGCGGGGAAGGACCGGGCGGCGGAGCCTGGCCCTTCTGGCTGTCTGCGGTGATGCTCGTCTGCTGCGGCGCGATCGCGCTGAACTGGTGGCGCAAGACAAGCCCGCCGTCACAATCCGACGAGCCGATGCTCGACGCATTCGGCTGGCGCACGCTGGCCCTTGTCGGCGGCGGTCTCGTCGTATTCGTCGGCCTGATCGACATCGTGTCGATGTATGGCGCGATCGGGATCTTCCTTTTCTACTACATGTATTTTCTCGGCCGTCATTCGCTTCTGCTGACACTGCCGATGGCGTTGATCACGCCTGTCGCGCTGTTCTTCTTCTTTGAAGGCGCGATGCAGATATCCATGCCCCAGGGCATGTCCTTCACCCAGCCGGTCTTCGACCTGCTTTACGACGTCATCTACTGACGCCCTAGCGTTCGAGGAACCGTGCCATGGAAATTCTGTCCTTTCTCGCCGATGGCGTCCTTCTCTCACTGCAGCCGGTCAATCTGGCTCTGATCATTATCGGCGTATCGGTCGGACTGTTCATCGGCGCAATGCCCGGCCTCGGCTCGGTCAACGGCGTCGCGATCCTCCTGCCGATCACCTTCCTGGTGCCGCCCGGCTCGGCAATCATCTTCCTTGCGGCAATCTATTACGGCGCGATGTATGGGGGCGCGATTTCCTCGGTCACCCTCGGCATTCCGGGTGCGTCGACGGCCGTCGCGACGACGTTCGACGGTCGCCCACTTGCTCTTAGCGGCCGGGCCAGTCTGGCGCTGGTGACCGCCGCACTGGCCTCTTTCGTGGGCGGGAGCGTAGCCAATGTGCTCTTCACGCTGTTCGCGCCACCTCTCGCGACGCTGGCGCTGTCCTTCGGTCCGCCGGAAATCTTCGCCCTCATGCTGCTTGCCTTCGCGACCTTCGTCGGCCTCGGCGGCGACGACATCGCAAAGACGGTCCTCTCGATCTGTCTCGGCCTCGTGCTTGCTTCGGTCGGCTTCGATCAGATCTCGGGCCAGCCGCGTCTGGTGCTCTTCGATATTTCCGGCTTTCTGCACGGCATCGGCTTCATAGTGCTGGCGATCGGTGTCTACGGCATAGGCGAGATGCTCTGGACGATCGAGCAGACGCGCGGCGAGGTCACAACGACAACGCCGAAGCTCAGTGTCGCGGGTATGATCTCCGACACGCGCGAGGCCGTTAGCCGAGGCTGGAAGGGAACGGCGATCGGTTCATTCCTGGGGTTTTTCGTCGGCGTGCTGCCGGCTGCCGGCGCGACGCCCGGTTCTCTGATGGCCTACGGCGTCGCCAAGATGGTGTCCAAGACACCGGGTGAATTTGGGAAAGGCAATCCGGACGGCGTCGCGGCGCCGGAAGCGGCCAACAATTCCGCCTCGACCGGCGCGATGCTGCCAATGCTGACCCTCGGCATTCCCGGCTCGCCCACGACCGCGATCCTGCTCGGTGGCATGGTGATCTGGGGGCTGGTGCCGGGCCCGCAGCTGTTCGTGAACGAGACCGAATTTGTCTGGGGGCTGATCGGGTCCTTCTACATCTCGAACGTAGCGGCACTGCTCATCAATCTGGCTTTCATCCCGCTCTTCATCTGGATGCTGCGGATGCCCTTTACCATCCTCGCGCCGATGATCTTCATCCTTTCGATCATCGGCGGCTTCGCGGCGACGCGCGACATGCACGACATCTGGCTGATCGTAATCTTCGGCCTTTCGGCCTTCTTCCTGCGCAAGTTCGACTATCCGCTGGCCCCCGCCGTGCTCGCAATCGTTCTAGGCCCGATCGCCGAGCCGACCCTGCGCCAGTCGCTGCTTCTATCGTCCGGCGATCCCTCGATCTTCTTCACGCGGCCGATCGCCGGCCCGATCACGATCATCGCCCTGATCCTGATCTTCCTGCCAGCCCTGAAGTTCTTTCGTCGGAGGAAGCCGGAGGCCGGGGTATAGGTACTTGATCCCGAATTTTGACGGTGCACTCTTCCGTTGCATCCCGAACTGACGTGTTCGATCCTGCATACTCTCGAACAGCGTCACGGAATCTTCCTGCTCTCGGCTATAAAGTCCGTTGCTGAGCCATCACCGGAGCCGTCATGAATGCCATCGAAGAGGACTGAACAATGGATGCGCTCGACACCATGACGCTGCTGCGACAGAACGGCTTTGTCGGCGGAGAATGGATCGGGTCGGACGCCGGCGAGACGATCGATGTCGCCAATCCGGCGACCGGTGAAACGCTCGGGACGGTTCTTGCGAGAAACGCCGACGGACCCGCAAGCCTTATTGGCGAGCCTCGTCACGTTCCGGTCTGTGGTTTGAACGCCTGATGGCGGGCTGAGCAATTACGTTCGAGAATTGCCTGCGACGCATGACGTCGTGTCCATCGACGTTCAGTTCAAAATCAGACATCGGCACGGACTCAGGGATGTTCCCAAACCTCCAATGCTATGGCCAACCGTCCGATCGAAACGCGGGCTGTTTCACATCGTCTCCAATCGCTCCTGAACTGTCCGCCCGATTGTCGTCCCGTCCACCCATAAGCGCCGCGATAGCCACTGAGTGTGTGCTGCGGTAGGAGTCGGGACATGAGTTTTAATATCACCGCAGAACACGGCTGCCCCCAGCGCCTTGGCGCAACGCCGACCAGAGAGGGCACGCATTTTGCCGTCGTTTCGGAAAACGCCGATGCGATCGAGCTTTGCCTGTTCGATGAGGCCGGCACGCGGGAAGTCTCGCGCCTCACGCTACCGGGCGCAGAGGGCGTCATCCGCTATGGCTACGTGCCCGGTCTGAGGCCCGGCGCGCGCTATGGACTTCGGGCCCTTGGGCTTTATGCGCCGGCGGAAGGCCACCGCTTCGATCCATCCAAGCTTCTGGTCGACCCTTATGCAGTCCAGCTCGACCGGCCGTTCCTCTTTCATCCGGCTTTAAAGGCACCGCCGGACCACCGCTACGACACGGCATCGCTTATGCCGAAGGCGATCGTCACCGATCTGTCGCGGGACGCGAGCCCCCTCCCCTTCCAAGCGCCGGGTTTCACCTACGAAGTTCTGGTTCGCGCCTTTTCGCAGCTTCATCCCGAGGTCCCGGATGAATTTCGCGGCACGGTTTCGGCGCTCGCGGAGAAGCCGCTTCTCGACCACTTGGAGCGGATCGGCGTCGAGACGGTCGAACTCATGCCGATTGCCGCCGCGATCGACGAGGAGCATCTCGTCCGGCTCGGTCTCACCAATGCGTGGGGCTACAACCCGATCACCCATATGGCTCTCGACCCCCGCTTGGTGCCGGGCGGCTTTCCGGAGCTTCGCCGCGTGGTCGATGCACTGCATCAGCGTGGCATCCGCGTCCTCCTCGACGTCGTCCTCAACCATTCCGGCGAGGGCGACGAGAACGGGCCGACGCTTTCCTATCGCGGGCTCGACAACGCGCTCTACTACGCCCACGAGGAGGACGATCCCGGAAAGCTCGTCAACCACACTGGCTGCGGCAACATGTTCGCCGTTTGGCGCGATCCGGTGACGAAGCTCAGCATCGACACGCTCAAGACCTTCGTGGAAGCGGCAGGCATCGACGGCTTCCGCTACGATCTCGCGCCCGTCCTCGGGCGGACACCACAGGGGTTCGACGTGAATGCGCCGTTTCTTCAGGCGGTCGCTGTCGATCCGGTACTGAAGGACCGCATCCATGTGGCGGAAAGCTGGGATATCGGGCCCGGCGGCTATCAGGTGGGCTCGTTCCCGCCGCACTGGCTCGAATGGCAGGACAAGTTCCGCGACGATGTCCGCCGCTTCTGGCGCGGCGATGCCGGCAGCGTCGCCGACCTTGCCACACGCCTTGCCGGTTCGGCGGATATCTTCAACCAGTTCGGCCGAAATCCGTCAGCAAGCGTCAACTTTATCGCGGCCCATGACGGCTACGCGCTCGCCGATCTGACGGCCTATGAGAAAAAGCATAACCACGCGAATGGCGAGCAGAACCGCGACGGCCATGGCGAAAACTTCTCCTGGAACAACGGCGTCGAAGGCGCGACCGACAAAGAAGAGATCCTTGCGGCGCGCAAGCGCGATCTGCGCGCGATGCTTACGACCCTCTTCGTCTCGCGGGGTACGCCCATGATCGTCGCCGGCGACGAGTTCGGCCGCACCCAAAAGGGCAACAACAACGCCTATTGCCAGGACAACGAGACAACCTGGCTCGACTGGCAGAATGCAGACGAAGAGCTGACCGCACTGACGGCGCGTCTCGCGAAGCTGAAGCGCGAGCATCCCGCGCTTTGCGTCGACTCCTTCCTCACCGGCGAGAATGCCGGCGGGCAGATGGAGGACGTCATCTGGCTGCGAGAGGACGGCCAGCGCATGTATGACGGCGACTGGAGCGACCCGTCCCGCCTCTTCCTCGGAATGAGCGTCTACGAACCGCGTGCGGCCGACGGGCATGAGAGCGAGCGCGCGATCGTCTATCTCAATGCCTCGACACGCGACATAGAGACGACGCTCCCCTCGCCTCGTCCGGGCCATGTCCTCAAGCTCGCCCTGCAATCAGATTGGCCCAATCTCGAGCCCCGCGTCCTGAAAGCCGGCGAGAGCCTCGTCGTGAAGGCACGATCGGTCTTCGTGCTGTTCGAGGACATCAGCCGCACCTGATCAAATGCGCGCTTCCTTGAAACGAGGCCGTTAGACGGCTTCGTTCGCATGGCAAGCGCCCGCGGAACCCGATACGGGGTCTCGTCGCGTGCCCCAGCACGCATTGCATGGACAGGATCGGGACAGAGGACATGGAATTCATCGAAGGCCTACTCCCCGACTGGCTCTTCATCGAGCGGGCGGCATAGATGCTACTTGCGGCTCTCTTCGCCGGAGCCGTCGGCTTCGAACGCGAACGCCGCGATCGGGAGGCGGGCCTTCACACGCACATGATGGTGGGACTCGGCGCCTGCCTCTTCACCATTCTCATGATCTCGCTCGTCGACCGGTTCGATGACCTCGGCGAGGGCGTGAGGTCTGATCCGATCCGCATCGTGGAGGCGGTCACCTCCGCGATCGCCTTCCTCGCCGCCGGTGCGATCATTCAGGCAAGAGGTGAAGTGAAGGGGCTGACCACTGGCGCCTCGCTCTGGATCGTCGGCGCGCACGGCCTTGCGTGCGGGCTCGGCGAATATGGGCTTGCGCTCCTGGCGGTCATCCTGACGCTCATCATCCTTCGCCTGTTGAAGAAGGCGGAGTGACGGCGGTTTCGGGAGACGGCTCTTCGTCCGAGGCTGTCCTCTCCTCGTCTTCGACCGAAGCGATCCGATCGCCCTCCAGCCGAAAATCGTTCGGGCGGCGCGGACCGATGAATTCAGGCCCATCCGGGAACGGGCGGACATAACGCGAGGCGATCAGTTCCTCTTCCGTCAGCACGTAGAGATCGGCTGGCGGCGTCTCCATCGCCTTGATCCAGATGGCAGGATCGACGCCCATATCCGCAAGAAGCTGCTGGGCGCGCGCGATCGTCTGCTGGATGTCCGAGATCGAGCGATCGAGATCTCTCGCATTCGGCATGCCGGGAATTTCGGCTGCATAAACCTGATGAAGGCCGACCCAGGACGAGTCGCCTGCAAGCCGCGTCTGGCCGCCGGCAAAAACCAGCGGACAGGCCGACGCGCAGTAGCCGTCGGCGGGCACTTCGGTCGCGATGCCCTCGGCGCGAATATCGCGCGCCATTTCAAGCGCATCCTCGACCGAACCGCCGGGAGAATGGAGGAACAGGCGTCGCACCGTACCGCCGACCCGCGCTCGTTCGGCAAGAAATTTCCGAAGATCGCCGGCCGTGCCGATCTCGATCCGCCCGACGGCGGATACGATGCCGCTACCTGCATCGAAGAATGTCATCGGACGCGTCATGGCTTCGGAATCGACGGGGCCGTCATATCCGGGCAGTTCGGGCTTCCCGCGATCGGGACCGACCGGAATGGTCTTCGGCAGATAGGGGCGAACTTGGTCTCCCGGCTCCGGCCGCTTTACCGGCATGGGCTCGGTGCGCTCGACACGCGCGGTGTCGAACTCGGCCTCGGAGAATTCCTGCCAGTCGAGATAGACTATACCGCCGCTGACGACGAGCAGCGTCACGAAGATCGCCCGGAGGACGGCGCCTTCGGGAATCTTCTGGATAAGCCGTTCAATGCGTCCCGGGCTGGATTCCTCGCCGATCATCGCGTCGTGTCTTCTCTCCTTCAGCCGCTAGCGAGACGCGGTCTTCGGAAAGGGCGTCGGCCCGGCCGGATCGTTGCGCTGGACGATGTCGCGATCCTCGCTACCGGCCTTGGCATCCGGCATATCGGCGCGCGGCTCAGTGGGTCGTTCCGGTTCTCGTGGACGCTCGGCGGCCTGCTCCTCGGGCAACAAGTTGTCCTCGGCGGACCGGATGCGCTTCTGGATACGGATGGCGCGCATCAGATCGGCGGCCGACATGTCGCCGGTCTCCATCTCCTCGCCGTCTTCGCGCCGGATCACATCCTGAACGATGCAGAGGATGAAGATCAGAACCGCCGGCAGAAGGTCGATCGAGATCGCGCCCGCCCAGGAGGGCAGGAAGTCGAAGGCATAGCGGATGACGGCTTCAGGGGCAGACAGCGGGGTAAAGCGGAAGGGCTCGACATTGGGCCGCGCCAGAATTTCCTCGGCTGCGGCGACGAGCTGGGTGCTCTGGGCGCGCACGGCGTCCTCGACCCGGCTGACCACCTGACTCTGGCGCTGGCGAAGGCCCTCGTCTCCGCCATCTGCGACCGGCGCGATGAAGGAGCGGCCAAGATCCTCGGCGGCGCGCTTCACCGCCGGCGCGACGGAATTCTGCTGCAGACCGGTGATGATGCCGGAAAGCTGGACAGCCTCCTCTGCGAAGGCGTTCGCCCGGTCGGCGACCGGACCCTGACTCGAAACGAGCTGACGCATGGCGGAGAGCCGCGCGCCACCCTCGCTGAAGATCGTCGCCACCTGAGTGCGGCTCGCCTCGATCTCGCTCTGGAGCCCGGAGAGCTGGTTCGACATCTGCCTGAGAAGCTGGACAACGGTGCCGGAGCCGGAAGTTCCCGTCAGCGAGCCGGAGCGGGCCTCCTGGCCGGCGAGCGTATCGAAACGTTGGGCGGCGAGCTGGATGTCGGGCAGCAGGGACTGGGCGGCGAGCGCGTTCTCGTGCGCCTCGTTCAGCTTCTGCTGGTATTCCTCCGTGGTGACGGACAGATGCTGTTCGAGCGCCGCCGAGCCCGCCAGTGCAGAGGCATTCAGCCAGGACGACATGGCGATGATCATCAGCGAGCCGATCGCCATGGCGAGATAGAGCATGCGCCGGCTGCCGGGCTGGCGCACATGCGGCATGAACCGCATGAGATAGGACCAGAAGGCGTAGATCGCGACGGAGACCGCCGAGGAATAGACGATCGCGCCGAGGAAGACCGCCGTCGCGCTGCCATCGAGCAGTTCTCGCACGCCGAGATAGGTGTAGACGCCCGAGGCGAGGGCCAGAACGGCCAGCGTGATCTTGGTGGTGGTGTCGAGGCGCGTCTGCTGCCCGCGAAGTGTATAGGACTGCGATACGCTCATACGCTTACAACATCCTCGTACCGACCACCGCGGCGGCGATCGCTGGAGCTTTGCCGGTGCCTGTGTTATGCGCAGCGGCAACCTTCGGAACCGATGGCCTGTCGATCTTCGATAACCACGGGAACCATCGACGGGCTTAAGCGAAGATTAAGACTTTCGCATGGACCGATACAATGCGCAGCAGCCATAGCGGAGAAAGTTTCATCCGATAAGGTTATCGTCGCCGGGCATCACGCATGCAGCTGTTGGATGCGCGCTTCTCGGCCTGAAGCGTGGCCATTGGCCGGCTCCGGTCGATCGAAATAATCAATTTAATAGATATTTTCTATGGGCATATTGAGTTATGCAAAAATTGCATAGCTGCTTTCCGTGAATATGACTGGCGCTGCAGTGCAGCAAAGCCTATTTTTCCAACCAGTCGGGACGAAACGATTACCTCCTCCCAATCCGATCGAACCGACTGTTTCCTCCCAAGGGTTCTTTTCGAACCCTACTTTATTAGGCCGGGTTTTCGAACCCGGCTTTTTTTCTGCCGTTTGCGGCCGGCATTGCCGTGAAACAGTCTGTCACCAGCGAGCGAGGCCACTACGGCTTTCCGATCCGGTTGTCACGTAAAATATACGTGTTGAAACGTTCTTCACAAAATTTACGCGAAAGAACTGCACGCCCTACTGATCGCCGCTTCGGTCGACGATCCCCGACGGACACCCGCGCGGTACTGTCGAAGCGTTCATGATCAGCTCGCCGAGATCTCTCTCAGGCGTGATCTCGCCCCTTAGATTGATCTGAAGCTCATTGATGATGTCTCGACCGTCGTCGTCATTGCAATCGACCAGCACGCGCTTTCCGGAGCCGCGCCCAAAGGCATCGTCGAAAGCGGTGCGGATTTCATCATTGCTCAGTTCACTTCCGCGATTGCTGCGAAACAGCTTTCCAACAGGGGACGCATTGAGCTTATCCACGAGAGCGAGCGCATCGACGAAATACTCCTCGGCGGTCGCTCCGTAGCAGGTTCCGTGCTTGATCCATTCATGCTTGTGAAGATCGGCGATCATGCCGGGCATCGCCTCGGCCAGAACCCGTTCCGTCGCCATGGTGATGTCGGGCTCGGGCAGGTTTCGCCACTCGCCCTGCCGATCGGCGTAGATATCGCGGCGCGAGACGTCGCAATATTCGTTGTCGCGCGGCTGCGGCCATAGACCATGCAGCTTGAAGCCGTCCTCGAAGCCGCCAGACCGGCAATCCCGGCTGCGCGGACGGAGCTCGCAAAAGGCCGCATGCCAGTTCGCCGCGAGCACATAGGTGCCGTCGGGCGAACGCTGGTCGGATGACCCCGCAGGCTGGGAAGCCGAGCCGCCGAGGGCATAGGCGAGCGCGTTCGCGCCGCGCGGATCGGTGCCGGACCTCGCTTCGGGCTCACGCTCCGAAGATGCGTTTCCCGAGGTTTCGCTACCGGCCCCGCCACATCCCATCGCGACCCAACGTTCCCTGGGCTGCGCCTCCGGCATGCGGATGCGGTAGTGGGTTGGATCGTTCCCGTTGACGCCGATCATCTCGTAGACGGTTCCGGGAACAGTCGAGACATGACCGGGGTTGGTGCCCTTTCGGATCGACTGGAAGGCGGGGCAACTCTCGGACGCGACGAACCGGTCGCTCGCCACTCCTTGCGCGGCGGCACCCGAGACAAGCGCGAGCAGACCGGCGGCGAGGGTCGCGGAGACGGCGAGGCGGCGGATCGTCGGCACGGGAGGGCTCCGAAGAAGGCGGAAGAGATCGTCTGAAACGCCGGCCAGCCTAGCCGCGCCTCCCCGTGGCTTCAATGCGGGACGTCGCTAAAGGTGCGACGTTTCGAGCCTGTCGGTTCCGTCCTCGCGGGGGAACCGATCATCGCGCTCGGAATTTCCTCTATGATCTCATCAACTTGCAACGCGCCGTCTCGGTCATGATGCCGATCACGGGAGCAAGTGGTGCCAAGCTCGAAAGGAGAATTCCGATGCGAGCCAGAGATGACTCAGCATACGACGATGCGATGAACCCGCCCCCTCCAGAGACGGGCAGCGACAACACCCAAAAAGGCAGCGCCAAGCAGGAGCGCAACAAGGGTTATGAGGAAAGCGATATCGACGAGGCGCTGGACGAGACGTTCCCCGCCTCCGATCCGATCGCTCCGAGCCGGATTGATGGCCCCGGAAATTGATCGCATTGACCATCGAAACGAAGAAAGCGGCACCCGATCGGATGCCGCTTTCTTTCTGTCCTCAAAAGGAAGCGCCGGCCGACGTCAGTTCTGAACCGACTGAACCGCGCCGCCGTCGACCCGCAGGTTCGAGCCATTGATGAACGAGCCGCGCTCGGAGACAAGAAGCGCTATGGCCGCCGCGACTTCGTCCGCACGCCCGCGCCGCTTCTGAACGATGCCGGGACGCTCCTCGTCGAGGAAGGTCTCGACGGCCTTATCGAAGGAAACGCCCATTTCCTTCGCCCGCTTTTCCATCATGCCATCGGTCATTGCCGTCTCGATGAAAGCGGGTGCCACGGAATTGCAGAGGATGCCGTGCGCGGCCTCCTGATAGGAGAGGTTCTTCATGAAGGCCGCGAGCGCGGCCTTCGCGGTGTTATAGGTCGCCTCGTCCCAATAGGGCTGCACCGCGTTCTCCGACGTGATCGTCACGTAACGGCCCCAACCCTTCTCGCGCATCTTCGGGAAGGTCGCGCGGGCAATCTGGACAGCCGAAAGAAAGTCGATATCCCAGGCCTCGCGATAGTCCGCATCGGTCATCTCAAGTGGATGCCCCTTGGCGCCTGTGATGCCGGCCGTATGAACAACGATGTCGATCGTGCCGAATTTCTCGTAGGCCAGCTCGACCATGGCGTTGATGCTGTCCTGGTCCGTGCAGTCGGCCTTGAGGCAGATCGTTTCCGTCGGAAGGCTCTCGGCTTCTTTTTCCAGATCCTCGATCTTGAGGTCGGAAAGAACAAGTTTGACGCCTTCGTCGGCGAGGATCTTCGCCGTCTCATAGCCGATACCGCCGGTGGCGCCGGTGATGAGAGCGACGCGATCGCGAATCTTCAAGTCCATGGCAGCGTGTAATCCCTTATTGTAGTGGAGGTCGTTTTCGTCGATTGCGGTGACAACGGCGCCTTACGGCTTAAGTTGCGCTGCAAAAGATCCCGAACACTGCGTCAAATGATGCCGACCTACGATTTCAAAAGCCCCCGCCTCTTCGTCGAGGAGCCTCTCGCCGTCGACACACCCGTGCCTGCGAGCCCGGCCCAGACGAACTATCTCCTCAACGTTCTGAGGAAGGACGAGGGCGAGAGCGTCCTCCTCTTCAACGGCCGCGACGGCGAATGGCGCGCAGAGCTGCGCAAGGCGAGCAAGAAGAAGCTGGAGCTCGTTCCCGCCGAACAGGTGCGGTCTCAGACAGCGCCCTATGACCTCGTCTACTGCTTCGCGCCGCTGAAGGTGGGCCGGCTCGACTACATGGTACAGAAGGCGGTCGAAATGGGCGTCGGCACGCTCCAGCCGGTGCTGACCCATCACACGCAGAATCATCGCATCCGAATCGACAAGATGCAGGCGAATGCCATCGAGGCGGCCGAGCAATGCGGAATCCTGACCATTCCGGATTGCCGAAAGCCGATGAAGTTCGACGACTTTCTCCAGACTTGGGCGCCGTCCGTACCCCTCGTCTTCTGCGACGAAAAGATGGAGGCGGCGACACCCATCGAAGCGTTGCAAAGCTTGGGAAACGGCCCGAAAGGCCTGCTGATCGGCCCCGAAGGTGGATTCTCACCGGAGGAACGCGAAACGCTCCTCAAGGCCGATTGCACGACGACGATTTCCCTTGGCCCCCGTATCCTGCGCGCCGATACCGCGGCCGTTGCGGCGCTCACCATGGTGCAAGCGGTTTGCGGTGACTGGAAACCGGCCGCTTGATTTCCTACTGGTATGAACGGCGTGTCGCTTAGAACAGCGTCTTGCCGCGCAGCCTGACGGGCGCAAAAACGGTACCGGGCAGAATCGGGGAAACACCGATGCCCGCCTCAGACTGGAGAGGACTCCCATGGCCCGCGACACGAGCAATGCGACGCCGATCGGATCGATCGACGATCTGACCGCTTACCTCAAGGGCGGCGAAAAGCCGGCCAGCGACTTCCGGATCGGCACCGAACACGAGAAGTTCGCCTTCTATCTCGATGATCTGTCACCCGTTCCCTACGAGGGCGATCGGGGCATCGCGAAGATCCTCGAAGGCCTTCAGGCGCTGTCCGGCTGGGAGCCGATCCTCGACGACGGGCGGATCATCGGCCTCTTCAACGACGACGAAGGCGGCGCTATCTCTCTCGAGCCGGGCGGACAGTTCGAACTGTCCGGCGCGCCGCTTCAAACCATCCACGAGACCTGCCGGGAATCCAACAGGCATCTCGCCGAGGTGCGCTCCATCGCCAAGGAGCTCGGCATCGGCTTTCTCGGCATCGGCTCCTCGCCCACCTGGACGCTGGACGAGACGCCGATCATGCCGAAGTCGCGCTACGACATCATGCGCGCCTATATGCCGGAGGTCGGAACGCGCGGCCTCGACATGATGCTGCGCACGACGACGATCCAGGTCAATCTCGACTTCGCCGACGAAGCAGACATGCGCCGGAAGATGCAGATCGGCATGAAGCTCCAGCCGATCGCAACGGCGCTTTTTGCCAATTCCCCGTTCACCGAGGGCAAGCCGAACGGCCTCGTTTCCTGGCGTTCAGAGGTCTGGCACGACGTGGACAACAACCGCTCCGGCCTCCTGCCCTTCGTCTTCAAGGACGACTTTACCTATCGCGACTATGTCGAATGGGCGCTCGACGTCCCGATGTACTTCGTTTCGCGCGAAGGCCACTACAACCGCGCGACCGACGTCACCTTCCGCCAATTCCTCGACGGGGCGCTGAAGGGCCGGTTCGCGGACGCCGAGCCCAATATGGGCGACTGGACCAACCATCTCTCCACCCTCTTCCCGGATGTACGCCTCAAGCGCTTCATCGAAATGCGCGGGGCCGACGGCGGGCCTTGGCGGCGCATCTGCGCCCTTCCCGCCTTCTGGGTCGGCCTCCTCTATGCGCCGGGTGCGCTTAACAAGGTCGAGGAATTGACCCGCGATTTCACCTTCGAAGAAGTCTCGGAACTTCGCCAGCGCGTTCCGAAGGAAGGTTTCCGCACGCCGTTCCGGGACGGGACGGTTCTCGATCTCGCCCGTGAATGTGTCCGAATATCGCGGGAAGGCCTGATCGCCCGGGCGAACAGAAACGACGAAGGCAATGACGAAAGCTTTTTCCTCGCCCCGCTCGAAGAGGTCGTGGCGCGCGGAACCACATCGGCGGAAGAACTCGTCCGGCTTTACGAAGAGCAATGGGGCCGCTCGATGCAGCAGGTGTTCAAGAACCTCGTCTATTGAATTATCAGTGAAACGAACGAACAAGAACCGCGGCGCGAATTTTTCTTGAGCCCTGCCATTTCGGGCAGTGCCAAGAGGAAACGATTGTCTGACAAAGCTGTTATCCGCGCCGTTTCAACCGGTTCGATCGCCGAATTGGCCTTGCAGCCGCTTTGACAGAACCAATTTCATATGACGGGATAGGTAAAACGGCGCGAATGGGCGCGGGAGGCGACACGATGACCGATTTCTTCGACTGGCTGACGGCATCCGATTCCGGGCTGGCGGCGGATCGGCTCGCGAGCGCCTACAATCTCAGCCCCAGCGAATTGCAGGAAACCACCCAGGCGCTCGCCCCTGCCTTCTCGCTAGCCTTGATGCGCGCGATGTCGAACCCGACGACCGCCGCCAATGTCTCGCAGCAATTCGCGCCCTTTTTCGGCTCGATGGACGCGACCTCCCGTAGGACGGCAAACCGGCCGGAAGTGAAGAACCTTACCGAGAGCCTGTTTGGGTCGAACGCTCTCGTCGACGCCATTTCCCGTCAGGTCTCCTCGGTCACCGGCACGGCACCCGATACCGTGCAACCTTTGATGCGCAATCTCACGCTGATGGCGATGCAGACCATGATGCAGATGGTCGGAACGACGTATCTGCGTGGGCCCCGGAACGGCGAGTTCGATCCGACGGACGTGCCGGCAAACGTCGCCGACGTCATGCGTCGCAGTGCAAACGCGCTCGAAGCCTTTTCCCGCTCGCCAAACGAACCGCCCCCCCGGCGTACAGGATCGGACGGCATGAGCAATATGTTCGCGGACGCCTTCAAGGGCCCCCTGCCCTGGCTGCCGCCCATGCCCTTCATGGCCGCGAAGAACGCGATCGAGCCGAAAGAAGAAGAGCGTTCCAAGACGGTTGAGGACTCGGGCGGTGATATTCCGACGCTCCCCTTCCTCGCCATCTTCGAGGGCTTTTCCAAAGGTCTCGCGCACGAGCCGGTCAAATCGGAAAAGACGTGCGACGCGGATTCGGAGAGCGAAGTCGAACTGGGAAAGCCCGAGAGGGACGCAGATGCCGAAACCGAAACGCCGCCGCTCGCGCCGGACCCTGCTGGCTTCTCCCGGCTGATGGATGCCAGCGCCGAAATGCAGGCGGACTACATGAAGCGCATGACCGAACTGTTCGAGGCCAACCCCCTCAAGGACGACGAGGCGAAAAAAGACTGAACCTGCCGTGCTTTTGCGCTCGCGGAAAACCTCCGCAACGCTCGGCAGCCCTCGGCGTTAACCCGGATCGCCGCGGGAGACCGCAGAACCGTTTCGCTTTCCCGTCAGGTCTATAGCCCTTGCTGATTTTCAATGCCCTGATCGTCTTCGGACTGATCCTCCTCAATGGCTTCTTCGCCATGTCCGAGCTCGCCGTCGTATCGGCGAAGCGCTCGCGGCTCGAACAGCGCGCCAAACAGCGCAAGAGCGGCGCCAATGCCGCGCTGAAGCTTGTCGAAAACCCGACGACCTTTCTCTCCTCGGTTCAGATCGGCATCACCCTCGTCGGCATCTTCGCCGGCGCCTATGGCGGCTCGGTCTTCGCCGAGCCGCTGGCCGAAGTGCTTCGCGGCGTTCCGGTTCTCGCGCCTTTCGCCTACGACCTCGCCTTCGTCTCGGTCGTCGTCGTCATCACCTATCTTTCGCTGATCTTCGGCGAGCTCGCCCCCAAACGCCTCGCCCTTTCCAAGCCCGAAGCGGTCGCCTCCTTCGTCGCGCCGGCGATGCGCCTGGTCGCGCGCATCGGCGCGCCGATCGTCTGGCTTCTGGAGTTTTCCACCAAACTCGTGACCAAGCCTTTCGTCAACGACGACGACAAGGAGGAAGAGGTCACCGAGGAGGACGTCCGCTCGATGATCAAGGAGGGCACGCAGCTCGGCGTCTTCAAGGAAAAGGAGCGGGAGATGCTGGAAGGCGTCATCCGCATCGCCGACAGGAACGTCCGCTCGATCATGGTTCCGCGTCCCGATGTCGACTGGCTGAGCGTCCACGACAGCGAGGAGGAGAATTTCGAGGAGATCATCAAGACCGGACATTCTCGCTTCCCCGTGCTCGATACGGAGGAAGACACGATTGTCGGCATCGTCCAGACCAAGGATCTTTTCGAGCTCCAGCGCCGGGAAGGCCGGATGGACATCAAGACAGCGATGCGCAAGCCGCTCTACGTCAACGAGGCGATGCCGATCCTGAAACTGCTCGAAGCCTTCCGCAGTGCCAATCTCCACATCGCGGTCGTTCTCGACGAATATGGCTCCTTCGAGGGAATCGCGACGCCGCAGGACATTCTGACCGCCATTGCCGGCTCGCTGCCGGAGGGTGCCGAAGAGGACGTGTCCGCCTTTCGAAGGCAGGACGGGTCCTGGCTGGTCGACGGCTCCATGCCGGTCGACACCTTCGCTTACAAGCTGAAGACCATCGAATTTCCCGAAGACCGCGACTACGAGACCGTCGCCGGCTTCGTGCTGGAACAGATCGGTCACATCCCGGAAGTCGGCGAGATCTTCGAATGGGAAAACTATCAGGTCGAGGTCGTCGATCTCGACGGCCAACGCATTGACAAGCTGCTTTTCACGCAAATTCGCCCGAACCCGGGCGAAGAAGATGAGGATGAAGAAAATCAGCGCGAAGACGACGAGCCGGACGACCGGCACGAGGCGTGACCCGCCTATCCGTCAGCGATAAAAAAACGAAAGGCCGGAAGCACCGAACTCCCGGCCTTTTTCGATTTAAGCGAAGGTTCGTGGAAAACGATCAGGACCGTCGTGTGCCGCACGTGTTCTGGGCGGCCTTCATCGAAAGGAGATAGGTCGGATCACAGCGCCAGTCGCGGTTGAGCGCTTCATACACGTCGTCCCGTTTCAGACCGACATCGTTCAGAAGATAATCCGGGAGATCGGAGAGACGGCGGGCAGCGCGGCGATTGACCATCGTGACGGCAAAGGCGCGCAGGGCCGAGCCCGCAAGTCGGATGCCTTCGCCGAACGAATGGGTGAGGTGACCGGTGGTGGTTCTCTGGAAGATCGCCATGGCTTTGTGTCCTTTCTTGAAAGCCGTCGGGCGTGAGGAAAAAGAGAAGCGCCGAGCCGGGGGGGCTGCGAACGCTTCCAAGTTTCTTCCTGACGAAGCGACACATAACGATCGGCTATTGATCGATCCAACGAATGTTCGTAATCTCTGCCATCGCTTTTGCTGATGGAGCCCCGCCACATGACGTCCCCGATCGATCTGGAACAGCTGCGCACCTTCGTTGCGATCGTGGATGCGGGAAGTTTTACCAAGGCGGCAGAGGATGTGTTCAAGACCCAGTCCGCCGTCTCCATGCAGATGCGCCGGCTGGAAGATCGCCTCGAAACCAAGCTCTTCGAGCGCAACGGCCGGGCGATCGAGGTCACCGAAAGCGGCCGGCGGCTGCTCACCTATGCACGGCGTATGCTGACCCTCAGCCAGGAGACGCTTTCCGCCTTCGATGAGAACGCCATGCAGGGCGCGGTGCGCATTGGCCTGCCCGACGATTACGCCGAGCGCTTTCTGCCGGAGATTCTGGCGCGCTTTTCCCGCTCCAATCCGCTGGTCGAACTCTCGATCGCCTGCGAGCCCTCCTCCAATCTCGCCGATGCGATCGCCAAGGGCCGTCTCGACGTCGCCCTCGTCTCCGACTGCGGCACCGACGGAGCGAAGCTCGACGTGGTGCGACACGAGCCTTTGCATTTCGTGGCGTCGAGCGCTCACGAGGCTCATCTGAAGGACATCGTGCCCCTTGCGGTCGGACGTGCCGACTGCAAGTGGCGCCGCGACGGGATCGATGCGCTGGAGCGGGCGGGACGCAAGTACAACGTCCTCTTCAGTTCATGGTCGGCGCAGGTGCTGATCTCGGCCGTTCTCGCGGGGCTCGCGATCGGCGTTCTGCCCGAATGCGCGCTGAGGCCCGGTATGCGCGTCCTCGGCGAGCGAGACGGCTTCCCCAAGCTGGATCATACGGCGATCGGTATTCTTCGCTCCTCCAACGCGTCGGGGGCGATCGTCACGGCGCTGATCGAACATATTCGCGACAGCCTCGCGAACCTCGCGCCGGCCAATACGCCGGCCGCCCAGCCGGTCGCGCAGATCCACCATCTGCCGGAAACCCGGATCATCCGCTCGCAGCGCCGCAAGCCCGGCTCCGTCGCCGCCGGTTGGTGAGCGGCGCGGGCCTCAGGCCGCCTTTGTCGCTGCACCGGAAAGGCTATCGCTTGCCGCCCCAATGCTTGACTGAACGCTGTGAAGATGGCTCGGTCCTTCCATGAGCCTTCTCGATCAGGAACCCCAATCCAACGTCGCCGAATTCACCGTTTCGGAGATTTCGATCTCGCTGAAGCGCACGGTGGAGGACGCCTTCGGCCATGTGCGGGTGCGCGGTGAGGTGTCGGGCTATCGCGGACCCCATTCCTCGGGACATGCCTATTTCGCGCTTAAGGACGACAAGTCGCGGATCGACGCGGTGATCTGGCGCGGCAGCTTTTCCAAGCTCGCCTTCAAGCCCCAGGAGGGGCTTGAGATTATCGCGACAGGGCGGCTGACGACTTATCCCGGCTCGTCGAAATACCAGATCGTCATCGAGGACGTGAAACCGGCCGGCGCCGGCGCGCTGATGGCGCTTCTCGACGAACGTCGCCGCATGCTGGAAGCGGAGGGACTCTTCGCGCCCGATCGCAAGAAGCGCCTGCCCTTCCTGCCCCGCGTCATCGGTGTCGTCACCTCGCCGACGGGTGCCGTCATCCGCGATATCCGCCACCGGATCACCGATCGCTTTCCGGTCCATGTCCTCGTCTGGCCCGTGAAGGTTCAGGGCGAAGGCTCCGGAGACGCCGTGGCACGGGCAATCGCCGGCTTCAACGCACTTGAACCCGATGGGGCGATCCCGCGACCGGACGTGCTCATCGTCGCGCGCGGCGGGGGGAGCCTCGAAGATCTCTGGGGCTTCAACGACGAAGCGGTGGTCCGCGCGGCGGCCGATTCGGAGATTCCTCTCATCTCGGCCGTCGGGCACGAGACCGACTGGACGCTGATCGACCACGTCGCCGACCGGCGAGCACCGACCCCGACGGGGGCGGCCGAGATCGCCGTTCCCGTGCGCGCCGACCTTCTCGCGGATGTCGCGGCCTTCCATGCGCGGCAGGGCAATGCCATCTCCCGCCGGCTCGACCATGACCGCCGGCAGGTCGCCCAGACCGCGCGGGCGCTTCCCTCGCCGGATATGCTGCTGGCGCTCCCCCGTCGGCGGCTGGACGACGCGGCCTCCGGGCTCGGCTCGCAGTTCCTGCTCGTCGTCTCCGAGCGGCGGCAGACATTCGGCGCCGTCTCTGCGCGCCTCTCGCTCTCGACCCTCGAAGCGGCGGTCCGCGAAAAGCGCGGCGTCCTTCGCCATGCCGCGCTCGAAGCCGAACAGGCGATGGCCGGGCGGCTCTCGCGCCAGCGCCAGCTCTTCCAGCGGATCACCGCGAACCTCCAGCCGATTGGCCTCAAGGCACGCAGTGAGGCAGCCCGTCTGAAGCTCGATACGGTGAGCGAACGCTTCGATCGCGCCCGCACGCGGCTGACGGAGGATCGCCGTGAGCGTCTCCGCCAGACCTGGCGTGTCGCATCCGGCCTCGGCCCGAAGCGCGTGCTGGAGCGCGGCTATGCCATTATCCGCGGCGAGGATGACGCGCCGATCACCGATCCGGCGCTTCTGTCACCCGGCACGGCCTTTGCCGTCGAATTTGCCGGAGACCGCAGAGTCGGAGCCTTGGCCAGTGGAGACGCGACGCCAGGCGGCAAGCGACCCGCAGCGCCCCGCAAGCGCCGGAAATCGCCGGTTGCAGAGGCCGAAAAAGCGCAGGGCAGCCTGTTCGAAGGCTAGGTTTTTACCGCCTCAAGCATAGGCTTGGTTCGCGAGAGCGCTTCCGCAACGTCAGGGCAACGAAGCCAGCTGTCGTCGAACTGATGGCGGAACCAGGTCTCCTGGCGCTTGGCATATTGCCGGGTCCGCGTGATGGCGCGTTCGCGGGCCGCGTCGATCATAGCTTCGCCAGCCAGCACTCCCGATAGCTCTGTGAAGCCAATCGCCTTTTCGACGAAACGCCCCTCTTCAGGCCGTCTGGCAAGATAATCGCGCACCTCGTCCATCGCGCCGGCTTCCAGCATCTGGTCGAAACGCTTGGCGATCCGATCACGCAGAACCGCTCGATCCGGCGTCAGCACGATCTTCAGCGTGTTGTCTCCTTCGAGAATGCCCTCACCCCTGCCAGCCTGCAGCTCGCTCAGCGGCTTTCCCGTAGCCTCATAGATTTCCAGCGCGCGGACAATCCGCTGGCCGTCTTTCGGCTTCACCCGTTCCGCCGTCGCCGGATCGATGGACGAAAGCTTTTGGTGAAGCATCTCCGGTCCATCCTCCACCAGCCGCGCCCTCCATTTATCGCGAATGGCCGCAGGCACCTGTGGCATTGAATCAAGCAACCCCAGCAGTGCCTTGAAATAGAGCCCCGTGCCGCCGCAAAAGATCGGCATCCGGCTCTTTGCCCGGCATGCATCGAGAACAGTCGCAGCCTCGCGCACATAACGCCCCGCCGACATCGGCTCGTCGGCTGCAAGATGCCCATAGAGGGCATGGGGCACGGCCTCTTCATCCTGTTCGGTAGGTCGCGCCGTCAGGATCGGCAAATCGCGATAGACCTGTAGCGAATCGGCGTTGACGATCCACCCGTCGAGGCGCTGCGCCAGATCGAGAGCAAGGCGTGACTTGCCGCTCGCGGTCGGCCCGGCTATCAGGACGGCCTCTGGAACCTTGTCGGTCAGGATTTTCGCCTCTTCATGTTCGTCGCAACCCTGATCGCCCCGCCAAGTTCCGCCGGCCTGGAGACTGGGCTGATCGTGAAAATTGCCGACGTTCTCGGCTATGTCACTTCCGAAGACAAGCTGCACCCGACCCACGCCTCGGACCTCGTCCTAGACCGCGAGCCCCTGCCCGGCGCATGGGAGGCCGCCCGCCGTCTCGCCGCCAGCCAGCGTATCGATGCCGTGCTGCAGCCGACCGAAAACCGCCGGAAGTCGATCCTGATCGCCGACATGGACTCCACCATGATCGATCAGGAGTGCATCGACGAACTCGCCGCCGAGATCGGGGCGAAGGAAGCGGTCTCGCAGATCACCGCGCGGGCGATGAACGGCGAGATCGAGTTCGAATCCGCCCTTAGAGAGCGTGTGGCCCTCCTCAAGGGCCTGCCGACAAGCGTTATCGCAAAGGTTATCGAAGAGCGCATTACTTTCGCCGCCGGCGGCGAAACGCTGGTCGCGACCATGGTGGCAAACGATGGCTATGCGGCTCTGGTCTCCGGCGGCTTCACCGCGTTCACCGAGGTGATCGCTGGCAAGCTCGGCTTCGACGAGACCCGCGCCAACACCCTGCTGGAAGAAAACGGCACACTGACCGGCAAGGTCGCGGAACCCATCCTTGGATCGGATGCCAAGGTGGCTGCCCTCACCGAGATCGCCCAGATGCGCGGCTTCGACGTTCGCGATGCGGTTGCGGTCGGAGACGGCGCGAACGATCTCGGCATGATCCGCCTAGCCGGTGCCGGCGTCGCGCTCCACGCCAAGCCCTCGGTTGCAGCGAGCGCCGAACATCGCATCGATTTCGGCGACCTCACCGCGCTTCTTTATATGCAGGGCTATCGCGCAAACGAAATCGTCGATCGGTAAGCCTCCTTCGCTTCCTCCGACTCCGCCCCGAAGAAGCCCAGCCGACGGCTGAGATCATCCACGCGGCTCGAAACTTGGCGGCGGCAGCAAAAAAATTTGGCTCCGTTCAAACCGCTTTCCTGTTGTGGCTAGCTGCCGAAAATTGCAGACGAAATCGGTCGATCCGCTGCCCTCGTTTCCCCCGCCGGGTTAGCGTGATGTGGCCGTGGGTCGTATACAATCCATTGACATGTTAGCTGTCCACGCGCTCCAGTGCCTCGCAGGAAGCATCAGACTTCCGGGAGGAGGACCCTATGAATCGCACAGGATGGCTGCTCAGTGCGGCCATGATTTCGCTTGTTGCCGCGAGCGGCACGGACAGTCAGGCGCGTGTCGTCGGCTTCGAGGTCGAAAGTCGCGAAGCCGCCTATGAGGGCAAGAGCTTCGGCAAGACCGGAGCCTACGAGCGGATCGACGCAACGGCCCACCTCGCCATCGATCCGAAATCCGAGCGCGGCCAGACGATCGTCGATCTCGACAAAGCCCCGGTGAACGCGAACGGCGAGGTCGAATTCTCGACCAGGGTAACGATCCTCACTCCCACGGACGCCTCCAAGGGCTCCGGAACGATGTTCTACGAAGTCCCCAACAGAGGCCGCAATCTCAGCTTCGCGCTCCTGAACTTCGTGACGTCGGTGGAAGGGACATTCTCCGTCGATGATCCGGGCGACGGCTTTCTCATGTCGGAGGGCCATACCCTCGTCTGGAGCGGCTGGCAGACCGGGCTCGATGAAGGGTCGCTCCAGATGGAGCTGCCGGTGCTGCCCGAGGTGACCGGCCAGTCGCGCGAGGAGTTCATCTTCGACAAGGACGGCGAGACCCAGACCGTGTCGCTGACCTATCCGGCGGCAAGCACCGAGCCCGGCGAAGCGACGCTCACCGTTCGCGCCAAGCCGGGCGACGAGCGTTCAACGCCGGATGGCGTCTCCTTCCGCTATTTGGACGAGACCTCGATCGAGATCACGCGGCCGGAGAGCATGGACGACGGCGCGATCTACGAGTTCATCTATCCGGCAAAGGACGCGCTGCCCATGGGCCTTGCCTTCGTGGCGACGGCCGACGTCGTCTCGTTCCTGCGCGGCAATGGCGGCGGGGAGGTGGAGAACCCGATCTCGGGCATCAATCATACGATCGGCATGGGCATTTCCCAATCCGGCCGGTTCCTCCGCGACTTCATCTATCAGGGCTTCAATGCCGACGAGGGCGGTGCGCAGGTCTTCGACGGGGCGATGCCGCACATCGCCGGCTCGCGGAAGACCTTCACGAATTACAGCTTCGCCCAGCCGGGCCGCTATTCGCGCCAGCATGAGGATCACGATTATCCGGGAGACCAGTTCCCGTTCACATATGCCGAGACCAGCGATCCGCTGAGCGGCGAGAGCGGCAGCATCCTGACCGCCTGCGAGGAGACGGACACCTGCCCGTTGGTGATCCACACGGACACCTCCACCGAGTTCTGGCAGGCGCGGTCTTCGCTGGTCTCCACCTCTCCCTCCGGCGAAGCGCTGACCATGCCTGACGGTGTGCGGCTCTATTTCATCGCAGGCGCGCCGCACTTCAACGCGTGGGAGTCGAGCTCGAAGGAGAACGAGACCTGCGTTTACCCGTCCAACCCGGCGAGCGCCGCCCCCACCATGCGAGCCCTCGTCGCGAACATGGAGGCCTGGGTTACGGGCGGTGAGACGCCGCCGGACAGCGTCTTTCCCGGTCTTTCGGGCGACGATATCGTCGCGCCCGATGCGCTAGAGCTACCGGTGCTGGACGGCGAGAGGCCCAGCCCCATGCCCAACCCGCTGGCGGTGATGGACCATTCCAGCCTGCCGCCGAAGGCCGGCGAGACCTATGACGTCATGGTTCCGAAGACCGACGAGGACGGCCTGCCCATGGGCGGCGTCGAGGAGCCGGTGATCGCGGCCCCGATCGGCACCTATTGGGGCTGGAACCTGCGGGCGGAAGGCTTCGCCCCCGGCGATCTCTGCAGCCTGACGGGAAGTTTCGTGGCGTTTCCGAAGGAGGATGGTTCGAACTCCGACGCCCGCACGCCGCTCTCGGAACGCTATGCCGATGCGGACGCCTATCGGAGCGAGGCGCAGGCGGCAGCCGAAGCGCTCGTCGAAAAGCGCCTTATGCGCGCCGAGGATGTGGAAACCATCGTCGACAGTGCCACGGCCCGCTTCGAGACGGCTGTGCAATAAGGTCAGACGGAAAGCGCGCACTCTCCTGCCCCCGACGAGGGATGAGAGTGTGCACGCCCTACGCCAAATGTGACGTCAGCAATCGGCCGATGCCGCACCGTCCAGCAGGACGGCCGAGCAACGTGTCAAATCTTATGCCAACGATCCTCGGCCGCCTCGTCGGTCGCCTTTGACTCCACCCAGCCGCCGACGCTTCCGTCCTTCAGGTGCTCGCGCTTCCAGAAGGGGGCCTTGGTCTTCATGAAGTCCATGATGAAGGATGCCGCCTCGAAGGCCGCGCCGCGGTGTCTGGAGGAGCAGGCAACAAAGACGATCTCCTCGCCGGGCGCGATCTTGCCGTAGCGATGAGCCGCGCGCACCGCGATCAGCGGCCAGCGCTGGGCAGCCTCCTCGGCGATCTTGCGGATTTCCTGCTCGGCCATGCCCGGATAATGTTCGAGTTCCAGAGCCGAGAGACGGCCATCCTCGTCGCGGCAGAAACCTGAAAAGGTGACGAGCGCACCGGCATCGCTTTCACCGGAAAGCGCCATGGTCTCGGCCGCGATATCGATGCGCTCGGCAGAAACGGTCACCTTTGGAGCGATGGCTTTACGCGCTTCCGGCTCACGCATTTCCGCACCGGGCGCCAGTCCTTCCGGCCTCAGGGTCCTGGAGCCTTCGCTCCGGTCGTACATCGACGCAGCCATATCGCGATGAACGTCACGCGGGGTTTCCTCGTCGGCGCTCATCGGTCAGCCACCCGTCATCGGTGGGAACAGGGCGACTTCCTTCGCACCGGCGAGCGGCTCGGAATGGTCGACATGCTCCTGATCGATCGCGACCCGGATGATCTCCGGCGCCTGAAGCGCAAATTCGTAGTTCTCGCCGCGACCCTTCAGCCAGCCGAGGAGATCGGCGACCGTCACAACGCCGGCCGGCAGTGCGACTTCTTCATCCGCAACGCCGATGCGCTCGCGCACCCAGGCGAAATAGCTGAGCTTCATATCGATTGCCTCGAAACGTCGTGTTCTTTCGTTCCCCGAGAGATAGTCACCCGGGAAATGCCGGTAAAGCCATCCGTTGGTCCGGAGACGTTGAGCGGCGACTCAGTCCTCGCCCTCGTATTCGGCGTCGGTCACCTTTTCCAACCAGTCGATATGGCTGCCGTCGAGCCGCTCTTGCACGGCGATATGGGTCATCGCGCTGTCGCTCGTCGCGCCGTGCCAGTGCTTTTCGCCCGGCGCGAACATCACCACATCGCCAACTTGAACCTCTTCGATCTCGCCGCAATCGCGCTGAACGCGGCCCTTGCCTTCGGTGATGTAAAGCGTCTGGCCAAGCGGATGGGTGTGCCAAGCCGTGCGCGCGCCCGGTTGGAAGGTGACGCGGACGCCATTGACCCGGGCCGGATCCGGCGCCGCGAAGAGCCGCTCGATCTGAACGTCTCCGGTGAAATATTCCGTTGGCGCCGGATGAATGGACCGGTCTTCACCGCGCTGAATATCCATCTCTCGCTTCACTCCCTGAGCCGTGCCAATGCGGGGCGGCACCACTTCGTCTCAATGGATCAACTACTTGATCATATGAGCGGGCGCGTCGCTTCGGCAAGCCAACTCGCTTCCGCGGGATCGAGGAAGGGCGTGATCTCCTCGGCTACACGCGCGTGATAGGCGTCGAGCCAATCGCGTTCTTCCGGCACGAGGAGGGATGGATCGATCAGGCGGCGGTCGATCGGGCAGAGCGTCAGCGTCTCGAAGCCGAGCATCGGCGTTTCGCCGCCTGGGATCTCGGAAGGCGGCGTGACGAGAACGAGATTCTCGATGCGAATGCCGTATGCCCCTTCCTTGTAATAGCCCGGCTCGTTCGAAACGATCATGCCGGGCTCGAGCGCCACCATGCCCCGCCGCGAGATCGATTGGGGGCCCTCGTGCACCGCAAGGAAGGCGCCGACGCCATGGCCCGTGCCATGGGCATAGTCGACGCCGGCCTTCCACAATGCGGTGCGGGCGAGGACGTCGATATCGACGCCGCGCGAACCCTTGGGAAAGCGCGCGAGAGAAATGCCGATCATGCCCTTCAGGACCAGCGTGAACATGCGGCGCATCTCGTCCGTGGGCTCACCGACCGGCATCGTCCTGGTGATATCGGTCGTTCCATCGCGATATTGCCCGCCGGAGTCGAGCAGGAAGAGCTCGCCTGCCTGAAGCGCACGGTCGGACTCCGTGTTGACTCGGTAGTGGACGACGGCCCCATGGGGTCCGGAGCCTGAAATCGTGTCGAAGGAGATATCCTGAAGCGGCTGCCCCTCGGCTTCGCCGAAGCGGCGACGGCTTTCCTCCAGCGCCTTCGCGACTTCGATTTCGGTGATCGAGCCGGGCGCCTGCTGATCGAGCCATGCAAGAAAGGCAACCATTGCGGCCCCGTCGCGCCGGTGCGCTGCACGGCTGCCTGCGATCTCGGCTTCGTTCTTCTTCGCCCGCAGGGATTTCACCGGATCGTCCATCGCGACGACCGTGCCGCCGGCATCGGCCACGATCTCACCGATCGCCGCGACCGCCAGGGTCTTGTCGAGGCCGATCTGAGTCGCTTCCGACATGATGCGCAGCTCGTCCGCGAAGGCGTCGTAGGGTTTCACGGTCGCAACGGCTTCGAGGGCCGGGCGCGTCTCGTCGTCGAGCTTTTGCGGATCGATGAAGAGTGTCGCCTCTCCATCCTTCGTGACCGAAGCGAAGGAGAGAACGAGCGGCGTGTGCTCCACGTCCTTGCCGCGAATGTTGAAGAGCCACGAAACCGAGGCCGGGTCGGTTAACACGGTGAGATCGCATTTCGCCTTGCGAACGGCCTCGGCCACCTCCGCGATCTTGTCTGCCGCCGATTTACCGGCGAATTCGATCGGATGGAGCGCAACCGGCGAGCCAGAAGCGGCAGGCCTGTCCTCCCAAAGGAGGTCTACCGGGTTCTCGTCGAGCGTGACGAGCCGGCCCCGTTCAGCTTCAAGCACCTCCTTCAGGCGTTCGGCGCCCGAGATGGTCGTCAGCCAGGGATCGATACCGACGGCAAGGCCCTTCGCATACTCCTTGAGATATTCGTTGAGGGAGGTCTCCACCGAAGAGACTGGCTCGAACGCATTCGTATCGATCTGTTCACGCAGCTGGATTGTGTAGCGCCCATCGGAGAGAACCGCCGCGCGGTTCGGCAGCAAGACGGCGGTGCCGGCCGATCCCGTAAAGCCCGTCAGCCATTTGAGGCGCGCATCGCGCTCGGGGATGTATTCGTTCTGGTGCCGATCGGCTCGGGGCACGACGAAGCCGTCGACGCCCAGTGTTTTCAGGCGCGAACGCAGCCTTGCCAGCCGATCCGCGCTTTTCGAGGAGTCGCTGACCTCGTCGAAACTCTGAAACATCACCGGCTTCCCTCAATCCCCGTTTCTCGCAGTACAGAACCCGCTCCTTATCGCGTCCACGCGACCTGCGCGAGGGCAACGGACCCACCACGAAGCCCCCCGGACAGATCGAAAGCGGCTTATCAAAGCCTTAACACCCGTTCATTTTGCATTGCAGCAAATGCGAGGGAGCTATGCATACCGGTGCCTGCCAGACTCCGTCCGCATCCTCCATATTGTGTTGCAGGGAGACAGACAGCCAACGCTATCCAAAAGGGGAATACTGGCATGGCAACGAACAGCTACACCGATCTGTCCATGCGCAAGGCATCGCCGTCCAAGGGCGTTTTCCGCACTGCGCTCGACCGCATGATCGAGGCCCGCGAGCGTCAGGCTCGCGCCTATGTCCGCCACAACCTGGCCATCTACGGCCGGGACATCGACGAGATGAGCCGCAGCGCGCCGCACGATCCTTCGGGCCCGCGCCGCTAAGCGCAGACAGACACGACATATCAGCCAGGAATGCAAAGCCCGCGCGGGAATACCGGCGCGGGCTTTTCTGCATGGCTTTCGAGTTTAGACGGCGGCTTGCGACCCAGGCCGTGTCAAAACGTCGATCCGGGTTGTCGTTCGATGTTATGAGGCCGACCGGATTGCTGAGCGTCGAGAGATGGCGCTTTGATGGCTCCGTTGTCCGATATTTCCGGGACAAATTGATCGGGGGCAATCCTGCTCCTGTTGTTTTGACCGTGGCACCGGCACAGGGCCTTATCAGCCCGTGATGGCGGCGAGGAGCTTCCTGCTTCCCATGATGTTGAGGACGCGGGTCAGATTGTAGGCAAGCACCTGAAGCGCCATCTCGGTTGATACGCGCGGCAGCGTCCGGGTCAGGAAGTGGGTCGCCCCCATCCGCGCCTTCAGGGTGCCGAAGGGATGCTCCACCGTCTCGCGCCGCACCCGCATGGCCTGCGGGTCGGCGTCCAGCCGGCGCTGGACGGTCTCCAGGACGTCCTCGTGCTCCCAGCGCGTCACGCGTCGCTCTTTGCCCGTGGTGCAGTCCGCCTTCAGCGGACAGGCCCGGCAGGCGTTTGTCCAGTAGCGGCTGAGCGTCAGACCGTTTTCCACCGTCGTATAGCGATAGGCGAGCGTCTGTCCCGCCGGACAGCGATAGGCGTTCTCCTTGCGGATGTAGAGAAAATCCTCTTTGCCGAAGCGGCCTGCCGCCTTGGCTCCCGATGTCATGGGACGAGGCAGGGTGACGGCGATGCCAGCGTTCTCGCAAGCCAGGATCTCCTCACCGGAATAGTAACCCCGGTCAGCCACCGCATCGAGCCGATCGACCTGGAGCGCTTGCCTGGCCTTATCGGCCATGCCGCTGAGTTGAGCCCGGTCCGATCCGACATTGGTGACCTCGTGAGCGACGATCAGATGATGCTCGGTCTCCACCGCCACCTGGACGTTGTAGCCGACCATGCCCGAGCCGCGCCCGCTGGTCGCCATCGAGCGGGCGTCGGGATCGGTCAGCGAAACCTGCCGGTCCGGTGCCGCCGCCATCTGCGCTTCCAGGCCAGCAAGGCGCTCCATCTCCTGTCCAAGACGGGCAATCTTCTCCTTCAGCCGAACGACCTTGGCAGCAAGCTCCGGCGTCGGCTCCTGGCGGTCGACCGTGTCGAGCTGGGCGAGGTAACGCGATACGCTCCCTGATTTCCAGCGCGAAGTGCAACACCCCAGAGCCGATGTATGATCGGCTCGGTTGTCCAGACCAATTGGAGTGTTGCGTTGCCATCCTACGTCCATCTTTCATCTCTCGAAAGAGAACAGA